>NZ_JABFRA010000019.1 GCF_013141425.1 Methylotenera sp. | reverse complement strand
CCAACACGCCTTTGAATTTAGCGGCTTTTACGTTCTCGATTAAATTATCGACGCCCAAATTATTAAAACCAAAGCGGTTCACAATGCCCTGTGCTTCTCTCACGCGGAATAAGCGCGGCTTAGGGTTGCCAGGTTGTGGGCGCGGTGTGACGGTACCCACTTCAATAAAACCAAAGCCTAAAGCCGCCATACCATCAATCACCGTTGCGTTCTTATCCAAACCAGCAGCCAAACCGACTGGATTCGGAAACGTAATTCCCATCACCTGCCGAGGGCGGCAAACAGGCGGTGCAGGATACAACTTTAAAACGCCCAAGCGCTCAGCGGTTTTTAAGCTTTTTAAAGTAAAGTCATGAGAGGCTTCAGCATCAAACTGAAATAGGAGTGGACTTGCAAGAGAGTAAATATTCATACCGTGATTTTACTTCATTCTATAGGTTAGCCAAAATTGAAACTTCATTGTTGCGAAGTCATGTGTCGGGGGTAGCCCGACAGCTAGTCACTTTCTTTTAAATGCCTAAAAAGTACCAGTGCTTGGCATGTCCGCCAAGTGACCGCTGTTGCACAGCGACCTTGGCGCCAAAAGTAACCAAAGAAAGCGGCACCCCAACACCACGGCCTACGGCTGCCTTGCGCTACTCAACATAAAGGCAGCAATCGGAAACTCGCCTATGGCTCAAACAGCCGCTTGCTGAATACACCTTTATGTCTGCGTTGCTCAGCGTAGTGCAAAGGGGAAAGTTGGAACATCGCACCGCTAAGCTTTTAATACAAAACCTCCACTCGTTGGTTTTGAATTTAAATCCCCTGCTACCGCGCCTGAGATTTATTTTGTTTTGAGAGGATGTCGGTAAGCGGCTGTTTGAGCGAAGCGAGTTTCCGCTTGCCGTCTCAAAATAAGATAAATTTCAGGAAACAAGCGGTAGGGGGTAGCCTTTTCTTTGGTTTCTTTCTTTTGGCTAAGCAAAAGAAAGAAACTCGCTAGTCGCGCGAGAGCGACCACTTACATACGGCGCAATGTCTTCCAGTTATTGCTTACTCTTTATAAAAATAATTCCAATCTTCCAACTCTGAGCCATGCATCTTTTCTAGTGTATTTCCGAACTCTGGGGAAAATTTTCTTGCGTGAGCTAAATCATGCATCGGTACCAAATAAGTTTTAGATGTTACCAACCCATTAACGTAATGAGCTTTTAGCTTAATTTTAACATTTCCATTCTTAACTCTAGGCTTAAAACTACCCCAGCTCTCTTCTTGCTCAAAATATACAATACCTGTTTCCCGTTGAGCCTCTAGCAAATATGTTTTACCCACGGAATTCATCAACATGCTCCGCTGAAAGAAAAATGGAAATACCCTTAAATTTTCTCCTACCGTATGGCCAAAATCGCGTAAGGAAGGTACTGAGCTTAGCCAAAACCAAAAAAAGGTAAACTTAAAAGAATAGTTATGATAACCAAGTTGAATATCTTTTATTGTTGTTGGTGCAGACCCTGAGTTTGTAATTGTCACATAAACTACTGCTGCTGTTCTATGAGTTGAATTCCCTTCTTTCTTACGGCCTAAATCAAAATTGCAAAAGAAACTTGGCTGGGATATAGAAATTTCAATTTTGGGTCTACGTAAGATTGCTCTAAAAACCCCACTAACCCAACCAAGAAATATAGTTACAAAAAATATAAGTACTGATATAAATCCTGAGTTGTCATTAGTCCATTTTATAATAAGTTCTAAAATTTCCATATTTTATGAGCTTAACGCCACTTCTACCAAATTATCACTAAACGTCGTCGAATGCCCCATATCGCCAAACTCCGCTGAACTAATACAATTCACCGTGCCATTGTTCAACTGCCGCCAATAACCAAGCGTTGCCACCACAATCCCCGCATTTACATCATCAGAAATTTTAGCGACACCTGAAAATTCACCACGTCCATTAAACACTTTCACCACATCCCCCGCTTTAATATTTCTTGCCGTGGCATCTAGCTGGTTAATCAACACAAATTGCTCGCCCTGCCCTTTAATTTTCTCTTCCACATTGGCATAACAAGAGTTTAAAAAGCCGTGACTCTTAGGCGAAATAATATTGAGCGGGTATTTAGCCGCTAATTCTGGGTTGGTATCGGCTGTTTCGCGCGATTCCACGTAATCTGGTAATGGGTCTAAATCCTCGCCCGGCTGAAAGCCTTCGTACATTTGGCGGAAAGGCCCAGCCACAAAGTTTTTAGCGCCTTCTGCCATCAACTGGCATTTACCGCTTGGAGTTGGGAACTCACCTTTCGCATGACGGGCGCGCACATCTTTATCACCAAAAGCTTTTAAGCGGGCAAAACCATGTTTGCGCAGGTAATCTAAATCAATGCCATCGCAGGTTGGGGATGCCCAATCCACGTAGTTTTCTAGGCACTCGGTGTCGTTCCATTTAAAGTTATCTTCTTCATAGCCCATCAATTTGGCTAACCGTCTAAAAATTTCATTATTAGGAATCGCCTCACCTGGTGGGTCTATACATTTTTCATTGTAAGTGAGGTATAAATGCCCCCATGACAGCACCATATCTTCCATCTCGGCGCCCATAGCGGCTGGCAGCACAATATCGGCGTAGGCGGCAGTGTCAGACATAAAGTGCTCAGCCACCACCAAGAATAAATCTTCATTCGCCAATCCTTTGGCAATTTTGTCAGTCTCAGGCGCTTGGGTGAGCGGATTGGTGTTCCACACCATCACGGATTTAAGCGGTGTTTTTAAATTGAGCTCACCCAATAACGCACGGCCAAATTGCAGATTATTCACCACTGGCGTGCCTTCTGGGATTAAATCTGGGCGTGAAATCACATCAAATTTATAAGGGTGCTCCCATACTGGGAATTGCAACGCGCCGCCGCCCACATGACGCCATGCGCCAATAAGCGCAGGCAAACAACTCACCGCACGAATGGCTTGGCTGCCGCCATAATTGCGCTCTAGCGCAACACCTAAGCGAATGGCTGCTGGTGGTGTAGTTGCATATTCGCGTGCAAACTTACGAATATCATCTGCAGGAATACCTGTGATTTCTGCTGCCCATTCTGGGGTGCGTGTTTTAGCGCGTTCGGCTAGTTCTTTGTAGCCTACGGTGTAGTTATCAACGTAGTCTTGATCAACCAAACCTTCGCTAATTATCACGTTCATCATCGCCATTGCCAGTGCGCCATCCGTACCGGGTTTGGGCGCAATATGCCAATCGGCTTCTTTAGCTGTTTTTGATGCATAAGAATCGACCACCACAACTTTAGCGCCTTTTTTCTGCGCTTCATGGATGATGTGCCAGTGATGTAAGTTAGTGCTCACTGAATTACATGCCCAAATCACAATGTATTTGGAATGCGAGAAACTTTCAGGATCTACGCCTGCAGTTGGCCCAACAGTGAGCAACCATGCGGTACATGAGCCTTCTCCACAGAAAGTACGCTCACACACAGTAGCACCCATACGGTTGAAGAATGCATCACCGCCATTTAAGCCATGTACCAAGCCTTGGTTACCCAAATAGCTGTTAGGCATAATGGCGTGTGGGCCGTCAGTGGCAATAATTTTTTTCCATTTAGCTGAGATTTCAGTAAGCGCTTCATCCCAAGTAATGCGTTTGAATTGCTTGCTGCCTTTAGCGCCAGTGCGTTTGAGCGGATACAGCAGTCTGTCAGGATGGTAATGACGTTTTTCGTAATCTTTGAGTTTGACGCATAAACCGCCGCGCGTCATTGGGTGCTCGGTATTGCCTGTGACCTTCAACAACTTACCATCTTGCACATGATATTGCATACTGCAAGTATCGGGGCAATCGTGCGGGCATCCACCGTGAAAGGTTTTTATAGATTTATCAGCTGGTGCATTCATAGTTCTCTCTCCACAAAAGATTATGTCAGGCAACTTTTAAAATAATATGATTTTATTTTTATATTTGGCTTAATATATACCAATCTGTATAGCGTTGCAATGGCATAATTATCAACTAAACTATTAAGCAAATTTTTTTAAATGAACTCAAAAAACAAACCTTTGCATCTGCTTAACGGCCTTACGCCAGCGCAGTTTCTTGCTGAATACTGGCAAAAAAAACCTTTGCTGATTAAAAATGCCATACCTAATTTCACGGGCTTATTAAGCCCTAACGAGCTTGCCGGCTTAGCTTGTGAGGATGAGGTGCAATCGCGCATAGTGAAATATAAAAATGGCAAATGGATTGCAGACCATGGACCTTTTAATGATGACGACTTTGCTAAGTTAACGGATAAGCCAACGCAGGAAAACAATTGGACACTGCTTGTACAAAGCGTGAACCATCATCTGCCAAAAGGTGCGGCTTTATTACAGTTGTTTGATTTTATTCCGCATGCCCGCTTAGATGATTTAATGGTGAGCTACGCGCCTAATGGCGGCGGTGTAGGCCCACATTTTGATAGCTATGATGTCTTTTTATTACAAGGCCAGGGAAAACGCTTGTGGCGCATTAGTGAGCAAACCGATTTAAGATTGGTGGAAGGTGCACCTTTGCGCATTCTGCAAAATTTTGATACAACTCAGGAATGGCTAGTTGAAGCTGGCGACTTACTCTATTTACCGCCACACCTCGCACATTGGGGTATTGCTGTGACCGATAACGGCGTGGATTGCATGACTTATTCGATTGGCTTTCGCGCGCCTAAAAACCAAGAGTTAGCGACTGAGTTTTTAGGCTTTATGCAGGATCAACTGAATCAGGACCAAATTGTTTTGGATGGAATCTATCAAGATGCCGATTTGCGTTTACAAGAACACGCAGCTGAAATTGGCAAAGAAATGATTGCTAAAGTCAGCGCTAATTTACAAAAAATTCAATGGTCAGATGAGTTGGTGGCTGAGTTTTTAGGGTCATATCTTTCTGAGCCTAAGGCTGACGTTATTTTTGAAGCCAATAAAAAATTATCCTTGCGGGCTTTTACTGAAAAATTTGCTAACGCTGGTATTGCACTTGATCTAAAAAGCCAAATGTTATTTTTTGGTGACAAATTTTACCTGAATGGAGAAACCGTTAGCTTTACTGGCGAATCAAAAAATATATTAGTAACATTGGCTGATAAACGTCATCTTGAAGCTACTCTCATTTCAGATGCCCTATTGCAAAAACAGCTTTATGATTGGTATATTGCGGGTTATCTTAAGTTTTAGTTGAATCGATGTTTTTTCTGAATTTAAATGCAGCTTGTACTTAATTAAGGCACTTTAACGCGATGATTAATAAAGATATTAGTAACGAGCTAATTCCAGGCCAATTAATCGTTGGAGAAAAACTTTATGCGGAGGCCATTGATATTATTTTGGCGAGTGCACAACGCGAATTGCTGATTTTTGATCAAGATTTAAGTTATGGTGATTTTGCAAGTAAGCAGAAATATGAATTATTGCGTGCTTTTTTAAACAAAAGCCCCAGCAATCAATTAACGATTATCTTGCAAGGAACAGACTTTTTTCAAAACAAATGTCCGCGACTATTGAATTTACTGACGACTTACGGGCATAAAATGACCGTGTATGAAACCAATGAAACAGCCAAACATGCTAAAGATTGCTTTATATTGGCAGACGACCAAAACTACATCAGGCGCATTCATATCGATCAAGCACGTTTTCGCTACGGCCTAAACGACTTGGCTACGGCAAGTTTACTGAATACCCGATTTAAAGAGTTACTCGACGCCACAAAAGAAGCGATTACGATTGGCAAGCTTGGCTTATAAATTCAAAATCTTTATTCATGCTAAAAAAATCATACTATCTGCTTAAACCATATTGTTTACTTAAACCATATCTTCTGCTTAAACAAAGTGTGCTTCTTGCGCTATATTTAGGATGCGGTGCAATATTATTGCCGCTTAGCGCTATTGCTGCAACAGAATTTAAAATTATTGACTTACAGCACCGCTTTGCAGAAGAGATTATTCCTACCATACAAAATTTAGCTGGTGCTGATGGCGCTGTTACTGGCATGCAGAACCATTTAATTGTACGTGCCAGCCCTGAAAAAATGCGTGAAATCGAACAGGCTATCGCGGCATTAGACGTAGTCCGCCAAAATCTAAAAATCACTGTCAGCCGAAGTGGTGCAATACAAAATGAGCAGAGTGGCATTAATGTTGCCGGTCGTAAGCGCTTTGGCAATATTGAAATCACCGGTAACAGTCGCCCTCAACCCTCGAAGGGCAATTCAAAAGAGGAAATTCGGCTAGATATTGAAAAGCGTCAATCCAGCTCCACTACCAAAAATCTTCAGTATATAAGTGTAATAGAGGGTGAAACAGCGTTTATTCGTGTGGGCCAATCTGTACCTTTTAGTCAGGAATGGATAATACTTAAGCATCACTACACTAAGTTACAGAAAACAACGGAGTTTATCGACATTGACACTTGCTTTATAGTTAGCCCCCGCATTCTAGGAAATGTCATTGAGGTAACAATCACACCGCGAATTGCACAACTTAACCAAAGTGGGACTATTGATTTTGAAGAACACAGCACAACTGTGCGTGTTCCTCGAGGAGAATGGCTGGATTTAAGCGGCACCATGCAACAGAATGATGAGGTGAGTCGCGCAATATTAGGACAAAACATCAACTCACAATCACAAAATAGTCAGCTCTCAATTCTAGTTGAATAGCCAAAAATTTATTATATGTTGTAAAAAAATCACATTTTTAGGCAATTTTGTTGCTTTATCCTTGAAATAGGCTGGTTTTTTTAAAAAAAACTGGTAAAATTTGCGGCACTCGATATAGCTAATTAGATAAAACTTTTAAGCGGTTATCGAAAAAAGTTTTTTAACTAGTTATAAACCTTAAGGAATCAAAAATGACACGTTCTATTTTACTTGCTGCATTGTTAGCTCTTGCTGTTACTGCTTGTGGTGAAAAAGCTCCTGAAGCTCCTGTTGAAGCTGCACCTGCTGTTGAAGCTGCTCCTGCTGAAGCTGCACCTGCTGCTGAAGCTGCTCCTGCTGAAGCTGCACCTGCTGCTGAAGCTGCACCTGCTGCTGAAGCTGCTCCTGCTGAAGCTGCACCTGCTGCTGAAGCTGCTCCTGCTGAAGCTGCTAAGTAATTAGCCTTTAGTAAGAAGTAACAAAAGCCGACTAAAAGTCGGCTTTTTTATTTTTATCGTATTTTTTCATAGTAAATAGCTTTACTATGAAATAACATAGCGTCGTGATTAAGCTTTTAACAAAGCTCTCGCCAATCAAAACCCAACTGCTGATCGGCAATACCAACCCACTCCTGTTCACAACCTAATACCTTAGCTAAAGCTGACTTAGCTAACTTTGGCGTGTTGTTCTTCGCACTTAAGTGCGCGGCAAGTATATGTTGTAACTTACTGTTATCTAATTTTGATAACAGATTGGCAGAATCTAAATTTTCCAAATGGCCCAAATCCCCTCCAACACGCTGTTTCAGCGTCCAGCTATAAGGGCCTGTTTGTAGCATGCCAGCATCATGATTACATTCCAGCACCAATGCCTGACAACCACTCAATCTATCTTCAATGTGGGGAGTTGTACGACCCACGTCGGTAAGTACACCCAATTTTCGACTGCCATCAGAAAAAATACACTGCATCGGCTCGCGCGCATCATGTGGCACTGGATATGGTTGCACCAAAATGTCCCCCACTGAAAACTCAGTATGGCTATCCACGACATTCAATTGGAGATTATGTTGCAAGGGAATATAACGCGCTGACATTTTTAGCGTGCCGTAAGTTAGCCAGACCGGTATATTGTACTTAGCAGAAAATTTAAATGCCCCACCAGCATGATCATCATGCTCGTGGGTAATGACAATTCCAGATAAATCACTAGGCGCTAGATTTAGGCGTTCCAGCCTAGCCAAGGTTTCTTTCACACTAAAACCACAATCCAGCATCACCCTCGTGCGATTCACTTCCACCAGCAGTGCATTGCCAGCACTGCCGCTACCGAGCGAAGCAAATCGCATGAGTAATATCGGATTGCATTAAAAACAATGTTTTATTTTAATTGCTCATACATTAAAGCAATAATCCGGTTAGCCGTCGTCGTGCTGACTCTTGCGCCTTCCTTATCAACCACGGTGACTGTAGCACCGTCTTTTGCACCATCAGATACTTTGATGCGATATTGTTTTTCTGGGTTGGTCTTTTGTTTATCGTCTTTGCCCCAGAATTTTAATTTTTCGACCATGCTTTTATCTTCTTTTTCAGTAGCCACTTCTTTTTTCTCATCATCATTGCCCCAGAATTTCAAGCTTTCCAAAAGACCTTTCTTTTTCTTAGGGGTATCGTCAATATCGACATCCGCGTATCGCACAAAGAATATTCCAGTAGAGCGGTCTTTATCTTCAATCACAAAACCAATTCTATCGAGTGCCAAACCAACGCGGCGCCATGCACGATCAAACGGATCATTCAGCAACAACGTTGCACTACCGTCGGTTTCTTTTACCACTTCAGCTCGTTTTAAAGTCACTGCTGAAGCAATGATAGATTTAGACTTTTGTTCTTCCACGCCAAGTTTCACCATCAAACGACGTAATAGCTCATTATCCAATTCCGCATCCCGCGCATCAGCCTCTACCACTTTTTTAGCATCTAAACGATAACCTGTGTCAATTTCACCCAATTGCGTGACAACTTTATTTTTACCGTCATCTGGCGCACCCGATACAGAACGGTGCGTCATGTAAATCTCAGTGGTATTCGGCTCATTGCCGTGGTCTAAACGTGTGCGAAATTTTTTCTTATCGGCAAAACCAGAAAGTTTATCGAGCCATTTATCGAATTTATCGCCTAAATTACCCGTTTCATCTTTTTTAATAGCCTCAGCATCAATCCACTCAGTTTCCATAACGCCAAGTTGAGCATTTTCTGAACGAACCGCAAATCCTTGATCTGCCCAAAACTCACGAATTACTGGCCAAATTTTTTCTGCTGGGGCATTCACGACTAACCAACGCTGCGCACCGGCTCGCTCTAAGCGCACGCCTTCAGGTGTGGCCAATACTTTTTCTACCGCAGCTTCTTGATTTTCTTGTCCTTGGCTGTAGGTAGAATAACTCGTGCTGCCTGGGATTGAATAAGCCTCACTCACTGGACTTGCTGTCAAATCAGGCGGCACCTCTAGTGGCTTAGAACGTCCTGCACCTTTATAGTCAGACGTGTTATTGATAAATGGGATTGACTCACAACCAGCCAAACTGACTGCAATCAACAGGTAAATAGCGGTGTGCTTAATATTTATTTGTTTCATTCAAACCTCTTCAAAGAACAACATTCTTTCATTATAAAATACTGGCCTGTTGAGCCGCACTTCGCAATACATCATGATATTGCGGTGATAACGGCACCATCGGCAATCGAATACCTGCCTGAATCAAGCCCATTTGCACCAATAGCCATTTAACTGGAATTGGGTTAGCTTCAACAAATAATTTTTGATGAAGCTGAAAAAGCTTGGCATTCAGTGAGCGCGCTGTTATTGCATCACCTGCAACTGCGGCAACACACATCTCGTGCATCAGTTTTGGTGCAACATTACCCGTGACAGTAATCACCCCTTTGCCACCCAGTAACATTAATGACACCGCTGTAGCGTCGTCACCACTTAACACTGCAAAATCTTTGGGCGCACGTAAAATTAAATCTGTACCGCGTTCTATACCACCCGTCGCATCTTTTATTCCCACAACATTACGATGTGTGACCAATCTTAGCGTCGTCTCATTCGTTATATCACAGCCAGTACGACCGGGTACATTGTAAAGAATCTGCGGAATATCCACTGCATCTGCTACCGCCTTAAAATGCTGATACAAGCCTTCTTGCGTAGGTTTATTATAATAGGGCGCAACGAGCAAACAGGCATCTACGCCTAATTCTTTAGCCTTTTGCGTAAGCGCGATCGCCTCTTTCGTTGAATTCGCACCTGTTCCTGCAATCACTGGAACACGACCATTTACCTGTGCAACCGCCGTTTTAATTAACAGACAATGTTCATCAAAATCAACAGTTGGCGACTCACCTGTAGTACCAACAATCACAATACCGTCAGTACCTTCTGCTATATGAAAATCAATCAACGCATTTAAGGCGGGAATATCTAAACTACCGTCTTCAAACATCGGCGTGACGATAGCCACTAAACTGCCTTGAGCAACAAAACCACCTTGCGACATAGCTTACCTAAAACGATTGATAATCGATTATTTTAACTTAAAAGCTTGGTAAATATACAGTTTATCCAAGTAATCTTTCTGGTAATCTTCATATCAATCTGCATGAAAAAATTCATGCAACTATAAATTCATTGGTGAATATTAGGTATTCACTCTCGTTATATAGGTATAATTACATATACTTTGCCAAGGCTAAAACTTACCATTATATTAAGCGTCCTAGCTTGACTTAGTAAGCCTTTGATTGATTTAGCAAAGACGATGCGCGGTATAATCCAAGGCAATGCTTCAGACATTTACCATGACAATAGATTTCCATCATTACATTATGATTTTAATCGGCACAGTGCTTGTGAATAACATTGTATTGGTCAAAATTTTGGGGCTTTGCCCGTTCATGGGCGTTTCTAAAAAATTAGAAGCCTCTATCGGCATGGCTGGTGCTACTGCGTTCGTCCTAAGTATCGGTTCGATGACCAGTTGGGGTATCAATCAATATCTGCTAGAACCAAATGGTTTGCAATACCTACGCACACTCTCGTTCATAGTGATTATCGCAGGCGTGGTGCAACTAACCGAAATGGTCATGGAAAAAAACTTTCCACCACTCTATCAAGGGCTAGGTATATTTTTGCCGCTTATTACTACCAATTGCGCCGTATTAGGCATCCCCTTATTAAATGCGCAAGCAAGCCATAGCTTTGCTGAATCACTCTTCTTCGGATTAGGTGGGGCAATCGGCTTTTCGCTGGTATTGATTCTATTTGCCTCCATGCGTGAGCGTTTAGAAGCAGCTGATGTGCCTGTTACACTGAGAGGCTCGGCTATTGCCATGGTCACTGCAGCACTCATGAGTCTGGCCTTCATGGGTTTTGCCGGACTCGACAAATACTAGCCAAAACCCTTTAGCTAAATGATAAAAACATGTTAACTGCGCTTTATATCATGCTTGGCCTAGCACTTGTTCTTGGTGTGCTGCTAGGTATTGCTGCTTTACTTTTTAAAGTAGAAGGCGATCCATTAATCGCGCGCATCGACGCTATATTGCCACAAACTCAGTGCGGACAGTGCGGGTATCCGGGTTGCAAACCTTATGCTACCGCAATAGCGGCGGGGGAAGCCGATATCAATCAATGCCCACCTGGTGGCGATGCAGGCGCTCGCGCATTGGCAGATTTAATGGGGGTTGAATATAAACCACTGAACGCTGAACATGGCCTACCAAAACCAAAATCCGTTGCTTTTATCGATGAGCCCGTCTGCATCGGTTGCACATTATGCATACAAGCATGTCCAGTAGATGCCATTTTAGGCGCAGCAAAACACATGCATACCATTATTGCATCGGAGTGCACAGGCTGCGAGCTGTGCGTGGCACCTTGCCCAGTCGATTGTATTTCCATGATTCCCATTGCTGAAAACCCCGATAACTGGAAATGGAAATACCCAGTAATCCCCATCATGGCGGTACCTTTTGCAGCCAATAGTAGCAATTCAAACAAAACCAACTAGATGGTAGAAACAATAATAACGACTCAAACATGAAGGCAATTATCAATTTCGCAAGTAATTTAATTCGTGGCACCTCGCTTAAGGATGTCTACAAGTTCAATGGTGGCGTGCACCCGCACGACCACAAAGCGGAATCTACAGCGCGTCCAATCGCGAAACTTGCCATTCCAAAAAACCTTGTGCTGCCTTTACGTCAACATGTTGGCTACATCCCTAAAATTTTGGTAAAACCAGGTGACCACGTTTTAAAAGGTCAAATGCTTGCTGAGGCTGAGGGTTCCGTTTCCGCGGCGATTCATGCCCCCACTTCTGGCACTATTACGGCTATCAATGAGCAAGTAATTCCTCACCCTTCTGGCTTGCCTGACATGTGCATCACCTTGGTGCCAGACTGCAAAGACACTTGGGGTCAATTGCAGCCGATTGACTGGCGGCATACCGATAAAAAAACATTGGTAGAAAGTTTACGTGCATCGGGGATTGTGGGTCTGGGCGGCGCGACTTTTCCCACACACATTAAGTTAGGCGCTAGTGGCAAATCCAACGTCCACACACTAGTCATTAACGCGGCTGAGTGCGAACCTTATATCACCTGCGATGACATGCTCATGCGTGAACGCGCAGACGAAATCATCAAGGGCATTGAAATTGTAAATTATCTACTCGGTGCAGAAAAATGCGTCATTGGCATTGAAGATAACAAGCCGCAAGCGGCCAGTACAATGACTGCGGCATGCCAAAGCAAGGCCGTTTCAGTAAAAGTTGTCCCTACTCTTTACCCAAGTGGCGATGCCCGCCGTTTGATTCATTTGTTGCTAAATGTAGAAATCCCCAATGACAAGCGTTCGACGGACGTTGGCATACAGGTCTTCAATATCGCGACAGTATTAGCGATTTATCGTTATTTTGAGTTTGGTGAACCTTCTGTAGGCCGCGTGGTAACCATTACGGGCAACGTTGAAACACCGCAGAATTTTGAAGTGCTGTTCGGTACACCATTACAAACACTGATCACAGCCGCTGGCGGTGCGAAAGCGGACACCACGCATTTCATTATGGGCGGTCCGATGATGGGTTTTGATTTACCCAATGCACAAGTCCCCATTACCAAAGCGGCCAACTGCATTATCGCCGCAACGCCTAAATTGTTCCCTGCAGCTCCACCCGCCATGCCTTGCATACGCTGCGCACGCTGCGCAGAGGCTTGTCCTGTCAATTTGCAACCACAAGAACTCTATTGGTTTTCAAAGTCAGATAACTTTGAAAAAGCACGTGACTATAATTTATTTGATTGCATCGAATGCGGTTGTTGTAGCTATGTATGCCCAAGCGACATTCCATTGGTGCAATATTATCGTTATGCTAAAAGTGAGATTATTGCCGCGGATAAAGCCAAAGAAGCGGCTGACCTGGCCCGCGAACGCAACGACTTTAGAATCGCACGTATTGAGCGTGAAAAATTGGAGCGCGCTCAAAAACATGCAGAACGCGCGCAAGCTGGAAAAACAGAAGCTAAACTAGCTGATGGCGCCGCCACTGAAACTGGCGTAGAGATAACAAGCTCTAGGCAAGAAACTGAGTCTAAAGCTGAAACTAATACGGCTACCGCAACAGACAAGCAAGCAGCCATAGCGGCTGCTATTGCCCGCGCAAAAGCGCAAAAATTAGCTTCAGCCAATGCGACAGGCACGCCAGTAGAAAAAGCAACTTCTCCTGAAATTTCTAAAACACCCGAAACAGAAGCCGCAGAATTAAAAGCTAAAGCAGATAAACAGGCGCTCATCGCCGCTGCGATTGAACGCGCAAAAGCCCAGAAACTAGCGGCTACTCAGGCGGGATTAAGTCCAAAAAATGTAGACAATGCCAGCCCAGCCGTTCAAGAGGAAATCTCGAAAATTAACGCTATTCGAGAAGAAGTTGGCATTAAGGACAAATAAATATGTACTTGTTAATAGTAAAAAACTTTAAGCCCAACTTGTCGAATTCTTTTACTACTGGTATTTGGGCAAACATCTGGCCGATGTTGTCCAAAAAGCCAATGACTAAACATTAGGAATCGCCATTGAATCGCTCCCCCTACATTACTGACGCTCCTACCGTAAGCACAATCATGCTTAAAGTGTTGCTGGCGTTGATGCCTGGCATTATTGCTTACACTTGGATTTACGGTGGCGGGATTTTAGTGTCCCTGTCAATTGCCACCACGACGGCTTTAATTGCTGAAGCAGCCTTACTGAAAATTCGTCAACGCCCAATAAAACCATATTTAATGGACATGAGTGCTGTGGTAACTGCATGGTTATTGGCGTTGGCCTTACCGCCTTTAGCTCCTTGGTGGTTGGTTGTGGTTGGCACTTTCTTTGCTATCGTCATCGCCAAGCAACTTTATGGCGGACTAGGTTACAACCCGTTCAACCCCGCAATGGTCGGCTATGCGGTATTGCTGATTTCATTTCCGACTATTATGACCAAATGGCCCGCACCACTAATATTGGCTGAGCATCCGCTTGGCTTTGTTGATCAATTAAATTTCATTTTCAGTCACGCACTTCCGAATGGGATTAAAGTTGATGCCATCACCTCAGCCACGCCCCTAGATTATTTGAAAACACAATTAATGCTCAAACATGAAGTTTCGAGCATTACACAAGCACCCATATTCGGTGCCTATGGTGCAAAAGGCGGCGAAATTGTCACTGGCGCCTACTTACTAGGTGGCTTGTATTTACTGCAACAACGTATTATTAGTTGGCACCTGCCCACAGCCTTTCTAGTAGCGCTAGCAACCATCTCACTTCTGTTTTATGTGGGTGATCCTACACATTTTGCCAACCCACTTTTTCACCTGATGAGTGGAGCATCTTTATTGTGTGCCTTCTTTATCATCACCGACCCAATTAGCGGGCCCACAACGCCCAAAGGCAAGCTTTATTTTGCAACTGGCATTGGCGTACTCACGTATTTAATTCGCGTCTATGGAGGCTATCCAGACGGTGTTGCATTTGCAGTACTGCTGATGAATATGTGCGTACCGCTGATTGATGCCTACACTCAACCACGAGTGTTTGGGCACGAAAAATAAGCTAGACACAAGACTAATTTAAACACTAGACAAACATGCCTGAAACCATACTAAAACACACGGTAAAAACTGCTGTCACGATGATTGCTTTTGCCTTTATCGGTACGCTATTACTGGCTTTCATCTTTAAAATCACACGTGCGCCGATTGAAGCGAGTGAGAAAGAGGCCCGTTTGGCCTTGTTTAAACAAATTTTGCCTGAAAGCACCTACGATAATGATTTATTAAATGAAGCCATTGAAATTGCACCAAATGAATTATTAGGCAATTATTTACCAACAGTGGCTAATGTTGCCAAACTCAACCAAAAAACGGCTGGTGTGATTTTGGAAGCGATTGCTCATGATGGCTATAGCGGTGATATCAAGCTGTTAATTGCAATACGTGCAGATGGCTCAATTAGCGGCGTACGCGTTCTAACACACAAGGAAACCCCTGGCCTAGGTGATTATATTGACATTGCGCACGGCAATTGGATAAAACTATTTAATGATGAATCTGTCCATAAAACACCAACGCAACAATGGCAAGTTAAGAAAGATGGTGGCAAGTTTGACTACATGGTGGGCGCAACCATTACACCGCGCGCGGTAGTTAAGGCTGTGTTAAAAGCTTTGCAGTATTTTGAAACGAATAAACAAACGCTTTTTTCTGTTACTGGCGAAGCCGTTTAAGGAACATTCATGAGCAATTTATATAAGGAAATTACAGTTAATGGACTTTGGAAACAGAATCCAGGTGTAGTTCAGCTATTAGGGCTATGCCCGACACTGGCAGTAACCACAACAGCGGTAAATGGGTTGAGTCTGGGCTTGGCTACAGCATTAGTTATGGCCGCCTCCAATGGCGCGGTTTCGCCAGTGCGTAGATTTATCCCCAGTGAAATTCGCGTACCAGTGTTTATATTAGTGATTGCCGCTCTGGTGACCGTCATTGATTTATCCATTAACGCCTTTGCACATCCATTACATAAGGTCTTGGGGATTTTTATTCCGCTTATTGTAGTGAATTGCATTGTGTTAGCTAGAGTCGAATCATTTGCCGCCAAAAACTCACCCGTGCCATCCATACTGGACGGTTTTATGATGGGTATTGGCCTAACGCTGGTTTTAGGCTTACTCGGCGGCATGCGCGAAATCATAGGCAAAGGCACATTGTTTACTGGATTAGATCTTGCTTTTGGACCTGCCGCCAAACAGTTTGTACTGACGATTATTCCTGATTACCACGGATTTTTATTGGCCGTTTTACCGCCAGGTGCATTTTTAGGCTTAGGTACGTTGATTGCATTACGCAATTGGGTTGAAATTAGAAAGGCATCAAAAACTAATATTTCCACACCCCAATTGAAGCCCGCATTAGATCATTAGTCCTTTGACCTATATTGCACAAACCTTTGCAAGCCTTGGGCGCTTAGCATGAATGCAAAAAAACGCTTTGAAATTTTCAAACGCTTAAGCCTTGCAATTCCGAACCCCACCACCGAGCTCAAGCATCGCAATACCTTTGAACTGCTGATTGCGGTAATATTATCTGCGCAGGCAACGGACAAAAGTGTAAACCTTGCCACCGATCGACTCTTTACCGTCGCAAATACGCCAGAAAGTATATTGGCATTAGGATTAGATGAATTAGAAGAATACATACGTACAATTGGCCTCTACCACTCTAAAGCAAAAAACGTTCTGGCGACTTGTGAAATATTAATTTCCTTGCATCAATCGCAGGTGCCAAACAACCGCAAAGCACTAGAAGCTCTTCCAGGTGTAGGAAGAAAAACGGCCAATGTTATTTTAAATACGGCATTTGGGGAGGCCACCATTGCAGTAGATACCCATTTATTTCGCTTGGGAAATCGCATTAAGCTTGCGACCGGCAAAACTGTTCTAGAGGTGGAAATGAAATATCTAAAATCCATACCAGCAGAATTTCTACAGGACGCGCATCATTTACTGATTTTGCATGGACGCTACACCTGCACAGCACGTAAGCCTAAATGCGCAGAATGTTGCATTGCGGATTTATGTGAATACGGGGCAAAAGAATTTCATACGGTCACGGTTTAAATATAAGAAAAATATGAAAGTCGCCACCAGCATCGCCATTGGTAAGCAAGCAGATTCAGCACTTGCGTCACAAGCCGCCTTGCAAGCCATGGATAAGGCAGGAATCACGATTGCTAACAGCGTATTACTTCTACTCAGTTCAGAATTCGCTAGCGACCCACAGCCCGCCATCCTTGCTGCGGCAAAAGCCGCGAACTGCACGCAAGTATTTGGTTGCTCTGCTAGCGGAATTTTTACCGAAGATGACTGGGTATTGGATAGTCCAGCGGCAGCCGTCATGGTATTTGGAGGTGAGGTAAGCATTCAACAGGCTGATTTAAATCACGCCTCTCAGCCACTTTTAACGCTCACAGCACCAAATGCACTCAATAACGATTGGCTGCAAGATGGACAAGTACGCTATGGAGGCGTATCAGGCGACGCCGTGGGACATGGGCCATTTTCGGTATGGAAAAACGCTAAAGGCGAAAGTACCGGGCACATTGAAGCTTTTATTAAAGGTACTAAATTAGTCTCAAAAGCGTCGCATGGCTTAAAATTTCTGACTAAACCAAAAAAAATCCAGCAAGCCAACGGGTATGATGTTGAATTAGTCGGCAATCAAGCCGCTTATTTAGCCTTAAAAAAAGCTTGGAACACACATGGTAAAGCCTCCGCAAGCAGCAAGGGAAACCGCTCTGGAAAGAATGAAGTACCGCTACCTTCCCATCTGGTCATGGCGACTTATGCTGACAGTGCAGAAGCTATTCTAAACGGTGAATTCGAGCAAACCAGCGTGATAAGCTTTAATGAAGAAAATGACAGCATTACACTTGCACAGGCACTAAAAGCAAATCAGTACTTATGCTGGGGAGTGCGTGATAAAACTGCTGCAGAATCTGATTTACTGCTGACCTCCATACAATTGACCGAGCAATTAAAGGCACTTCCCGATTTTGGCTTGCTTTTTTCCTGCTTGGGCCGCGGACCTTTTTATGATGGTATTGATCATGATTTAAATGTTATTACAAAGCAGTTCCCAGAAATGCCGCTACTTGGATTTTATGGCAATGGCGAGATTGCCTCAGTAGCAGGTAAAAATCAATTATTGTCTTATTCTGCAGTACTTAGCTTATTTTCTAAACTTTCTTGATAATTTTACACTTTGCTAAAAATGCGTACTAAACTAATCCAATGAGTCTTTATAATCCTAGCCGCGACCAAGCCCGTCAATTCTTATTTGACGCATGGGCAAAGTTCAAACAACAACAAGCACTAACGGATTTAGAAAAAATCGCGGTAGAAGTCATTCAGATGCACCCTGAATATAAGGTGGTATTCGACTCGCCTGAACGCTATATGCATCAACAGTACTTTCCTGAGATGGGTGAAACTAATCCATTTTTGCATATCACTTTGCATTTATCGATCATCGAGCAAATCTCCATAAATCAACCCATCGGTATCAGCAAGATTTATGACAAATTACGCATCAAACATCATGATAACCACCTTGCCTATCATGATTTGATTGATTGCCTTGCGGAAACCATTTGGCAGGCACAACGTAATAATCAAGCTCTGGATTCCGAATACTATTTGAATTTACTTAACCAAAAAGCTGGATTTTCTTAATGAATGAAAATATCAATGTTTGGCTGAATGAGCATGGTGATTATCTGTATCGCTTTGCATTGGCAAGGTTACGCGACCCACAGTTGGCAGAAGATGCCGTGCAAGAAACCCTGCTGGCCAGCATTAATAACAACAGTTTTAGTGGTGAATCTTCAGCCAGAACTTGGCTCACAGCTATTCTCAAACATAAAATTATTGATATTCAGCGTAAGCGAATACGCGAACAACCCCTTTCCGATTTAATTGATTTGGATGCCTCGGACACCAGCATGGACGATTTTTTTGATAAAAGTGGTCATTGGCTTGAAAAGCCACAGGCATTGGATATGCCCGAAGATATCCTTAAACAAAAGCAATTTTTGACGATATTGAGCAGCTGCATCGACAAATTGCCAGCTAAGTTGGCTACAATTTTTGTCATGCGTGATGTGCATGAGAGTGATAATGAAAATATTTGTAAGGAACTGGGGATTACGGCGACCAATGCTTGGGTGATGTTGTATCGGGCCCGTATGGGATTAAGAAAATGTCTAGAAATGAATTGGATAGCTGGGTAACAACATGAAATTCATGCTCAATTGCAAACAAGCTAGCCAACTCATCTCACAGTCATTAGAGAATCCATTATCTAGTTCGAAGCGCATAAAATTAAAATTTCATTTACTTTTGTGTGCTGCGTGTACGCGTTTTAGGCAGCAGCTGCGTTTAATTAACAATGCAACTAAACGCATTAGACTTGAAACGGAAAATGACGATACCTTACAACTTCCATTAGAATCAAAAACTAGAATTTTTCAGCAAATTTCCAGTCATATTGAATCTAAAAACCATTAAAACTGTATTTACTTTTAACTTAATTTACCAAAAGGATCTATCATGAACAACACAAAAAAATCAATTGCCCTTGCTGTAAGTAGCGCATTTGCATTGTCAATGGCTACAGCTTCAGTGAGTGCGGCTGAAAACCCATTTGTAGTTAAATCGTTATCTTCCGGCTATCAAGTAGCCGATCATGACGAAAAAGCAAAAGATGGAAAATGTGGCACAGGAAAATGCGGTGCAGATAAGAAAAAAGCAGAAAAAGCCAAAGAAGGTTCTTGCAGTGCCGAAAAATCAAAAGAAGGTAGTTGTTCTGCTGAAAAGGCAGAGACCAGCAAAGCAAAAGAGGGCTCTTGCAGTGCTGAAAAAATGAAAGATGGTGCTTGCTCGGCCACCAAAAAAAAATAATGTCCACGTTGTAATTTTTTTAAATGGCATTATTAAGTAACATTCATGGTGTGGGTTTGGGGCTAAAACGCGAGTTGATACCCCAAATCCAAACGCTTTATGGGCAAGCTATCATCGAAAATATTGATTTTCTTGAAATCGCTCCCGAAAACTGGATTAGTGCAGGAGGTAAATACAAAGATCAATTAGCTTGGTTTGCCGCTCGCTATCCGATTGTTTGCCACGGACTTTGCTTATCACTTGGTGGGCCTGAGCCGCTCAATACGACGTTCATTCATCAGATCAAATCCTTTTTAAAGCAGAATGAAATTCCACTCTACACCGAACACTTAAGTTTTTGTAGCGATGGTGGTTATTTATATGACTTGCTGCCCATCCCCTTTACAGAAGACGCCGTGCATTACGTGGCTCAGCGAATTCAGCAAACGCAGGATATTCTGGGCCAGCGCATTGGCATCGAAAATGCTTCCAGCTACGTTGCCGCACCGATCTCTGAAATGGATGAGCTGACTTTTTTAAAAGCAGTAATTGAAGAATCTGATTGCTGGCTGCATTTAGACATCAATAATATTTATGTGAATAGCGTTAATTTTAACTATAACGCACATCAGCTCTTAAGCGGAATCCCCAGCGAGCGCATCATTTATGCGCACGTAGCAGGCCACTACCAAGAAGCACCCAATTTATTGGTAGATACCCATGGCGAGGCCGTTATTGACCCGGTATGGGAACTATTGCATGCCGCCTACCAGCAATTTGGTGTATTCCCAACCTTATTAGAGCGCGACCTCAATATTCCCCCACTCACCACGCTGATCACTGAAATCGACAAAATAACAGCCATTCAACAGCAATATGTGCAGATAAAAAATGTCGCATCAGCCACCTGTATCGCCTGATAAACTACCTGACTTTCAGGCATATCAGCTGCAATTCACACAGCATATTCGTGACCCGAAAAATCAGCCTCGGCCGGCCGAAGTATCAGCCAAACGTATGGCAATCTATACCGAAATTGTCTATAACAATATCGAAGGCACGCTAGCGAGTTGCTTTCCTGTCACAAAGAAAATTCTTAGCAAACATAAGTGGCAACTATTGGTGCGTGGCTTTTTGGCTGAGCATCAAGCAAGCACGCCTTTTTTTAGAGAAATTCCTGCGCAGTTTTTGCTGCACCTAGTTAACATAAACTTAAAGGAACGCAAATTACCCGCGTTTTTACCGGAATTCATGCACTACGAATGGGTAGAGCTTGCGCTTTCAGTGCAGGATACCTCAGTGAATTTTGAGACTATCGAGGCAAATGCTAACGACTTATTGGATTGGCCAATTGTATTTTCGCCTGCGCTATTTTTGTTGCAATATGACTACCCCGTGCACCTGATTTCGCCAAAATTTATGCCAAAACAAAAACCGAATGTACCTAGTCATTTACTAGTTTTTCGTAACCTTCACCACCAAATCAAGTTTATGGAACTCAACCCTATCACTTTTCATTTGCTGACTCTATTACGAGACGAATCTCTGACAGGCCAACTTGCCCTGGAAAAATTGGCCTCGGTATACCCACAAATTTCTAGTGAGATGATCATACAATTTGGCGCAACAACGCTAACAGAACTAAAAGCGAGCGGAGTAATTTTAGGCGTTAAAAAAGACGCTCTTTAAATAAAGAAAGCATCTTTTTTGTTGCACCAACTTTTTTCGATGCTCTGCGTGCCTTATAAATAAAGGCTCGCAGAGCAGGTGTGTTTTTTAACCCATTTTTAAGAAAGATCTAGCAATTTTTCTAAAAGTATCCAATTAAAAAGTAATCTAGTTCAATCAAAACTTTGCTCAACTCTTAATTCTAAGCTTTTTAGTAATTCGATTTTTTCTGCGTTTGTTTTATCCCACCAAGTTTTAATTTCATCGATGGTGCGATAGCAACCTTGGCATAAACCTGCAGTTTCGTCTACCGCACAGACACCGATACAGGGAGAGGCTACTTCAGACTCAGCTTCATTTGTCATTTAAAAAACTCGCTTAACTCAATTGACCATGGCACTGTTTAAATTTTTTACCTGATCCACAAGGGCATGGGTCATTTCGACCAACTTTCACACCTTCACGCACCACAGGTTGCCCACTAGCTAGCAAAGATGCTTCATCATCTGACTGCGGATTGGCAAGAGCCTCGTCATAATCAGCATGCTGATAATGAACGTTTTCCAATTCAACTGGTTTTTCCACTGCCTCGACATCTTCTTCTGTGCGCACTTGCACCAACATCGTGACCTTAGTAACTTCACTCTTCACGGTATTGAGTAAACGCTCGAACAATTCAAATGCTTCTCGCTTATATTCTTGTTTGGGATTTTTTTGCGCATACGAACGCAAATGTATCCCTTGGCGCAAATGATCTAAACCCGCCAAATGCTCACGCCAATGATTATCTAAACTTTGCAACATTACGGAACGTTCAAACTGGCGCATCACCTCTGCGCTTGCTTGCAGCTCTTTTGCGACATAAGCATTATTGGCTGCATCAATGATACGTTCTCGTAAAGTTTCTTCATGTAAATCTGGATTGTCTTCCAGCATTTGTTGCAATGGAATCTCAATGCCAGCTTCCGATTTTAGCTCGCGCTCTAAGCTAGGCACATCCCATTGTTCTTCCACACTGTTTGGTGGAATATGGGTAGCAATCAGGCTAACCAATACATCTTCGCGCATCGCCTTAATTGTTTCGCCCACATCGGCAGCATCCAGTAATTCATTGCGTTGCTCATAAATCACTTTACGCTGGTCATTGGCAACATCATCATATTCCAGCAATTGCTTACGAATATCAAAGTTACGACCTTCAACCTTACGCTGTGCATTTTCAATGGCGCGTGTCACCCAAGGATGCTCGATGGCTTCACCTTCTGGCATATTGAGTTTTTCCATAATCGCTGAAACACGGTCAGATGCGAAAATGCGTAGCAATTGATCTTCTAATGAAAGGTAAAAACGACTAGAACCAGCGTCACCCTGACGGCCAGAGCGGCCACGTAACTGGTTGTCGATACGACGTGATTCATGGCGCTCAGTCCCTGCAATATGCAAGCCACCAGCCGCCAACACCGCGTTATGGCGTTCTTGCCACTCGGCTTTAAGCGCGGCTATTTTTGCTTCTTTCTCAGCGTCACTTAATTTTTCGTTGTGTTTTACCGCTTCGATATCGGTCTCAGGATTACCACCCAATACAATGTCCGTACCACGGCCTGCCATATTGGTCGCAATGGTAATGACACCAGGACGTCCTGCCTGTGCGATGACATGCGCTTCACGCTCGTGTTGTTTGGCATTTAGAACTTGATGCTCCAACTTTTCTGCATCTAACAACTTAGAAATGAGCTCTGAATTCTCAATGGAAGTTGTACCTACCAATACTGGCTGACCACGGCGTTGACAGTCCTTAATATCCAGAATTACCGCAGTATATTTTTCTTTTGCGGTACGGTAAACCTTATCCATATTATCTTTACGCAACATTGGACGATGCGTTGGAATGACCACGGTTTCCAAGCCATAAATCTGATTAAACTCATAGGCCTCGGTATCGGCAGTACCTGTCATGCCAGAGAGTTTAGCGTACATACGAAAGTAATTTTGGAAGGTAATAGAAGCCAGTGTTTGATTTTCTTTTTGAATCTCTACGCCTTCTTTTGCCTCAACCGCTTGATGCAAGCCATCAGACCAACGACGACCTGGCATCATACGGCCGTTAATCTCATCGACGATCGTCACTTCACCATCACGTACCACATAGTGCTGATCTCGATGGTAAAGATTACGTGCACGTAGTGAGGCATAAAGGTGATGTACTAGGGTAATGTTAGAAGCTTCATATAGGCTTGATCCCACGGCGAGCAGACCAGCCTCAGTTAGTAACCCTTCAGCGTGTTCATGGCCTTGCTCTGATAACACAACATTTTGTGCTTTTTCATCTACCCAAAAATCGCCTTCGCCCTCTTCTTCAGTTTGCGCAACTAATTTAGCCGCTACCGCGTTAATTTGGTTATAAAGCGCAATACTGTCATCCGCCTGCCCTGAAATAATCAATGGCGTACGTGCTTCGTCAATTAAAATCGAATCGACCTCATCAACTAATGCATAGTTTAAGCCACGCTGCACACGACTTTCCTTATCGTGCACCATGTTGTCACGTAGATAATCAAAGCCATATTCATTATTCGTGCCATAAGTAATATCCGCGGCATATGCCAGACGCTTAGCGTCATTTTGCATTTGAGAAAGATTAATGCCTATGCTCAAACCTAAAAAGTTGTAGAGTTTACCCATCCACTCGGCATCACGCTTTGCAAGATAGTCATTCACGGTCACTACATGCACGCCTTTGCCAGTCAAGGCATTCAAATACACAGGTAAAGTCGCCACTAAGGTTTTACCTTCTCCTGTACGCATTTCACCAATCTTGCCTGCATTTAGCACCATGCCGCCGATCATTTGCACATCAAAATGACGCATACCAAGTGCACGCACACCACCTTCACGCACTACCGCAAAGGCTTCTGGTAAAAGTTGTTCTAAAGTTTCACCATTTTTATAGCGCTGTTTGAACTCTTCCGTTTTTGCCCTTAACTCATCGTCAGACAAAGCTTGTATAGCAGGCTCTAATGCATTTATTTGCTGCACTTTTTGCGCGTATTGCTTTACCAACCGCTCATTACGGCTACCAAATATTTTTTTAAACAACGTGGATATCATGAAATGACTGACTTTCGACTGAGTAGATTTTAATTAGTGGAATGGGGTTTAATCACTTGAATTTCAAAACGTGATGTTATTTTGACTATTGAACGTGTTCCGTTATTTTTCATGCAAGATACATGGGGCTTGCTTTCA
The DNA here is from genome assembly GCF_013141425.1 of Methylotenera sp. Classification (GTDB taxonomy): domain Bacteria; phylum Pseudomonadota; class Gammaproteobacteria; order Burkholderiales; family Methylophilaceae; genus Methylotenera. The sequence goes on along the minus strand of NZ_JABFRA010000019.1, from coordinate 43,288 downwards.
TTAATTCAATTACTGGCATGAAGATATTTTCTTGGGTCAAGCGCATTGCCATTTAGTCTGATTTCATAATGCAAATGCGCCCCTGTAGAGCGTCCTGTACTACCGACCAAAGCAACTACCTGTCCTTTTTCAACCCGATCTCCAGCTTTAACCATCAATTTTGATGCATGTGCATAGCGTGTTTCCAAGCCAGACCCATGGTCAATTTTGACAATATTACCATAATCTGGCGAATGTTCTGAGGCCGTCACAATACCACCTGCTGCGGCACGTATTGGCGTTCCGGTTGGTGCAGAGAAATCTAAGCCTTCGTGAAAGGCTTTATCTCCGTTAAATGGGTCAATGCGCCAGCCATAACTTGAACTATTAAATGCCGCCGTCACCGGGCTACTATTGGGTAGCATGTCTTTTAAAACACTTTGTTGTAACAACTTTGCTTCAATTTCACTTAAATATTCGGTATCAAATTCTATTTTTTCCATTGTTTCTGCGATCTTTTTCTGCAGCTCCAGTTCGGTTATCGGCGCATTTAGCACCAAAGGGCCTCCTCGATTAGCGACGGATGATTTTAATGTGACGAGACCATCACTCTCAGAGCTGATTTTGGTGCTTACTTCAGCATTAGGCTTTGTAGGTGCAGCATTCTCGCGCACGACTTTCTTCTCATCTGCAAGCTTGGCTAGGCGTTCACTTTGCGCATCGAGTCGCATGATGCGCGCTTGCAGTTCACCCAGCTGTAGGGCATAGGCATCTAAATGCTTCTGCGGATTATTCATGCTAAAAGCAAACTTAAGTTTTGAAGGAATTGATGAGCTATGACCTTGTTGTATTGAGGGCTCCTGTGGCACAATCAGCGTAAGTACTAACAGCAAGGGCAGCAAGATTAGTCCAAGTACAATTAAACACACTTGCAACATCGAGAGTGTTCTCGCTTTCGCCATATTATTTGAGACAAAGATGATATTCATAGCAGTCCTAATCACCACTCACATTTTTTTGGTTGGCCATTATGCGTCAGTTTAGTTCATTGCTAAAGCAATCAGAGTTTATTGCGCTAAACGTTCACGCAAATGAAACTCAATCGGCACAAAAAATTTGGGCTACTATTGCGCCTGATAATTTGGCACAATTTAGCCATGCAAGTCGTATTAAAAACAAACAATTTACGGTATTTGCTGACAATAATACCGTGGCAGCAAAACTTAAGCTTTTTATCCCTAGCTTGTTGATTAAGCTAGAAAAGCAAGGGTGTGAAGTTACTTCAATTCGGGTGAAAGTGCAAGTGAAATCTAGCACACTACCCAAACCAAAATCCTTCAAAAAACTCAGTACACATGCCGCAGATGAGATAAATCAACTTTCAAAAAAACTCGCAGGCACCGCACTTGGTGACGCGCTAGCCAGATTAGCTACAAAAGCCAAGTAAAAAAGTATCAATCATAATTGCGCTTTTCTTGCGCCTGTTTTCTGTGCCACGACGCGTTGCATGACGATTTAATCTAGCAGTTGTTCGCCACGCTTATTAGTGCAATAATGCCCTGTCGTTACAAATTATTTACATTCATTTATGTAGTAATGAGCTTCGATTTTGAATATTTTCACACTTGATTTTGATTCAGATTTGCGTGGTAGTTCGCACTAGTTTTATTTTTAAATTTGATTTAATTTTTAAATTCTAAAATTCTTTTTTAGTCACGGTTTATAAAAATTTAGATAGGGAGAAAGTATGCCAGTTGAATTGATAATAGCCATCGGCGCTGCATTTCTAGCGGTGTTATATGGCGTAGTAATGAGCAAGTGGATTAGCAACTTGCCCGCAGGTAATGCGCGTATGCAGGAAATCGCAGAAGCGATTCAACAAGGTGCAGCCGCTTACCTTGCACGACAATATAAGGCGATTACGCTTGTTGGGGTTGTTTTGGCGGTTCTCATCGGCATATTTCTCAACGTGACAACGGCTATTGGCTTTGTCATAGGCGCCGTATTATCTGGGGCTTGTGGTTTTATTGGTATGAATGTTTCAGTGAAAGCAAATGTACGTACAGCACAAGCAGCCACGGGTGGAATTGCACCAGCACTGGATGTGGCCTTCAAAGGTGGAGCAATCACAGGCATGCTGGTCGTTGGTCTAGGTTTATTAGGCGTTGCAGGCTTCTACTGGTTCTTAGGCGGCGTCAATGCCACCGACCTTAATCCGCTCATTGGCTTGGCATTTGGCTCATCACTTATTTCTATCTTTGCCCGTTTAGGTGGCGGTATTTTTACCAAAGGCGCCGACGTTGGTGCGGATTTGGTCGGCAAAGTTGAAGCAGGTATTCCTGAAGATGACCCACGTAACCCTGCGGTAATTGCTGATAACGTGGGCGATAATGTTGGCGACTGTGCTGGCATGGCGGCTGACTTATTTGAAACCTATGCCGTCACCTTGATTGCAACCATGGTACTCGGTGGATTATTAGTTTCAAACTCAAGCGCGATACTTTATCCACTCATGCTGGCAGCTGTTTCGATTGTAGCGTCAATCATTGGCTGTTTCTTCGTTAAGGCCTCGCCTGGCATGAAAAACGTCATGCCAGCGCTGTATAAAGGTTTGGCGGTAGCGGGCACTATTTCATTGGCGGCATTTTACTTTGTCACTACAAAAATGTTTCCGGAGGGTTTGGTAGCTGGCGACTTAACAGTATCAGCCAACCAGCTATTTGGAGCCTGTGCTGTAGGCTTGGTTTTAACAGCCGCTTTGGTATGGATTACGGAATACTACACAGGTACAGATTACGCGCCCGTTCGGCATGTTGCACAGGCCTCTACAACGGGTCATGCGACCAACATCATTGCCGGCATTGGCATTTCGATGAAATCCACAGCATGGCCGGTGCTTTCCGTATGCCTTGCTATTTACTTATCGCATTTCTTAGGCGGCTTATATGGCATCGCCATTGCTGCAACTTCAATGTTGAGTATGGCGGGTATCGTTGTAGCGCTGGATGCTTACGGCCCAATTACTGATAATGCAGGCGGTATTGCAGAAATGGCTGGTCTACCAGCGGAAGTTCGCGACGTGACTGACCCATTAGACGCCGTTGGAAACACCACCAAAGCCGTTACAAAAGGCTATGCGATTGGTTCTGCTGGTTTGGCTGCGTTGGTGTTGTTTGCTGATTACACACACAAACTACAAGGTGCTGGTATTGACGTTAAATTTGACTTAAGCGATCCCATGGTTATTATCGGCTTATTTATCGGCGGCTTAATTCCATTCTTATTCGCTGCCATGGCGATGGAAGCGGTTGGACGTGCAGCGGGCGCTGTGGTTGAAGAAGTGCGTCGTCAGTTCCGCGACATCAAAGGCATTATGGAAGGCACTGCTAAACCAGAATATGGCAAAGCGGTAGACATGCTTACTACAGCCGCAATTAAAGAAATGATGATTCCATCGCTATTGCCAGTTGCTGTGCCAGTTGCTGTTGGTCTGCTACTTGGCCCAGTAGCGTTAGGTGGTTTATTAATGGGGACAATTGTGACAGGGCTATTCGTTGCAATCTCCATGTGTACTGGTGGAGGCGCATGGGATAACGCCAAGAAATACATCGAAGATGGCAACCACGGTGGTAAAGGTTCAGAGGCGCATAAGGCAGCTGTCACTGGCGATACTGTGGGTGACCCCTACAAAGACACTGCAGGCCCAGCAGTGAACCCATTGATTAAAATCATCAATATTGTGGCTTTATTGATTGTGCCGCTATTATCATAAAACACTTTTAGTTGAATTCTGCACTTCGAAAGGGAGCCTAGGCTCCCTTTCGTTATTTTGTTTTTTAAAAATTTACCAAGGAAAGGTGCAAAATTATTTTGAATAAACTGTAGCGCTTTTGACCATTAAGTTCGCTTATAAAACAGGGTTTGGAATTTTACTAAGGTTATAATAGCGTTTGATTTCAATTTTTAAGTTCAACCAAAACTTGGTTCATTAGGATAAATATTTTGAGACACTCGGAATTTCACCGCTCACACCGCATTGGCTGGTTACGTGCGGCCGTCTTAGGCGCAAATGATGGCATCGTATCCACCGCCAGCTTAATTATTGGCGTTGCAGCAGCCCATGCTACGCAAGATACAATTCTGCTTACAGGTGTCGCAGGTTTGGTGTCTGGCGCGATGTCTATGGCGGCGGGCGAATATGTTTCCGTAAGCTCGCAAGCGGATACTGAAAATGCAGATTTAGCGCGTGAGCGCGAAGAGCTTGCCACACAGCCCGAACATGAATTGGACGAACTGACAGGCATCTATATCGGCCGTGGCTTAACCCCAGAACTAGCCAAACAAGTTGCAGTGCAACTGACCGTACATGACGCCCTTGCAGCACACGCTAGAGACGAATTAGGCATTATTGAAGCCATGAATGCACGGCCAGTGCAAGCAGCTCTTGCTTCAGCGGGCACATTTGCACTTGGTGCCGCGCTACCTTTATTGGTTGCATTTGTTGCTTCTTCTGCCAATACCGTGCCTTATGTTGCTGGCATGTCACTCGCTTTTTTAGCTTTATTGGGTGGGTTGGCAGCAAAAGCGGGTGGGGCAAACATTTGGCTGGGAACGGCAAGAGTTGCATTTTGGGGCGCGTTAGCCATGGCAGCAACGGCTGGTGTGGGCAGTTTATTTGGTGTGGTTGCCGCCTAATTTTTAAATGCTTTTCGTTAAAAATCCGTTTAACATTTGTGACCTTAACTCGCGACACAAAAAAGGCAGCTTGCGCTGCCTTTTTTCTAGCTAATTATTTAGAATGCAGGTTTTACCTTAGCATTGTTGTAGTTCGTAACGCCATCTAATATTTCTTTTTTGGCTTGGTCGATATCGCCCCAACCATTGATTTTCACCCATTTACCTTTGTCTAAATCTTTGTAATGCTCAAAAAAGTGAGAAATCATATTTAAGCGCCATTCAGATACATCTGTGTGCGCTTTTAAGTGACCGTATAAACCACATACTTTTTCTACAGGTACCGCGAGTACTTTAGCATCTAAACCCGCTTCGTCTTCCATCAACAATACGCCAAGTGGACGACAACGCACAACAACACCTGGAATCAATGCTACCGGAGTCATCACCAGCACATCCACCGGGTCGCCATCATCCGCTAGTGTATGTGGCACATAACCATAATTGGTTGGATATTGCATGGCAGTTCCCATGAAGCGATCAACAAAGATCGCACCACTGTCTTTGTCTACTTCATACTTAACTGGGTCACCTTGCATTGGGATTTCAATGATTACATTGAAATCATTTGGGACGTCTTTGCCGGTTGGCACTTGATTTAACGACATTGCTTATTCCTAAGATAATAAAAGTATTGATTAATTTTGAGCCGCAATTATAGCAAGCCTGCTGAGAAAGCCTACTATGGGCTTGTAACTAAATTGTTAATTTCACCTTTTCGCGGCAGCTTTGAATAATTTCTTGTGGAATAAACAGCAATGCAATATACACCAGCACTGGAATAATCACGACATCGTCAAGCTGACCAAGTACAGGAATAAAGTCTGGAATCAAATCGAAAGGTAGCAACAGATAGCCTACCGCCAACCCTAAAAATGCCTTGGCAATCCAAGGTGTTTGAGGATGCTTAAGGACTAAACGATAAACCGCAAACTCTTGCTTAAGCTGCTTGGTAATGGATTTTAATTTTGCGATTAGTCTCGACAATATTTTCTCTGCTTAAGACTCAATCAACACGTAAAGGATGGCCTGTTAAGCGCTCAAAGGCCTCCATATATTTTTCACTGGTTTTTTTAGCCACTTCCTCTGGCAGTGCTGGCGCTGGTGCTTTTTTATTCCAACCCGTACTTTCTAACCAGTCACGTACAAATTGCTTATCGTAACTCGGTGGGTTGCTGCCAACGGCGTAGCTATCCGCCGGCCAAAAGCGTGATGAATCGGGGGTTAATACCTCATCCATCACATGTAACACGCCATTTGCATCCAAACCAAATTCAAATTTGGTATCAGCAATAATAATGCCACGAGTCAGTGCATATTCTGCCGCCTGCTCATAAAGCGCAATGGCAACTTTAGCCACCTGCTCCGCCAAATCTTTGCCAATTAAATCCGCACATTGCTGTAAGCTGATGTTTTCATCATGCTCACCAACAGCTGCCTTACTTGAAGGTGTAAAAATTGGCCTAGGCAACTTAGAAGCCTCCTGCAAGTCGACAGGCAATGGAATGCCGCATACTGTACCTTTGGATTTGTATTCTTTCCAGCCGCTACCAACCAGATAGCCACGGACTATGGCCTCAATGGGCAATGCTTTTAATTTCTTTACCACAACCGCACGCGAGCCTAGCTGTGCCTGCTCTGCAGGGGCACTTACTACGGTTTTTGGATCGATGCCTGTCAAGTGATTGGGAACAACATTTTGAAGTTTATCAAACCAGAAATTTGCCATTTGCGTGAGCATGGCACCTTTATTGGCAATGCCTGTAGGTAATATCACATCAAACGCAGATAGCCGATCGGTGCTAACCAAAAGCATGGTGTGGGCATCAATATCATAGATATCACGTACTTTACCTTGATGAATGCGTTTTAGGCTTTGAATGTTGGTTTCTAATAAGGGCTTATTCATGTGTGCGGCTTTGGGTTTAATAATTGAAGGTTTAATCGAACTATTATAAAGGCCTAGTAAAAACCTAGCAAAACTTTATCGTTAGAATATGTGAGTACAAGCAATCTATACGGCTTGTTTGTTTTCACCAATTTTTACGATTTTCAATGTATTTGTCCCACCCGGACTACCGATAGGTTCGCCATAGGTGAGTAAAACTAAATCCCCTAAATTGACCGCTTTTTGCTGCAACAAAACCTGTTCCATCTCATGCAATATTTCATCTTTATTTTTATTCCCTTGCTCAATCGGGAATGGGTACACTCCACGATGTAAAGTCAATTTTCTGCGTGCATATTTATCAGGCGATAGTGCATAAATAGGCATCTCAGAGTCTGCACGTGAAAGCCATTGTGCGGCATTGCCAGACTGCGTCAGCGCTGCAATGGCTTTAACTTTTAAGTGCTGAGCGGTGTAAATCGCAGCTGCCGCTATCGCCTCATCCGTCCGAACAAACACTTGGTCTAGCTTTTGAACATGCGGGTGAATGTAGTATTCTTTTTCCGCCTCCATCACCACACGGTGCACCGCCTGCACCGTTTCAAGCGGATACTGGCCTGCCGCTGTTTCGGCAGACAACATGACGGCATCGGTACCATCCAGCACCGCATTCGCCACGTCTGAAACTTCAGCGCGGGTTGGAATGGGGCTGGTAATCATAGACTCCATCATTTGTGTGGCAGTAATCACTAACTTATTTTGCGCCCGCGCCATACGAATCATGCGTTTTTGCAACCCAGGCACCGCTGCATCACCCACTTCAACACCTAAATCACCACGCGCAACCATAATCGCATCAGAAGCTTCGATGATTGATTCCAAATTATCAATCGCTTCTGCACGCTCGATTTTTGCAATGATGCTTGCCGTGCCGCCAGCTTTTTTAACCAAAGTACGCGCTAGTTCCACATCCAGCGCCGTTTTGGGAAACGACATTGCGATATAGTCTGCTTCAAGCGCTACAGCCGTTTTAATGTCTTCACGGTCTTTCTTGGTGAGAGCTTCCGCCGATAAGCCACCGCCTTGGCGATTGATACCCTTATTATTACTCAGCACGCCGCCATTCAACACCAAACAATGAATCTGATTGCCCTTTACTCGATCAACCTGCATGGTAATGCGGCCATCGTCCAAGAGTAGGGTCGTGCCTTCCGCTACTTCTTGCGGCAGGGTTTTATAGTCTAAGCCAACGTGATCTTGAGTCCCCAATTGGCAATCTGCATCTAAAATAAATAAATCGCCTGTTTTTAAGGTAATTTTGCCTAATTCAAATTTACCAATACGAATTTTGGGCCCTTGCAAATCGCACAACACGCCAATCGGGCGATTCAATTTAGCGGCGATGGCACGCACGATTTCAGCACGATTAATATGTTCTTCTGCGCTACCGTGCGAAAAATTAAGCCGCACAACATTTACCCCCGCCATAATCATGCGCGCCAGCATTTCCTCGCTGTTTGAAGATGGGCCTAACGTTGCGACTATTTTTGTTTTGCGTAATGTCAATCGAATACCTTTTTAACTTTAACTAAACTCTAAATTTCAAATAAAAATGGGGCTAGCAGCCCCATTGTAGGTCAAACTAGCCGAAAATTCTTATGCACTTGCACGTTGCTCAAGTATCTCTACCGCAGGTAATTTTTTACCTTCTAAGAACTCCAAAAACGCACCGCCTGCAGTAGAAATATAATCAACTTTATCTTCGATACCATATTTCTGAATCGCGGCAATCGTATCACCACCACCTGCCAAGGTAAACGCTTTGGTATTGGCAATGGCATATGCAATGGTTTTTGTGCCTTCACCAAACTGGTCAAACTCAAACACACCTACCGGCCCGTTCCATACCACAGTACCTGCATTTTTTATGATCTCTGCTATTTCAGTAGCAGATTTCGCGCCAATATCAAAAATCATATCATCTGCTGTTACCAAAGCCACGTCTTTACTTATGGCCGGTTCATTAGCATCGAATTTTTTACCACAAACCACATCCACCGCAATCGGTATGGTTGCGCCTCTTTGGGTCATTTTGTCCATTAAGGTGCGCGCGACTGGCACTAAATCATCTTCACAAAGTGACTTACCAACTTCATTTCCAGCAGCCTTCAAAAAAGTGTTGGCAATACCACCACCCACCACTAACTGGTCGACTTTCTGCGACAAACTTTCTAATACGGTTAACTTCGTTGAAACTTTACTGCCGCCCACAATCGCCACCATCGGGCGTGCAGGGCTTAGCAAAGCTTTCGTTAGTGCTTCCAATTCATTCACTAACAATATACCTGCTGCAGCCACAGGTGCAAATTTAGCCACGCCGTGTGTTGAAGCTTCTGCACGGTGCGCGGTACCAAAAGCGTCCATGACAAATATATCGCACAACTTGGCATATTTTTGTGCCAGTTCATCAACGCTTTTTTTCTCACCTTTGTTAAATCGACAGTTTTCTAATACCACCAACTCGCCGGCAGCGACATCAAAGCCACCATTTACCCAGTCTTTAACCAAACGTACTGGCTTGCCTAATTTGGCTGAAATCACATCAACCACTGGTTTTAAAGAATTTTCCTCAGAATAAACACCTTCTTCGGGTCTGCCTAAATGCGATGTCACCATCACCTTAGCACCTGCTTTTAAGGCGTACTCAATGGTTGCCATAGAGGCTGTAATGCGGGCATCTGAAGTAACTTTTCCGTCAGCGACGGGCACATTCAAATCTGCACGAATCAATACCCGTTTACCATTTAAATCTAAATCCGTCATTTTAATTACATTCATCGCTTGATCCTCCCGAAAAGTGATGTTTTTTCAAACACCTATTTTTATGATTTTATCCAGTAAAACGCTATTTCCTCTTTATCGCCCATGGCTTTATCTAAAATTGCCGCGAGATGCAGATCAGCACCGCGAGCTTTTAAAGTGTCCAAAGCGTCGCGATCAATTTTATAGTCCTGATCATCCTTATGTTCTGCGAGTAACTCGTCATTTAAAAACTTTAACTGGGCATAACTGATCTGGCCTAACCAACGATTAGTGCTTTTATCTTTCAGCGTAATCATTCATTTCCTCGACTTAATTGTTATAAAGCCATTAGAAGCAGGCTGGTATCAGCACACCTCCAAGACATTTAATTGCATAGATTACTTGGCGATATGTTGCACTAAACGCATCAGATTACAGGTATAACCATATTCATTGTCATACCAAGCCACCACTTTTACAAAGGTTGGGTCTAGCAATATGCCAGCATCCGCATCAAATACAGATGGGCAAGTTTCACCTCGAAAATCAGTAGAAACCACTTTGTCATTTGTGTAGCCAAGCACTCCTTTTAATTCGCCCTCAGATGCAGTTTTCATAGCTTGGCAAATCGCCTCGTAAGTGGCTTCTTTGTTCAGTTCACAAGTCAAATCAACCACGGAAACATCAGAAGTTGGGACGCGAAATGCCATACCAGTGAGTTTTTTATTTAACGATGGAATCACTTTTCCCACCGCTTTAGCCGCGCCAGTGCTTGATGGAATAATGTTCTCTAAAATACCACGGCCACCGCGCCAGTCTTTGTTTGAAGGGCCATCTACAGTTTTTTGTGTGGCTGTTGCTGCGTGAATCGTCGTCATCAAACCACGCTTAATACCAAACGCATCGTTTAACACTTTGACTACTGGCGCTAGGCCGTTTGTTGTACATGAAGCCGCCGAAACAATAGCCTCGCCTTTGTATTCGTTATGATTTACGCCGTAAACAAACATAGGCGTATCGTCTTTACCTGGGGCGGATTGCACGACTTTTTTAGCGCCTGCATCAATGTGTTTTTGACAAGTTTCTTTGGTTAAGAAAAAACCTGTACATTCAATAATGATGTCGGCTTTAACTTCATTCCATTTTAAGTTAACGGGGTCTTTTTCGGCAGTCAGGCGAATCGTCTTGCCATTTACCACCAAATTATTGCCGCTCACAGCTACATCGCCGTTAAAACGACCATGCACTGAGTCATACTTAAGCATATAAGCCAAGTAATCTGGCTCTAATAAGTCATTAATTGCGACCACTTCAATATCAGTAAAATCTTTCACTGCCGCGCGAAACACCATGCGACCGATACGACCAAAACCATTAATTGCTACGCGAATTGCCATGATAATTCCCAATGTTTTAATTAAAAGATTTTATTTATAAAGTAATAAATTTAAATCTATTACTATAAAAAAATAGGGCACCTCACACGTGAGGCGCCCTATTAAACTAAGCTGCTAGTTAAATTACAGCGCCTAAAATTACAGCACCGATTTAACTGTTGCTACAACGTTTTCAACTGTAAAGCCGAAGTGTTTCATTAATACGCCACCTGGTGCAGATTCACCGAATGTGTCGATACCAACTACAGCACCTTCTAGACCAACATATTTACGCCAGAAATCTGGGTGCGCCGCTTCAACAGCAACGCGTTTAATGCCTGCAGTCAACACGCTGTCTTTGTATGCTTTATCTTGACGGTCAAATACATTTGTTGATGGCATTGAAACCACACGTACTTTTGTACCTGCTGCGTTCAACTCTGCCGCTGCCTTAACAGCTAATTCCATCTCAGAACCGTTAGCGATAATGATGACATCTGCCTTACCAGCACAGTCAGAGAATACATAACCCCCCTTACGGATTAAATCAAAGTCTTTAGCATCATGTTTAACACCTGGCAAGTTTTGACGTGAAAGTACCAAGCTACTTGGACCATCTTTACGCTCAACAGCTGCAACCCATGCTACTGTTGTTTCAGTTGCATCAGCTGGACGCCATACATCCATACGAGGAATGTAACGTAAGCCTGAAGTGTTTTCTACTGGTTGGTGAGTTGGACCATCTTCACCTTGACCGATAGAGTCATGCGTTAATACATAAATTACACGTTGATGCATCAACGCAGACATACGCATACCGCTCTTCATGTAGTCTGAGAACATATGGAAAGTACCGCCGAATGGCAATACGCCACCGTGCAATGCCATACCGTTCATAATTGCTGCCATACCAAATTCACGTACACCGTAAGAGATGTAGTTACCTGGGTTTTTAGCATCTACGTGTTTGAAGCTACCACAAGATGTTAAGTTAGAACCAGTTAAGTCTGCTGAACCGCCTAAGAATTCTGGCAACAACGGCGCTAATGCACCAATTGCGTTTTGTGAGGCTTTACGTGAAGCAACACCTTCTGCTTTTTCGTTGATTGCAGCGATAATTTTGTTTGTTTCTGCTTTCCAGTTAGCTGGCAATTCGTTAGACATGCGGCGTTTGTATTCAGCAGCTTCCGCTGGGAATGCTTTTGAATATGCTGCAAATTTATCATTCCAAGCCGCTTCAGCAGCAGCACCTTTAGCCGTTGCATCCCAACCAGCGTATACATCTGCTGGGATTACAAATGGCTCATGTGGCCAGCCGATGTTTGCACGAGTCGCTGCAACTTCTTCTAAACCCAATGCAGAACCGTGGCAATCATGTGAACCAGATTTGTTTGGTGAACCCATACCAATCACTGTTTTGCAGCAAATCAATGATGGTTTGTCTGTTACTTTTTTAGCTGCATCAATTGCTTTACCGATAGCAGCAACGTCATGACCATCTACTGATTGAACGTGCCAGCCATATGATTCAAATCGTTTAGCTGTATCGTCTGTGTACCAACCTTCAATATGACCATCGATAGAAATACCGTTGTCATCCCAGAATGCTGTCAATTTGCCCAAGCCCCAAGTACCAGCTAAAGCACAAGCTTCGTGAGAAACGCCTTCCATCATACAGCCGTCACCTAAGAACACGTATGTTCTGTGGTCAACGATTTCGTTACCTGGTTTGTTGAATTGGTCAGCCATTAATTTTTCAGCCATTGCGAAACCAACACCGTTTGCAATACCTTGACCTAATGGACCTGTTGTTGTTTCAACACCTGGTGCATAGCCGTATTCTGGGTGACCAGCACATTTAGAATGCAATTGGCGAAATGTCTTTAACTCATCCATTGGCAATGCATAACCTGTTAGGTGTAGCAATGAGTAAATCAACATTGAACCGTGGCCATTAGAAAGCACGAAACGATCGCGATTTGACCAATTTGGATTTTTTGGGTTATGGCTTAGATGGTGGTTCCAAAGCTCTTCAGCGATTTCAGCCATGCCCATAGGCGCACCTGGGTGGCCTGAGTTAGCTTTTTGTACAGCATCCATAGATAACGCACGAATAGCGTTGGCTAGGTCTTTACGTGTTGCCATAGTTTTCTCCCTAATAAATAACTTGTAGTTTTACGATTCGAATCCGATTTCACTATTTAAACACTGCGTTGGCTTGAACATCACTGCAAGTCTTATAGAAAATCGGATAAAACCTTGATTGAATTCTTCAAAAAGCCAGATGAATGACCTGCTTTTTGGCAAAGATTAAATTATTGCTTAATTAGCCTTTTTCAGCAAGGGTTTAGGCGGTGTTTGGCATAGAGAAAGTTGTATTTATTATAATTTGTTTGATGTGCTAACAACATATTCACCAGTGTTTTGCATAATGTTTTAAACTATTGCGATGAAACTTACTCGTCTAATATTTTTATTCACTATCGCAGGCTTGATGATAACTGCACTATTCACCACGCAAAGCCTAGCCAAGCAAAGCGACAACAATGTGCTACTAGCGCAGGTTTATCAGCGCGGCATCGATGTAAAACAATATTTAGTGAGTGAAAAATACGATGGCGTGCGTGCTGTGTGGGATGGAAGCATTTTCCACACGCGAACAGGACGCGTCATTGCAGCGCCAACATGGTTCACAAAAGGTTTACCAAAAATGCCACTTGATGGCGAACTGTGGCTTGGCCATGGCAAGTTTGATGCGCTTTCTGGCGCGGTGAGAAAAGACGTGCCGATGGACGAAGAGTGGCGCAGCATCTCTTACATGGTATTTGAACTACCAAACGCAACAGGTACGTTTGCCGAGCGAGCGAAACGCATTACAGAAATCGTTAAACAAGCCAATGTTCCGCACCTAAAAGCAGTAAAGCAATACCAAGTAAACGACGAAGCCACGCTTAACAAGCAACTTAAACAAGTGGTCGCGCAGGGCGGCGAAGGTTTAATGCTACATCGTGCAGATGCAGAATACATCACGGGCCGCAGTGACGTTCTACTTAAGGTAAAGCCGCTATTAGATGCTGAAGCCAAGGTGATTGCTCACACGCCAGGACGAGGTAAATATAAAGGCAAACTAGGCGCACTTGTCGTTGAAACCTTAGAAGGCATTCGCTTTAAACTTGGCACAGGCTTTACCGATGCACAACGCGAAAATCCACCAAAAATTGGTAGTACAGTGACTTATACGTATCGCGACATCACCAAAACTGGCAAACCAAAGTTCGCAAGTTTCTTACGTGTTAGAAATGAGCCTTAATATATTTTATAATAGATGATGATTAAAGAGTTACTTTTAAGCCGCCAGAAGCCGCATCAATACTGGCTTGGAGGGCAGCGCAATTCGCTTTAGCATCGGCAAAAGTCAAGAACGTTGGTTTATTACTTAAGACACAATCACTAAAGTGCTCAATTTCCAGCACAAAATGGTTGCTAGGCGCAAAACGCTCTTCGGCGTATTTACCATCTTCTAAAGCCCATGAAATCACTGGTACATCGTTTTGAAACACCCAAGCCGCATGGCACTTTACCCAACCTTTGGTGCCGATGATTTCATATTCTGATTTGCGGCTACGCTCAAAGCTAATGTCAAAATGACCAAAACGTGCGCGACCTTCCGCGTCGTTGCCAAAATCTAATACACCGCTAGTGACAATATCGGCGCCATGTTCATTCAATTTAGCATGCGCAATAGTAGAAATAGGTTCTAAGCCAAAACACCACCGGAGTGAATGTATCGCATAGGGGCCAATGTCCCACAGCGCGCCACCACCCTGTGCTATGTTTCGGTTGATGCGGTACATGCGTGGCTGCTTCATTAAGAACGAATAACTGGCGCGCGCTGAAAGCACATCGCCAATCAAACCTGATTGCACAATCTCTTGCACACGCGCATGTTGCGGATGAAAGCGATACATGAAGCCCTCCATCACTTTGACTTTGCTTTTAATGGCGGCCGCTTCAATTTCTTGAATATCGTTTACCGTCAACGCCATAGGCTTTTCAATTAATACATGCTTGCCAGCGTTAATGGCTTTCAAAGCCCACTCTCTATGCTCCTCATTTGCCATTGGGCAGTAAATAGCCTCCACATTTTTATCTGCGATTAAGGCATCCATGTCGTCGTAGCAAGCCAGGCTTTCGCTATAGCAAGGCGCATATTTTTGCAGTGTCGCTTTTGCTGCACCTGCTCGACGACTAGCGATGGCAACCAACCGCGAATTAGAGGCTTCAATAATTGCGGGAAGCAATCGCTCATTAACACGCGCTGCCCCAAGGATGCCCCATTTAAGTTTACTCATACTTCACTCCACTTTATACTACATCCGATACTTGAAATTTGCTCCTTTGGCCCCGTGCCAGTTTCAGCCACAAGTTTCATTGCATGAAATAAATCTCTTGTACTATTCGGGGCTGTATCTTTACGAGACTCATCAAAGCGGCCTCGATATTGCAATTCACCATTATTATTCAAGCCAAAAAAGTCTGGAGTACAAACCGCATCATAAGCTTTAGCGACCGCTTGTGTTTCATCTAACAAGTATGGAAACGGGAAATTCATTTCGCTAGCGATTCTTTGCATACTTTCAAAGCTATCTTCTTGGTAGTCTGTGGGGTCGTTGGACATAATCGCTACTGTATTAATTCCTAGCGCTTTAAGCTCACGTACGTCATTAATCAGTCTTGGCAATATTGCTTTTACATAGGGGCAGTGATTACAAATAAACATGACTAACAAGCCGTTTTTACCCATGCTTGTATCAAGCGAAACCATACTGCCATCAATGTTCGGTAAATTAAAATCGGGCGCTTGCCAGCCAAAATCACAAACAGGTGGGTTGATGCTTGCCATGCGTTTCCTTAAGTTTTATTAATTCTTAATGGTTTATATTACCACTTTATGATTTTTTATTTAAACTGTCACCATGAGCAACCTTAGATTCCACAGCCCCGAAAAACTTCGCGAGGGTAGCACCGTTAAACTTTCTGATAACGCCGCTATTCACGCCGCAAAAGTGATGCGTTTAAGCGTGGGCGATAAGTTCGTGCTGTTTGATGGCAGCGGTTTTGATTTTGAATGTGAACTGACTTCTGTACAAAAGAATGCCACTTTAGCACAGGTGCTGAGTGCGTTTGAGGTGAACACCGAATCACCACTTAACATCACATTATTACAAGGCATTTCGAGCGGCGACCGCATGGATTACTCCATACAAAAAGCAGTGGAACTAGGCGTTAAAGCCATTCAACCCATTGCTACTGAGCGTAGCTTGGTAAAACTTTCTGCGGAACGAGCCGAAAAACGTTTAGAGCATTGGCAAAACATTGTGATTTCAGCTTGTGAGCAATGCGGTCGAGCTTTTATTCCACAAGTATTAGCCCCCAAAACGCTTGCAAACTGGCTAAGTATTAATGCCCAATCTAAAGCTACTCGTATTCTACTTAACCCAGTCGGCGCAAAACGTATCGCCGAACTTACACAACCCAGTGGCGAAATTCAGCTGCTTATTGGCGCTGAAGGTGGTTTATCGCAATCAGAAATTAATTTAGCACTTTCACTAGGTTTTCAATCGGTGATTTTAGGTCCTAGAATTTTACGTACAGAAACCGCAGGGCCAACCTCTATTGCCTCATTTCAAGCGCTTTGGGGTGACTTTTAGTGGGCTTAGATACTGTTGAATTTCTAATGTACGCCGAAAAAGAATTTGACATAAAAATCACTAACGAAAAAGCTGGAAGTATTTACACCGTTGGCGTATTCTCTGCACGTTGCCTCCAAAAACTAGCACTAAAGGCAAACAATCGCATGGACAAAGAACAAGTATTTCTAAAGCTCAAAGAGATACTTCATCAACACTTTATCAATCCCAAAACTGTAATTACCTGAAATCATTTAATCGTCAAAGAGTTAGGTCTCGAGTAAAAACAACTCTTTTCAATCATATAATTTGCATTTTTTACATAAAAATATTATATTATTGTAAATATTACAAATTATATGACTATTTTATCGAATATGACCATTGGGCTCACCATACGCCATCAGCGCAAAGCGCTAAACATGACTCTGCAAGCACTTGCAAATAAAGTAGGTGCAGACGCGGGTAATTTATCACGAATTGAACGCGGCGAATTGGGCATTAGCGAAACGATACTACGCAAGATAGCTGAAGCGCTTAATTGCACTCCAGCCTATTTATACTTGCAAAGCGATATGCCAAAAGCTGCATTATCAGCGCAAGAACAGCGCCAGCCCAACTTAACCACGTTGTCACACGCCGCTGGAAAAGTACACGCCTCAAATGTTAAAGAATTCGTAAATTGGTTTAGGTCAGCTGCACCTTATATTCACGCGTTTGGTGGCAGTACATTTGTTATTGCGTTTGGTGGTGAGGTGGTAAGTGAGCAACAATTTGTGGCACTTTCGCACGATTTAAACTTACTAGCCAGTTTAGAGGTGCGCTTGGTATTAGTGCATGGCGCAAGACCGCAAATTGAACAGCGCCTCAAGCGCGACAAACTCACTCCAGCGTTTCATAATGGTTTACGTGTAACCGATGATGCGGCAATGGAGGCGGTTAAAGAAGCCAACGGCGCGGTGCGGGTGGAAATTGAAGCCTTGCTATCAATGGGCATTGCCAACTCACCCATGGCGGGTGCTGACATCCGCGTGGCGAGTGGTAACTTTGTGACGGCAAAGCCAATGGGCGTGCGTGAAGGCGTGGATTTACAGCACACAGGCGAAGTGCGCCGTGTAGATGCTGTTGGCATACAAAAACGTCTTGATGACAACGAATTGGTTTTGCTCTCTCCGCTCGGTTATTCCCCTACTGGCGAGGCATTCAATTTAAGTTTAGAAGATGTCGCCGTTAGCGCCGCAGTGGCACTTGATGCAGACAAGCTTATTTTTTTAATGGATTCTGAAGGCGTACATAACTTACGTGGTGAATTGTTACGTGAGATGACTGCTGAAAAAGCTAAAAACTTATTGCGTAATGTAAAAGATAATGAACAGGCAATTAATATTTCTGAAGACATTAACTATTATTTACCAGCCGCTGTCAGGGCTTGTGAACACGGCGTGGCCCGCACACATTTGATTTCTCGCCACATTGATGGCGCGATTATTCAAGAGTTGTTCACGCTAGATGGTATTGGCACCATGGTGACCGAGTTGAGCTTAGAAAGTATGCGTCAAGCCAATATTGACGACGTTGGTGGCATATTAAAACTGATTGAACCTCTTGAGGCGGAAGGTTTTTTGGTCAGACGTGGACGCGAACATATTGAAATGGAAATTGAACATTTTTATGTGATGGAGCATGATAATCGCATCATTGGTTGCGCGGCTTTGTATCCATTTAAGTCTGAACGTATGGCTGAGTTTGCTTGCCTAGCGATTGATCCCGCTTACAGGGGTGGGGGACGCGGCGATAAATTGTTTTATTTTTGTGCCAATCAAGCGAAGGAAATTGGTTTTAAAAGCTTATTCTGCCTCACTACCCGCACCGAACACTGGTTCTTAGAGCGTGGTTTTACGGAACAAAGTGTGGATAAACTGCCCGCCGAAAAACAAAAACTTTATAACTTTCAGCGAAATTCAAAGGTTTTTAGCAAAACCTTGTAGGCAAATTTTGGTTACAATTACACAAAGTACAATCTACCAAATATCGACTCACGGAAATCTTATGTTAAGTCAAACCACTGCCGCAAAAAAAGCCCGCACACTTGCTGAGGCTTTACCTTACATCAAACGCTTTTTTGATAAGACTATTGTCATTAAATACGGCGGAAACGCCATGACAGACGAGCACCTGAAACAATGTTTTGCACAAGACGTGGTGCTACTCAAACTGGTTGGCATGAACCCTGTCGTAGTACATGGTGGCGGACCACAAATCAATGAAATGTTAGATAAACTCGGTAAAAAAGGCGAGTTTATTCAAGGCATGCGCGTGACCGATGCTGAAACCATGGACGTGGTTGAAATGGTGCTTGGCGGCCAAGTAAACAAAGAAATCGTAAATTTGATTAACCGTCACGGCGGCAAGGCTGTTGGGCTAACTGGGCAAGATGGCAATTTCATTCATGCCCATAAATTGTTGATGGAAGACATGAATGACCCCAC
This sequence comes from Methylotenera sp., assembly GCF_013141425.1. GTDB lineage: Bacteria > Pseudomonadota > Gammaproteobacteria > Burkholderiales > Methylophilaceae > Methylotenera. The sequence continues at coordinate 24,330 of NZ_JABFRA010000019.1, read as the reverse complement.
TAAATTTATTGATGTCGGCCAAGTGGGCGAGATTAGTGCAATTGACCCAAGCATTATTAATTTTTTAGATTCTGGTGACTTTATTCCAGTAGTAGCGCCCATTGGTGTGGGCAAAGATGGCGAAACTTATAACATCAATGCCGATGTCGTTGCAGGTAAATTGGCTGAAATTTTAAATGCTGAAAAATTAATTTTACTGACCAATACACCTGGCGTACTGAATAAAAGTGGCGAGTTGTTGACAGGCCTTACGCCTAAGCAAATAGATGAATTAGTGGCAGACGGTACATTGTCTGGTGGTATGTTGCCTAAAATTAGCTCGGCATTGGATGCTGCAAGAAGTGGTGTAAAAGCTGTTCACATTATTGATGGTCGTGTAGAGCATGCGCTGTTACTAGAAGTATTAACTGATGAAGGTGTAGGTACGCTGATTAAGGCCAAATAAATTGGCACTAAGCAACAAATCAAAAGTCTGGATTTTTGATCTAGACGACACATTACATAATGCTTCGGCACATATCTTTCCCGTAATGAACCGCACCATGACGGAATATATTATGGACCATTTAAGCCTAGATGAATCAGCTGCACATCATTTACGCCAGCATTACTGGCGCATTTATGGTGCAACGCTTAAAGGCTTAATGAGGCATCATGGTACTAGCCCACATCATTTTCTTGAAGATACCCACAAGCTACATAACTTGCCTGAGATGGTGCTAGAAGTTAAACGCTTACGACATCTATTGCAAAGCCTTCCAGGACGTAAGTTAGTATTCACAAACGCACCTCGCAACTACGCCTTGCGAGTACTCGACATATTGGGCATTAGCGACTGTTTTGAGCTGATATTTAGTGTGGAATCCACTAAATATCATGGAAAACCATCTGTTCGTGGCTTTCAAATGTTACTCAAAACCATACACGCAAAGGCCAGCGATTGCGTCATGCTTGAAGACAGCTTACCGGCGCTCATGACCGCCAAACGATTAGGTATGACAACGATTTGGGTGACAAAAAAGCAGCAAAAACCAAATTTTGTGGATTATCGCATCGACAAAGTGTTAGCACTTACTCACCTTCGGTTATAATTTATTTTAAATTGAAATTTTTAACCGTTAATTAAAACCATTTTTGTAAGGGGATATCAATGGCAGGTGAACGTAAACAACAAATTTTAGAAACTTTAGCCAAAATGCTCGAATCACCCAAACGTGAAAAAATTACCACCGCTTCGCTCGCGGCAAAGTTAGAAGTAAGTGAGGCCGCACTATACAGGCACTTTGCCAATAAAGCGCAGATGTTTGAAGGCTTAATTTCATTTATCGAAGAAACGATCTTTGGTCTAATCAACAAAATTGGCACTGAAGAGACCGAGGGTTTAAGACAAGTTCAACGCACCATCACGATGTTGCTCGCTTTTTCAGAAAAAAACCCCGGCATGACACGGGTACTGATTGGTGATGCCTTAGTCAACGAAGATGAAAAGCTACAACTACGCATCAATCAGCTGTACGATAGAATTGAAGTAACGCTGAAACAAAGCTTACGCATTGCTGAAACCCAAACAGGCCATAAATCCGATGCTGAAGCACAGGCAAATTTAATTGTATGCTACGTAGTTGGCCGCTGGCATCAATTCGCAAAAAGCGGTTTTAAACGAAAACCAACTGAGTTTGTCCAACAACAGATCACCACGCTTATTAATGCCTAAGTATAGTATGTTCGAACTTATCGATGCATTAGCTACTTTAATAGGAACATCTTTAGGTATCATTGTTGGATGCTTAATAGGCTTGATTTTATCCTATGCTATTTATAGTTCGTTAGATGGTCATGGGGCTCGGGTAGAATTGTCTATTTTGGCATTTTTTTCCAGTGCTATTATTAGCGCTATCATAGAGGCTTCTTGGGGAAAAAATAAATGAGCCTTTTCAAACATTCAACACAATAAATAACATTGGAGAAATAAATTGCAAGGTACAATATTTGGCTTCACTGAAGCACAAATTACCGAGTTCGGCATGACTTACGGTGTGGGCGGCCTGATGTTACTAATGATATTTATCGTCGGCCATCTCGCTTGGGAATCAAAAGTCGGCAAGTTTGGAACATTTGTATTATTTCTGGGCTTAACCTTTGGCATGGTTGGGTATATTGCCAAATATTTCATCCAACATTATATGAAAATTTAAGCGATATTTTTTAACGCATGCTTGACGGCCTCTAATCTTGCTTCAAACACAGCGACTTTAATTTTCTCTGTTTCTAAATACCCACTTGCCACTAAGCCAGCATCAATGCTGGATGCGGCTTCCAGCACTTTTAACATTAAGTCTGCTGCCGGTGTTGGGCAGTTTTCAAAGCCTGTTCTACCGCGTGAATCTGCCTCACATGCTTTTAAAAAATCCTTAAAACGAGCTGGTTGTCGAATAGCATCCAACTCTATTAAAAATTCCAGCAAGGTACTTGGTCTCATCTGCAGTGTTTGATATAACTTTCCATGAAATTTAGCGACTAATTGAGCAAGTTCTTTGCAATCATTTGGTACGCGTAAGCGCTTACTCACCTCCTTGAGTAAGCGCACACTCCGTTCTTCATGGCCAATGTGGCGAGGCAATAACTCAATTGGTGTAGTACCCTTGCCTAAATCGTGCATCAAGGCAGCAAAACGAATTGGCAAGCTAAAGTTCTGCCTAGCGGTATAATCGATTACCAGCATAATATGTAGCCCCGTATCGACTTCAGGATGATACTGTGGGGGCTGCGGCACGCCCCATAGTTTATCTAGCTCTGGCAATATTTTCCGCAAAGCTCCACAGGCACGTAACACATCAAACATTCGACTTGGTTTATCCTCCATCAGGCCTTTTGCCAACTCTTGCCAAACACGTTCCGCAACCAAGGCATCCACTTCCCCTTCATCCACCATGTGTTGCATGAGTTGTTGTGTTTCTGCTGCCACTATAAAGTCACCAAATCTGGCTGATAGTCTAGCGGCGCGAAGTATACGTACTGGATCTTCAGCAAAGGCTTCACTGACGTGGCGCAAGGTTTTAGAGTGTATATCTGCTAAGCCGTTATAAGGGTCGATAAGCTTGCCATCGCAATCTTTTGCAATCGCATTAATGGTTAAATCACGGCGCGCCAAGTCTTCTTCTAAAGTCACGTCTACAGAAGCACTTACAGCAAAACCCTTATAGCCTTTAGCAGTTTTTCGTTCTGTACGAGCTAAGGCATATTCGTCATGGGTTTGGGGGTGAAGAAAAACAGGAAAGTCTTTGCCTACTGGCTTAAAACCATTAGCTTGCATTTCTTCAGGAGTGCTGCCAACAACGACATAATCTTTGTCTTTAACGGATAGTCCTAATAATTCATCGCGAACTGCACCGCCAACCAGATAGATTTGCATGGCAGCTTACCTATGTTATCTAGCTGCGAAGCGACGAAATCGATCATACGCACCACGTGGTGTTTGGTCGACGAGATACTGTGGAATGATGGATTCTAAAGAGGTAGGCACGAGGTTGAAAGCATTTGGAAAAGGTTGATCACTAACACTATCGACTTCCATTGAACGAATATTATCGCGTGACATTAACTTCACAGGCAGGAATTCCATCACCAGCGCCTGAAAGTATGAAAAACTATCATTCAGACCAATAATTAGTCGCTTAATTTGCAGTGTCGCCATGACAGTTTTTACCAACTCATGGAAACGGTAAACGCTAGGGCCAGCCAACTCGTAAGTATGACCATAGGTATCTGTATTTTCTATGCTAGACACAAAACAACTCGCCACATCTTCCACCCAAACTGGCTGGAACTTAGCATTGGGCTTAGCCAACACTACAATAGGTAAGTTTTTAACAAGGCTAGCAAACAAATTGATAAAACTGTCACCTCGACCAAAAATAATCGAGGGCCTAAATATTGTGATGTTCAACTGATGCTGGTACTCCAATAGCGCCGCCTCTCCTGCGCCTTTTGAGCGTAAATATTGACTGGGCGCATTTTTACCTGCCCGCAAACTACTCATGTGCAGCAAACGTTTAATATTTAAATCCACACAGATTTTGGCTAACTGCGCTGGCAACTGATGGTGCATGGCATTAAAACTATGCTGGCGACTTTGATGCAATACACCAATCAAATTGATTACTGCATCTACTCCTCTTAAAGCACTATTCAGCGCTTGATAATCTTGAACATTGCACTCGACAACTTGTACATTAGGCAATAAGAACAGATGTTTAGCTGCATCTCTACGGCGCGTTAGCACTTTAACCGCATAGCCCGCTGCATCTAGCTTTGCTACGATGGCACTGCCTACAAAACCTGAGCCGCCTAAAACACATATTTCTTTCATCTGATTTATACCTTTAACATTCAATTTTTAAAAACTATTCGGTTTCTGGATTATCTTCACTGATGATTTCTGGCTTGCCACTGCCAGGTATCGTACCTAAGCGCGATTTTAGCGTTTGTATTTTAGCGTCCACGCGCGGAGCATAAAGCTGCGCATTCGCCATGACTTTTTGTACGTATAGTCGAGTTTCGGTAAACGGGATGCTCTCAATGTAAATGGCGGCCTCAAGCGGCTCACTTGCCTGCCAACGCTTTGCGCGGCTCGGCCCAGCGTTATAGCCCGCAGTTGCCATCACTGCCTGACCACCCATCAAGTCTAAGGTGTAGCGCATGTAATAGGTACCGAACTCCACATTAGTGCTTAAATCATGAATCATCGTATTATTATAGCCATTCACGCCCTTGCGCTTTGCCACCCACTTAGCCGTGGCTGGCATCAACTGCATTAAGCCCGACGCGCCTACGCCCGATTTAGCATAGTGCATAAAGCGGCTTTCTTGACGCGTAATGCCATAAACCCAAGCTTCGTCGAGATCAACATTAGCCGCATATTTTTTGAAAAAATCACGGTACGGTGTCGGATAGCGCAAATTGAAATTATGCACGTATTTGGTGTTATCTGCGGTACTGATAGCAATGTCGTACCACTTTTGACGCAACGCATATTCGGCAGCCGCCAATAATTGCTTATCATCATAGTGGCGTGTTGCCCAAGCCCACTCCGCCTTTGCTTCCCAGCGCATGTCTAAACGCTGCAACTCAAGCGCGCGCTTGATTTCAGGCTGACTGGCGATTGCCGTCACTTCAACATCCGTCAACTTGTAATCGATGGCCGAACTACTCATTATACTTTCAAGTTCTTCGGCTGCCAGCCAGCCATAAAAATGCCGCTCAGTAGAAAGTTTGCCAAATATCGAATTGGCAATTCCAACTTCGCCCGCCTCTCTATATGATCGTGCTAGCCAATAACGCCAAACAGCCTCTTCTTGTTGCTTGCTCGGCATCTGCAAAATTGCTGCCTGAACAGTCACCCAGTCTTGAGCGCGCAGTGCCGCGCGCACTTGCCAAGCCAATTGTTCTTTATCCAAGTTTGCACCGTCTGCCAGTGCATAAAAATCAAGCGCCTGCGGATAATGTTTGCGTGCGGCGTGATAGGCTACACGACCCCAAGCAAAACTTCTATTTTCAGGATCAATCTGACTCTGTAGCTTTTTTAGGGTGCTAATAGCGGATTCAATATTATTGCGCGCTAGCCGGTCAATAGCATATAGATTAAGCTCCGTGCCATATTTCGTTTTGAATGAAACTAATTTTTTATCTAAAACCAACTGTGGTGACTGATAAGCACGGTCAAGCAATTTGAGGTTAGCATCATCCGAATGCGGCAATCGTGCAAACACACTTTTAGCTAAACTCAACTTTCCATCGTGTAGCGCCAATCTGAATCTAGCCCAAATATCCTCATTACTTAATTCACCTGTTTTTTGTAATTCATCAAATAATTGATTACAGTTACTCGGCAGGTCAACGCTCGTAAGCCATAGTTCTTTAACTTGGCTAGTCACCTCTAAATCATTAAGCAGTCGATGCCCATACAGTGCATAACATTGCACAGCAGCATCTTCACGCTGAAAAAGCGCGTGTTCTGCAAAAAACGAATCCCAGTTTTGCTGTTTTGCCAGTTTTTTTAGCCATTCACCACGAACGCGGTCTGCAAAAGGCATGTCGACATATTGTGCTATAAAGTTCTGTACTTCTTCATCTCTCGCTTGGTCGAGCTTTAGTAGCATCAGCCAATAATCGGCATACGGCGCGAGAATATATTGCTGGGTATTTAGTTGACTGACATCTTCAGATAAGGCGATTTCATTTTTTGCCGCATAAGCTTGCCGCGCATGCTGAAACAAAGTTTGATCAGATAAGGCATACGCCTGTGTGGATAACGCGATGGCTACAAACGCGAATAGAAGGCGAGTAAAATTCATAGAACGCCCCTTTTTAATAAATTACTTACCATTATAGTTTTATACAACAACTCTAAATCCACTCAATTCAGGAATCTAAAGCAAGCTGTTAATAAACTGGCTCTGGGAACAATGAGTTTTCTTGTGCCAAGAATACATCTGGCGCATCTTCTTGTTTTTCAAAAGTTGCATATTCCCAAGCTGATTCATCTTGCAGTAGAGCTCGAATCAACTGGTTATTCAACGCATGACCAGATTTGTAAGCAAAAAAAGCGCCTAAAATCGGGTGTCCCAGCATGTACAAATCACCAATCGCATCAAGTACCTTATGTTTTGCAAACTCATCGTCATAGCGCAAACCATCTGCGTTAATGACACGATATTCGTCTAAAACAATGGCGTTATCTAAACTACCGCCACGCGCTAAGCCATTTGAGCGCAAGTACTCTACTTCGTGCATAAAGCCAAAGGTACGCGCACGACTTATTTCTTTAATATAGGAATCTCTAGCGAAGTCAATTTTCACATTGCAACCAGAATGCTCGAACACGGGATGATTAAAATGAATAGTGAAATCAATCTTAAATCCTTGATATGGCTCAAACCGCACCCATTTATCACCTTCAATCACTTCAACCGTCTTTAAAACACGTATGAATTTTTTAGCGGCAGTCTGCTCCACAACGCCCGCTTCTTGCAATAAGAAAACAAAGGGGCCCGAGCTACCATCCATAATCGGAATTTCTGAGGCATCAACATCAATATAAACATTGTCCACACCTAAGCCAGCCAATGCTGACATGATATGTTCAACAGTAGCAACACGTGCGCCATTGGCCTCTAACGCCGAGCACATGCGGGTGTCATGTACTGCGTCAGGAGTCGCTAAGATTTCATTGGGTTGAGGCAGATCAACCCGTCTGAAAACAATGCCAGTATCGGCCGCAGCTGGTCGAAGGGTAAGAGTAACCTTTTCGCCGTTGTGCAAGCCAACGCCAGTGGCGCTAGTCGCTTTTTTTAATGTACGTTGCTTTAACATCAATGGTTAACATTCCTAAATTGCAAATCAATATTTACCTTACTAATCAAGCAAATAGTAGCATATTTATGCATTTACTTACTACCGCCAGCTTGACGACATCCTCAACAAAGTAAGCATTAAATTGGTTTATTAATGCCATTACCAAGCGATTAATCCGCTTGATTGCGTAAAAATGCAGGAATATCGTATTCTTCCATCCCTGACATTTTCATAGCTTCCACCTGCGCACGGCGGCTATTTGAGCCAAACACTTGTGGTGCATCATCTTCATCCATATTTCCACCGACAAACATTGGCTGATTCGTTGTTCCGTTACGCACAATCTCTTGTGTCATTACGCGCAACTCTGGTTTTTGCTGACGGCGTTGCGCACCTGTTAATCCAGTGGCTACCATTGTCACGCGCAGGCCATCGCCCATTGCTTCATCAAACACGTTACCTACAATCACTGTTGCATCATCGGCTGTAAATGCTTTAATAGTATTCATCACGTCATAATATTCTTTCATTTTGAAAGAAGCTGAAGTGGTGATATTCACCAAAACGCCACGAGCATTTGCAAGGTTGACATCTTCTAGCAATGGACTCGCCACCGCTTGTTCTGCGGCGATACGCGCACGATCTGGCCCACTTGCGATCGCTGAACCCATCATCGCCATGCCCATTTCAGACATCACAGTGCGTACATCAGCAAAGTCAACGTTCACTAGCCCAGGGCAATTAATAATTTCAGCAATGCCAGAAACCGCATTATGCAACACATCATTAGCCGCTCTGAACGCTTCTAAAAAGGGTACATCTTCGCCCAATACTTCCATTAACTTTTCGTTAGGAATCACAATCAGAGAATCCACGTATTTTGACAACTCTTCCAAGCCATCCGTTGCAACTTTAGTGCGCTTACCTTCAAAAGCGAATGGTTTGGTGACTACAGCCACTGTCAAAATACCCATTTCTTTAGCGATTTGTGCAATCACAGGCGCCGCACCTGTACCGGTTCCACCGCCCATACCTGCAGTGATAAACAACATATCGGCGCCATCAATCAACTCGGCAATTGCATCGCGATCTTCAAATGCTGCCTCGCGACCGATTTCAGGTCTAGCACCCGCACCCAAACCTTTAGTCATCGCCACACCCATTTGCAAGACTGTTTTTGCCTGGCTTTTTTTCAATGCCTGCATATCTGTATTTGCGCAAATAAACTCAACACCTCCCACATTTTTTTCTATCATGTGTGCAACGGCGTTACCACCGCAACCGCCTACCCCAATCACCTTAATCACGGCTTCTTGAGAGTTTTTTTCCATAATTTCAAACATTTAATTTCTCCTCTTTTTTAATTGATACTACTGCCTATTTACTTCTGCCTAAACTGCCTACTTAATACTTACTAATCCTTTAAAGCCGCTGTTTTAAAAGCAACATAGCTAAAAATTTCCTTGAAACCAACTCTTCATTCTTTCTAAAATCCTGCCGAGTGAGCCTGATTCCAATTGCCCACTAATATGGCGTTCTAACTGCTGTTTACCCATCAATACCAAACCCACCCCTGTTGCATATCGTGGATTGCTGACTACCTCGGACAATCCGCCAACATAACGCGGCAGGCCCATGCGTACTGGCATGTGGAATATCTCCTCACCCAATTCCACCATGCCACGCATCATGGCAGACCCGCCAGTAATGACGATACCTGAAGCAATCATTTCTTCCATGCCACTGCGACGCAGTTCGTTAAGCACTAATTCATATAACTCCACAACACGCGGCTCTAGTACTTCCGCTAAAGTCTGCACGGATAATTGACGTGGCTCGCGTCCATCGACGCCTGGCACTTCTACTATCTCTCGGGCATCGGCTAATTGGCGTAATGCGCAGCCATGCTTGATCTTGATATCCTCTGCAGATTGTGTTGGCGTGCGAAATGCCACCGCCACGTCATTGGTCATTTGATCGCCCGCAATCGGCACCACGGCGGTGTGACGAATTGCGCCTTGTTTGAATACGGCGATATCCGTTGTTCCACCGCCTATATCGACCAAACAAACCCCTAACTCTTTTTCATCTTCAGTAAGTACGGCCAAACTTGAAGCTAAAGGCTGCAATATCAAATCGCTCACTTCAATGCCACAACGCTTGATGCATTTCACGATATTTTGTGCTGCCGCCACTGCGCCAGTCACAATATGTACTTTCACTTCCAACTTCATCCCGCTCATACCAAGCGGCTCGCGTACATCCTCCTGTCCGTCGATGATAAATTCTTGTGTAAGAATATGTAGAATCTGCTGATCTGCTGGCAATGCAATGGCACGCGCGGTTTCGATTACACGGTCCACATCCATTTGCGAAACTTCTGCATCTTTAATTTTTACCATGCCGTGCGAATTTAGACTCTTGATATGACTGCCCGCAATGCCCGTATAAACATTGTTGATTTTGCAATCCGCCATCAGCTCTGCTTCTTCCAGCGCACGCTGTATCGATTGCATAGTTGATTCAATATTTATCACTACACCTTTTTTCAAACCACGCGATACGTGCTGACCAAGGCCAATGACCTTAACTGTGCCTTCAGGCTGTAGTTCAGCCACAATTGCCACAATTTTTGAGGTCCCTATATCCAGACCGACAATCAAATTTTTATCTTCTTTAACTCTACTCATGGCTTACTCCCTCCGCGTTTATCACACGGTTATGTCTATACTAATAATGTTTTTAAGTAATACGCTTTATACATGCTCAGATTATGTTCTCACTGGTTTTAATGTACCCAAGGTTTTAGTGCTGTTTAATTTAACTTCGCCTGTAGTGGTGTTTTTCACTTCAGCAGCGGGCTTCGCTTCCACTGGTTTACGTACTGCAAATCCATTGGGATAACGCAAATCGGCGTACATCACTTTCATATTCAATGCCGCAATTGTATTGCGGTAGACACTGACAAATTTTACTAATCGGCGTTGCATTTCTACTCGCCCAAGCTCTACCACCATGCCGCCAGTGGTGGTAATTTGCCAGGCACGTCTCGGCGTTAAAGCCAAGCTAGCGATTTCTAAATCTGCATTCTTTAATGTCTTACTAAACTCAGTAAATTGTGATGCCACTTCAATTACGCCGTCGCCAGGTCCGTAAAACATAGGCAATTCACTGCCCGATGCCGCATGAAACAACTCGCCGTGGGTATTCACTAAAGCAATAGTGCCCCAGCGTGCCAAAGCTTGGTGCTCTTCAATCACAACTTCTAACTTATCAGGCCAACGACGGCGCACACTTACACTGCGTGCCCAAGGTAATTTTTCAAACGCATCGCGCGCCTTAATCAAATCCAAAGTAAAGAAATTTCCTTTTAAATGTCTGGCCACAATCAATTTCACCTGTTCACGATTTACATGGCTTAACTGACCTTCCACTTTAACTTCACGCAAAGGGAATATTGGCAAATGCACCACCACATACAAGGCCGAATACAACATCACTACTACGCTCAAAGCAAATAGTAGGTTCGCCGTCCAATTTAGCAATGTAGGTTTATCCCACATCGGCAGACTCCAAAATTCGCACAACTAGCTGTTCAAAACTAATGCCTGCAGCTTTTGCTGCCATTGGCACAAGGCTATGATCGGTCATACCTGGACTTGTGTTGAGCTCTAAAAAATAATGATTGCCCGCTTCGTCCATTAAAAAATCCACACGTCCCCAGCCTCTGCAACCCACCGCTTTAAAGGCCAACAAGGCTTCCTTCTGAATTTGCTGTTCTTTTTCGGCGCCCAGTCCGCATGGGCACAAATACTCGGTATCATCACGCAGGTATTTGGCTTCGTAATCATAGAATTCATTTTTTGGCACAATGCGAATTATCGGCAAGGCCTTAAAGTCGCCTTTACCATCCGCAATAATGCCTACGGTATATTCGCCCCCGCCGACAAATTTTTCAGCAATCACCAATGGATCAGCCTCGGCAGCAATCTTGTAAGCAGCCTCTAATCCACCCGCTGCTTTTACTTTACTAATACCAATGCTCGAACCTTCATTGGCAGGCTTGACAAATAAAGGCAGCCCCAAGCGCTTTTCTATTTCGGCAAAGTCACTCGTTGCAGTCACTAACTCAAAATCAGGCGTGACTACATTCATGGCGCGCCACAATAATTTGGTGCGCCATTTATCCATGCCAATAGCCGATGCCATGACGCCGCTGCCTGTGTAAGGAAGATGTAGCATTTCGAGCGCGCCCTGCATGCAACCATCTTCACCAAAACGACCATGTAAGTTAATGAATACGCGGTCAAATGCTTCCAAATCATGTACAGGCTTATCGCGCGGGTCAAAGCCATGCGCATCAATACCCTGCGCTTGTAAAGCCTTCAATACGGCTGCACCGCTCTTCAGCGAGACTTCACGCTCACCCGATTTTCCACCTAGCAAGACTGCCACTTTCCCAAATTTTTTATTGAGCGTTATACTCACGATAAATATTCCCCAATCACTTTCACTTCTTGCTGCAAGGCAACGCCTTGTTTTTCCAATACGGTGTCACGCATATGTTTAATCAGTTGTTCAATATTCTGCGCAGTGGCATTCCCAGTATTCACAATAAAATTGGCATGTTTTTCTGAAACTTGCGCACCACCAATCTTGTAGCCTTTTAGCCCACTCACCTCAATCAGTCTTGCGGCAAAATCACCTGCTGGGTTTCTAAAGGTCGAACCCGCGCTTGGCAGATTTAGTGGCTGCGAAGCTAGTCTGGTGGCTAATAAATCTTTAATTCTTTGTGTCGACTCTTCGGCGTCGCCAATTTGCAAATCCAACCAAGCTGCCACAAACCATTCATCCACCACTGGCATATCCACATGGCGATAACTGGCTAGGAATTCATTGGCCGCACGTTTGTGCAGTTCACCTTGTTTGTTAATGGTTGTGACGCTATTCACCACATTCCATGTCTCAGTGCCATAGCAGCCTGCATTCATCGCCAACGCCCCACCTAAGGTGCCAGGGATGCCTGCAAAAAACTCTGCCCCTTGTTTGCTTTGCTTAGCGCAGAATTTTGCTAACTTTCCGCAAGTTACGCCAGCTTCAGCATAGATCAGGGCGCCTTCTATTTTTAGTGTTGTCAACACGTTATGCATAATAATGACGGTGCCGCGTATGCCGCCATCACGCACTAATAAATTGGACCCCAAACCCACAAAATAAACTGGCGCACCTGTATCTAGATTCTTTAAAAACGTACGTAAATCTTCTAGCCCAGCGGGTATGTAAAGTTGATCTGCTTTACCACCCACGCGCCAACTTGTGTAGCGAGCCATCGGCTCATCTACAAGCAAGTTTCCTTGTACTTCTCCAGCCAAATTTTGCCTAGTTTTACTCATTACTTTGCTACTGCTCCATTTGCCAGCGCTCTAGTATTTTCTGCTACATGTCCAATCGAACCTGCACCCATGACAATGACCACATCGTCGGCTTGTGCTACATTTAGAATTGCCTCTGGTAAACAGTCAGTCGTTTCTACAAACAGCGGCTCTATTTTGCCTGCCACTCGAATGGATCTAATGAGTGAACGCGTATCGGCCGCCACAATGGGCGCTTCGCCCGCTGAATAAACTTCTGTCAGCAATAGCACATCTGCGCTTGATAGCACGCGAACGAAATCTTCAAAACAATCTCGCGTACGCGTGTAGCGATGCGGCTGAAAGGCCATGACTAATCGTCGGGCTGGGAATGCGGCCCGTGCGGCCGCTATCACTGCCTGCATTTCCACCGGATGATGGCCATAGTCATCAATTAAGGTGAATTTTCCACCTGTCTTGGCGGCAATCTCTCCGTAACGCTCAAAACGTCTTCCTACTCCTTTAAATTCTTTCAACGCTTTAATAATCGCCGCATCTGGTACATCTAGTTCACTGGCAATCGCGATAGCAGCAAGAGCATTTAACACATAATGGTTGCCTGGCAAGTTCAGTGTCACATCAAATTCTGTGGTCACCCCGTTGATTCGCTGTACGGTGAAATGCATCTTTCCATCATCTGCGCGAACTTTTGTTGCACGCACACGCGCATCTTCACTGAAGCCGTAGGTCATCACGGGTTTTGTAATGCGCGGTAAAATTTCACGAATATTGGCATCATCCAAACAAACGACTGCCATGCCCCAGAACGGCAATTGTTGTAGAAACTCAACAAATGCACTTTTAAGTTTTTCAAAGCTATGTTCGTAAGTGTCCATGTGATCTTGATCGATATTCGTCACCACGGCCATTACTGGGGTCAAATGCAAGAATGACGCATCGGATTCATCCGCTTCTGCCACGATGTATTCGCCCGTACCAAGCTTGGCATTGGCATTTGCCGCCTCCAACTTGCCACCAATGACAAAGGTCGGATCCATGCCCGCCTCGGCTAATATACTGGCGATCAGACTGGTCGTCGTGGTTTTTCCATGCGTACCAGCCACTGCAATCCCCTGCCTAAAACGCATCAATTCTGCCAACATCAGTGCCCGTGGTACCACCGGGATATTTCTGGCTCGTGCGGCCTTAACTTCAGGATTCGCTTCATTTACGGCTGAAGAAACGACCACCACATCCGCATCCTTAACATTTTCTGCCCCGTGTCCCTGATACACGGTTGCCCCGAACGCAACTAAACGTTGTGTAGTGGCATTCGATGCTAAATCTGAACCCGTTACTGTAAAGTTTAAATTAATAAGCACCTCTGCTATGCCGCTCATGCCTGAGCCACCAATGCCAACAAAATGTATGTTTTTGACTTTATGCTTCATGGTATTTAATCTCTAAAGTGCAACTTCTATACAATTATTTGCCACGTTTTCTGTGGCCTCGGGCTTACCTAATACACGCGCTTTTATTGCCATTTCTAAACATGTTTCGCGAGTTAATTCACTCAGAATATTCACCAACTTATCAACACTTAGCGCTTGTTGCTGCACTAAAAATGCTGCACCACTATCAACCAAATACAAGGCGTTGGTGGTTTGGTGGTCATCCACCGCAAATGGAAATGGCACCATGAGCGAACCCAAACCTACGGCTGAAACTTCGGCCACCGTGAGTGCCCCTGAGCGGCAAATAATAAAATCAGCCCATGCATACAGGCTTGCCATATCATCAATAAAGGCTTTTGATTCCGCCGCAACGGCAGCACTTTCATAATTTTGTTTTAAAGCCTCAATGTGTTTTACTCCCGCCTGATGCACCACTTGCGGACGTTGCCCGACAGGAAGCTTTGCTAAGGCTTGCGGAATCACCTCGTTCAAAGCTTGTGCGCCTAAACTTCCCCCTACAACCAACAAGCGTAGTGCGCCTGTACGGGTAGAAAAACGTACTTCTGGCGCGACTACATTCGCAATATCTGCCCTTACTGGATTACCAACCAACTGCGCTTTGCCAGCAAACGCCGCCGGGAATGCCGCCAATACGCGTGTTGCGAATTTTGCCAATACTTTATTGGTTAAGCCTGCAATAGAATTTTGCTCATGAATCACTAATGGCTTGCCAAGCAACTTTGCCATCAAACCACCTGGGAAAGCGGCAAAGCCACCCATACCTAACACCACGTTTGGCTGATGTAGCCGAATAGCTGCAGCGCTCTGTGCACAGGCTTTTACTAATTTTACTGGCAACAAGACCCAGTCTAGCCAACCCTTACCGCGCACACCTTGCATGGTAATCATGGCTTTTTCATAGCCACTATTCTCAATCAAGCGGTTTTCCATGCCTCCTTCTGTACACAGCCAGACGATTTTCCAACCCTTCGCTTTTAAGTTATCTGCCACCGCCATGGCTGGATAGACGTGGCCACCCGTGCCGCCAGCCATGACCATTAAGGTTTTACTTGATTTTATTAGGGCAAGATTCATGCTGGCAGGCCCTTTTGTAGTCGTCTATTCTCAAAATCAATTCTGAGGATGATGGCCATAGCAACGCAATTCGCTAATATGCCGCTACCGCCAAATGACAGTAGTGGCAAAGTCAGCCCTTTGGTAGGCAACAGACCCATATTCACCCCCATATTAATAATGCCTTGCACACCCATCCAAACGCCCAAACCCTGTGAAAGCAAAGCAGCAAAGTAGCGCTCATTAGCAATTGCTTCTTTTGCAATGCCAAACGCACGAATCACGATCCAAACAAACAAGCCAATCACAGTTAACACCCCAACAAATCCTAGCTCCTCAGCCACTACTGCCAACAAAAAGTCAGTATGCGCTTCTGGCAAATACAGCAGCTTCTCAACACTGGCACCCAAGCCTACACCAAACCATTCGCCACGACCAAACGCGATTAGCGCATGCGAGAGCTGATAACCTTTGCCGTAAGGGTCTGCCCATGGATCCATAAAGCCAATCACTCGCTCCAACCGGTAAGGCGAACTCCAAATTAGGAACACAAAACCCACCACCAGTAAAATCAATAAACCCGCAAAAATTCGACCATTAATGCCGCCCAACCATAAAATGGAAATGGAAATCGCGGCAATCACTGCAAATGCACCAAAATCTGGTTCGCGAAGTAGCAAGCCGCCAACCAGCAGCATCACAATTAACATTGGCAAGAAGCCGTGCCTAAAGCTTTGCATCACAGCCGCCTTACGTACGGTGTAATCTGCCACGTAGATGGCAGCAAATAATTTCATAAATTCCGAAGGCTGCGGATTTACTACAAATAGCTTTAACCAACGGCGACTGCCACCCGCTTTAAGGCCAATACCAGGAATGAGCACCAGCACCAACAGCACTAAGCCGAATAAAAATAAATAAGGTGCCATTTTTTGCCACCAAGCAATCGGCACATTAAAGGCTACAAACGCTGCAGTGAGCCCAACAAGCATAAAAACAACCTGATGCGTCAAATAATAACTACTGTTATGACCTACGCCTTTATCAGCCTCTGCAATGGCGATGGATGCGGAATACACCATGACCAAACCAATGCCGAGCAAGCACAACACCACCCACAACAAACCTTGGTCATAATTTGGCGAATTGATGCGTTCGCGATTAAGCATGGTGGTTATCATGCGCTTGCCTTTTCTAAAGCCTCTAAGGCCTTGACGGCTTGCACAAAAACTTCTGCACGGTGCACATAATTTTTAAACATATCAAAGCTTGCACAAGCGGGTGACAGTAATACCGCATCGCCTGTATGAGCAATTTTTTTGGCAATATTCACGGCTTCTGGCAGGTCAATTGCCTGATACATGGGAATGCCTGTTTGCAACAATACAGCTTCAATCAAAGGCGCATCGCGGCCAATTAACACCACCGCCCGCGCATTCTCAGCAACCACCTCTTGCAAGGGTGAAAAATCCTGGCCTTTGCCATCTCCACCAGCAATAAGCACTACTTTTTGCGCCAAGCCTGAGAGTGCCGCACAAGTCGCACCAACGTTAGTGCCTTTTGAGTCATCGTAATAATCAACCTCATCGATAGTAGCAACCCATTCGACACGGTGGGGTAAGCCTTTAAAGTTATATAAGGTTTGAATGATGTGCGGGTAATCAATCCCAATGCCACGACACAAGGCGACTGCCGCGAGTGCATTCGCGGCATTGTGCAATCCGACAATTTTTAAATCTTGGATGTTAATCAGCTCTTTGTTACCTTCGCACAACCATGTTTCACCGTCCACTTGCTTCAGACCATATGAGTTTTCATCAGCTTCATTAGATAGCCCAAATGTCACTTGTGCCAACTTAGGACGCGCCATTAACATGCTCCAGGCGTCATCGCGATTCAACACTTGCAACTTGGCGTTGTAAAAAATACGTGCTTTCGCGATTGCGTAATCTTGAAAGCTTGTATATCTATCCATGTGATCTTCAGAAAGATTGAGCATGCTAGCCGCATCCACTTGCAAACTGCTGGTGGTTTCCAGTTGAAAACTGGATAGCTCCAGCACGTAAACATCTGGTGTTTGCAGGCCAAGTGCATCTAGGACTGGTAACCCGATATTGCCAGCTACAATGGTTTTTAAACCGGCAGCTTTGCAGATTTCGCCGACCAATGTTGTTACTGTGGTTTTGCCATTCGCCCCAGTAATAGCAATCACCTTAGAACTGCTGGAGCGATATTGCGCAAATAATTCAACGTCGCCCACCACAGGGGTTCCACGTGCAATTGCCGCTTGAATTTCATGCTCGCTCAGCGGCACACCAGGACTAGCTACTACTAAATCTACACCTGCAAAAGTACTCGCTTGAAATGCGCCAGTGTAAATTTGCACTTGTGGCAATTCTGCTTTCAATGCATCCAAGCCTGGCGGATTTTCACGCGTATCTGCCACAGACAAACGTGCTCCCTGCACTGCAAGCCAGCGCAAAGCTGATAAGCCTGTATCACCAAGGCCTAGCACGAGTACTTTTTTGTCTTTTAAGACAGTTTTCATGGTTATTTAATCGTCATCTCAATTTCAAACTGGCTAACCCAACCAACACCAACATCATGCTGATAATCCAAAAGCGCACCACGACTTGCGTTTCTTTCCAGCCTTTTTCTTCGTAGTGATGGTGTAAGGGCGCCATTAAGAAAATGCGTCGACCAACTCCATACTTCTTCTTGGTATATTTGAAGTACAGGACTTGCGCGGCCACTGAAAACGTCTCAACTACAAATACACCGCCCATAATGAACAATATAATCTCTTGCCTTACAATCACCGCCACAATACCCAAGGCAGCGCCCAACGCTAATGCGCCGACATCTCCCATAAACACTTCGGCTGGATAAGCGTTAAACCATAGAAAGCCTAAACCAGCACCTGCCATCGCTGCGCAAAAGACCATGAGTTCACCTGCTCCCGCCACATAGGGCACACCGAGGTATTTTGAGAAATACAAATGCCCGGCGACGTAAGCAAAAATGCCCAAAGCACTGGCTACCATCACCGTTGGTAGAATGGCCAAACCATCTAAGCCATCCGTTAAATTCACCGCATTACTGCTTCCCACCACTACTAAATAAGTCAACACAATGAAGCCTATTGCACTAAGCGGCAGTACCAGCGTCTTGAAGAAGGGGACAATTAACGTGGTTTCCACAACGGTGACTGAAGTTTTGTACAAAAATACAGCGACCGCCAAACCAATCAGGCTTTGCCAGAAAAACTTAGCTTTTGCGGACAGGCCTTTAGGATTGCGATGCACTACTTTACGATAATCATCTACCCAGCCAACTGCACCAAAGCCAAGCGTAGTCACTAACACGACCCACACAAACCGATTACTTAAATCTGCCCAAAGTAAGGTTGATATGGCAATTGCTACCAGTATCAATGCGCCCCCCATGGTTGGAGTGCCGGTTTTAATGAGATGCGTTTGTGGGCCATCATCACGCACGGCTTGTCCGACTTTGTACTCGGTGAGTTTACGAATCATGCTCGGACCAGCGATGAATGAGATCGCCAAGGCCGTTAACGTAGCTAAGACCGCGCGCAAAGTAATGTAATTAAACACATGAAAACCACGAACATCGTGTGCTAACCAACGAGCCAGCTCGAGTAACATTATTGATCCTCCCTTTGTATTTTTTGTAGGTCAGATGCAATTATGGATGCTACAGCACCTGATTTCGCCTCTAACAAGTCAATAACACGCTCCATTTTCATAAAGCGTGAGCCTTTCACCAATACGGTTGTATTTTCAATCATTAATGGCTCTACCACCGCCACAAGATCCTCCGGCGTGGCGTAGTGAGAAGCACCAGCACCAAATGCACGCGCCATTTCTGTACTTAATTCGCCCAAACAAAACAAGTGTTTTAAACCTGCGGCCTTTGCATATTTGCCAATTTCTGCATGCATATTTTTTGCATTCGCCCCTAACTCACCCATGTCGCCAAGCACGAGTAGTTTCTCACCCGCTTGCTGAGCCAATACATCAATCGCGGCGCGCATTGAATCTGGATTCGCGTTATAAGTATCATCAATAAGTTTGGCGCCATTTAATCCTGCTTTGCGTTGCAATCGACCTTTTACGCCGCCAAAACTACTAAGACCGCTCGCTATATCGGCGTTAGATACCCCCAATGCAACTGCAACCGCGCTGGCAGCGACTGCATTACTTATGTTGTGCGCGCCTAATACAGCCAAACTAAAACTCACCGTGCCTTGTCTGGTGGTTAAATTAATTTGACTTAAATTCTCATGTTCAACATATGTCGCCGTCACGTCAGCTGCATTTTTTAGGCTAAATGTCAGCACGTTTCTTGCTGAATTCAGCCCAATCCAATAATCAGCATAGGCATCATCCGCATTAATAACCGCTACGCCTAACGCATCCAACCCTGCAAATATCTCACCTTTCGCTTTGGCAATATTCTCACGCGAACCCACTTCGCCAATATGCGCTGTACCTGCGTTGTTAATTACGGCCACTGTCGGCTTGGCGATACGGCTTAAATATTCGATTTCACCTAAATGACTCATGCCCATTTCAAGCACTGAGAATTGATGATCTGTATGCAACTTAAGTAAGGTTAGCGGCAGGCCAATGTGGTTATTTAGATTTCCAACGGTAGCATGCACCGCATTTTCACGGCCAGCCTTGGCTACTAAAATTGCCAAAATCATCTCTTTAACCGTGGTCTTGCCGTTACTTCCAGTAATCGCAATTACGGGAATAGCGAACTTTGCACGCCAATAACTAGCTAATGCACCCAAAGCTAGATAAGTATCTTCAACCACTAGCGCAGGTTCAATCCCTAGATTTGGATTTGATACCAACACTGCCGCCGCCCCTTGTGCTAAGGCTTGTGCTGCATAGTCGTGACCATCAAAATTTTCACCTTTTAGCGCAACAAACAACTGACCCTTGCTTACGTTGCGGCTATCGGTACCGACACTGCTAAACACGGCATCGTTACCTTGAAGTTTGGCTTGCATGGCGCTTGCGGCTTCAGAAAATTTCATC
Organism: Methylotenera sp.; assembly: GCF_013141425.1. GTDB lineage: Bacteria > Pseudomonadota > Gammaproteobacteria > Burkholderiales > Methylophilaceae > Methylotenera. Next base: position 4,029 of record NZ_JABFRA010000019.1, on the reverse strand, counting down.
ATGCGGAAGCCCTCGCGCTAAAATTTGGGTGATTTTTCAACGCCGCCTGTGCAATTAGCGCATCATCAAACGGGTATTTCACACCAGCGATTTCTTGATAGTTCTCATGGCCCTTGCCTGCCAACAATACAATATCGCCTGACTTAGCCAACTGCACAGCTCGATGAATGGCCTTTGTGCGATCTGCTTCAAGTAAATAGCCAGCCGGCAACGTGCTGACAATGTCATTAATAATGGTCTCAGGGTCCTCATGGCGCGGATTATCACTGGTCACGATCACTGAATCAGCAAGTTGTGAGGCAATCTCACCCATCAAGGGACGCTTGCCTGCATCACGATCTCCGCCGCAACCAAACACGCAAATCAGGCGACCTTTGGCTTGCTCTTTCAAGGTACTTAATACCTTTTCTAACGCGTCTGGCGTGTGGGCATAATCAATCACTACTAGCGGCAAAGCGCCGCCGCCAAACTGTTGCATACGTCCATGCACGGGCTTAATGTTGGCAATGACTTCTACCGCATCGGCCAAAGTCACGTTGAGGGCTAATAAAGTGGCTAAAACGGCCAGTACGTTATACGCATTAAACCGGCCTAATACTGGCGCGGTCAGTAGGGCAGTCCCTTGCGCAGTAACTACCTGCATCGTTAAGCCTGCATCGTGCAATTTCAAGCGACTACCTTGCACATCGGCCACTTGGTTGGCTAGCGTATCTAGTCCATAGCTTGTATATTTTTTGCCCTGTGCTTTTAGTGAATCCGCTAAGGCAATACCGAACGCATCATCCACATTCACAATGGCCGCACTTAAGTCATCCCAAGTGAATAATTTTTGCTTAGATTCACCATAAGCCTCCATGGTGCCGTGATAATCGAGATGGTCACGGCTCAAATTGGTCAGTACGGCAATATCAAATGCCACACCATTCACCCGCCCTTGATCCAAGCCGTGCGAAGACACTTCCATCACGACAGCTTTGGCCTGCTGGGCAACATAGTCAGCCAACATGCCTTGTAATAAAATTGCATCTGGCGTGGTGTTTACCGCCTCTGTTTGCGCGCCGATAAAACCATTGCCTATCGTGCCTAACACCGCGGTTTTTGTACTGAGTAAGGTCAGGCATTGTGCAACCCACTGGCTTACAGAAGTTTTACCATTAGTACCAGTCACACCTACCATGGTTAATTGCTTAGATGGATTTTGGTAATATTCCGCAGCAATCAGACCCGCCTGCTGTTTTAAGTCATTTACTGCAATATTGTCTAACTGCCAAGCATCATGCCAAGCAAAGTTCTTCTGCTCCCATATTACTGCCGTTGCACCGGCCTGTATGGCCTGTGCGATATAATCACGGCCATCGCTATGCGCGCCTGGATACGCCAAAAATAGCGAACCCACCTGCACTTTTCGGCTATCGGCCGTAATGGATGTGAATATTTGATTTAAAGAGGCGAGAATACTCATATTCCCTCCTTAACATCTTCATCATTGCCTTCGAGTACTACATTGTTATTCGGCGCATCTTGTGGCACCGCAAACAAACGTAAGGTATCAGCCATGATAGTGCTAAACACTGGAGCCGCTACTGTACCGCCGTAATAAGCACCATTACTTGGCTCATCAATCATCACCGCAATAATAAATCGTGGGTCAGACGCTGGCGCTAATCCGACAAACGAGGCCACGTATTTGTCATCCAAATAACCATGGTCACCCAACTTATGTGCCGTTCCAGTTTTACCGCCCACGCGATAGCCCAACACCTGCGCTTTCACAGCGGTACCGCCAGGTTGCACTACAAGCTCCAACATATCTTTTACATGGTTTGCGGTGACAGCAGAAAACACTTGCTGGCCGACAGGTATCTCGGCCAACTTCAATAAGGAAACAGGGCGCAATTCGCCCTCATTGGCAAAGACGGTGTATAACCTCGCCAACTGTAGCAGCGTGACACTAATACCGTGACCAAACGACATGGTCGCCTGCTCAATTGGGCGCCAGGTTTTATAAGGGCGCAATCTACCCGAGGCCTCACCTGGAAAACCTATACCCTCAACGTGGCCCAGCCCCAGTTCATTGTAAATATTCCACATAAACTGTCGATCCAAGGCCAGTGCAATTTTTGAGGCACCAACGTTTGAAGATTTCTGAATCACCTCAGCAACCGTCAATATTCCCTGCGGATGTGAATCATGAATGGTGGCAGGACCAATACTAAAGTGCCCAGGGGCGGTTTGAATTTTAGTTTCTGGCGTGAATTTACCGGATTCCAATCCAGCGGCCGCGATTACTGATTTTAATGTTGATCCTGGCTCAAACGTATCAACAATGGCGCGGTTACGTGTTTTACCTTTGATATTCACTGGATTATTAGGGTTGTATGTCGGCACATTGGCCATCGCAAGCACTTCACCAGTTTTTGCATCCAGCACAACCACTGCCCCTGCCTGCGCCTTGTGTGCCGCAACCGCTCTGGCTAATTCGCGGTGTGCGATATACTGGATTCTCAGATCGATTGACAAAGCCACGTCACGACCATCTTGCGGAACTTTGACAGCTTGCAAATCTTCAATAATATGGCCAGAACGATCTTTAATCACCCGGCGGCTTCCATCTACACCTGAGAGTGAAGTGTTTTTTTCCAATTCAAAACCCTCAAGGCCACGATCACCCGCACCCTTATCCCCCGGCCCAGTAAAACCAACCAGATGTGCTGTTACTTCACCAGCTGGGTAATAACGCTTGTATTCGCGTTGCAAATCGACACCCGATACGCCAAGTTTCATTACTTTTGCTGCCAGCTCAGGTGAAATACGGCGCTTTAAATAAACGAATTCGCGTTCACTATTGGCTAATTTTTTCTTTACTGCATCAAGTTTTAGATTTAACAATTCTGCCACTTGCTTGGTTTGTGCTGCATCTATCTGCACATCTGGCGGACTTGCCCAAACAGACTCCACAGGCGTGCTAATTGCCAACAATTCGCCATTCCTATCAGTAATTTTACCGCGCTGCGAAGTTAAGACTAGATTTCGACTATATCGCGCATCGCCTTTATCTTGCAAAAACTTTTTATGTATCCCTTGCAAGTAAATACTGCGCCCCAACAAAGCAGCGAACCCTAGCAATACGGCAATCAACAGTAAACGGCGGCGCCAAGCTGGCAACTTAACAATTACCTGCGTATTCACTGATGAGCGCATAAAAGGATGAAATGCCATTATTGCGCATCTCCATGTTGCGGCTTTTCTTGTTTAGTAATAGTTACTATCGCCTGATTAGATTGCTCGCCAATGGCCTGCGCTGATTCGGTCTGGTTAGGCGATACCACTTGCACTCGCTTAGCATCTGGCACCTGCATCTGCATTTGCGTTGCCGCAATCTTCTCAATGCGTGAATGCATCGCCCAAGTACTTTGCTCAAGCTGCAACTGCCCGTATTCCAATTCAATCTGCTTCGCGGCTTGGTTGCTACGCTCAAGCTCAATGTAGAGGTTGCGTGCCTTATGCTGAGAATTCACCAACCCCAGGGCAGATAACATCAAGGCAAAAAACAAAATGAGGTTTAAGCGTGTCATGCTACGCTCGTTCTTTCCGCCACGCGCAACACCGCACTTCTTGAACGCGGATTGACTTTAATTTCTTTAGCGCTTGACTTAACCACCTTGCCAACGTTGACCATTTTTGGCTGTGGCAAATCTGCCGCACGCACAGGAAAGTTAGCAGGCAAGTCATCGCGATTCGCTTGATCACGAATAAACTGCTTCACAATACGATCTTCTAGCGAGTGAAAACTAATCACAGCTAATCGACCCTGTGGCGCCAACAAAGCCAAGCACTGCGGCATGGTTAGCGATAACTCCTCAAGCTCTTGATTGACGAAAATCCGTAAAGCTTGAAATGTACGCGTTGCGGGGTTCTGCCCTGGCTCAAACCGCGTGACTGCCCCTGCCACGACCTTGGCAAGTTGCCCTGTAGTGGTGATGGCGCGCCCGTCATTGCGCTCCGTAATAATCGCCCTTGCAATCTGCT
>NZ_JABFRA010000049.1 GCF_013141425.1 Methylotenera sp. | reverse complement strand
AAACTATATATTTAATGTAGTTTGTAGATATTAGGAGCTTAAAATGGCTGAAATTACCGCAAGCATGGTAAAAGAATTACGTGAGCGCACTGATGCGCCAATGATGGACTGTAAAAAAGCGTTATCAGAAGCAGAAGGCGATATGACTCGTGCAGAAGAAATTCTGCGCGTTCGCTTTGGTAACAAGGCAAGTAAAGCCGCTGGACGTGTTGCTGCAGAAGGTACGGTTGGTATTAGCATTAGTGCAGATGGTAAAACTGGCGCGATGGTTGAAGTGAACTCTGAAACTGACTTCTGTGCAAAGAATGAAGACTTCTTGAAATTCGTTAACGAATTAGCTGGTGTGATTGCTGCAAGTAGCGCAACGGATATTGAAGCTGTTGCGGCATTGCTACTACGCGGCGCAACAGTAGAAGAAACGCGGGCGCAGTTAGTAGGTAAAATTGGCGAAAACATTACACCACGTCGCTTTGTACGCCCTGTTGCACAAGGTAAATTAGCGAGTTATGTACACGGTAGCAAAATTGGTGTGCTAGTAGATTTGGTAGGCGGCGACGAAGTTTTGGCTAAAGATATCGCCATGCATATTGCCGCCGCAAAACCAAAATCACTGGATGCTTCAGGGATTGATGCTAGTTTGATTGAGGCAGAACGTCGTGTTGCGATTGAAAAAGCGAAAGAAGCTGGCAAGCCAGAAGCTATGCTTGAAAAAATTGCTGACGGTACTGTGCAAAAGTTCTTAAAAGAAGTTACTTTGTTAAGCCAAGTGTTTGTTAAAGACGACAAGTTCACGATTGAGCAATTGCTTAAATCAAAAGGTGCTTCAGTGGCATCATTCACTTTATTTACCGTAGGTGAAGGCATTGAAAAAGCTGTTGTCGATTATGCTGCAGAAGTAGCTGCTGCTGCAAAAGTTTAATTTAATATTTAAACTTTTAGTTTGAGTGACTTAAGCGCAAATAAGTCTCCTTAACTAACATCTCAATGAAATTAAAATGGATTAAGCAACTTGCTTAATCCATTTTTTTTAACGAAAATTTATTAAATTTTGTACTTAATTTTGGCCTGAATAGTCGTTTTTATGCTTAAATAAGCAAACTTAAAAAAGAGGAATATTATGGCTGTACCTGCCTATAAGCGTATCTTACTCAAACTTTCTGGCGAGGCTTTAATGGGCGATGATGCCTATGGTATTAATCGCACAACGATTAGTCGCATTGTCGGTGAAATCAAAGAAGTTGTCGATTTAGGTGTGCAGGTAGCGGTAGTGATTGGCGGCGGCAATATATTTCGCGGTGTAGCACCAGCTGCTGAAGGTATGGATAGAGCCACTGCAGATTACATGGGCATGCTCGCCACTGTAATGAACGCGATGGCGCTGCAAGATGCCATGAAAAATATTGGTTTAAATGCACGCGTGCAAAGTGCGCTTAATATTGAACAGGTTGCTGAGCCTTATATACGTGGTAAAGCGATACGTTATTTAGAAGAAGGTCGTGTCGTGATATTTGGCGCAGGTACTGGGAATCCATTTTTCACCACGGACACTGCGGCAGCCCTTCGTGGCATGGAAATGAACGCAGAAATTGTGATTAAAGCGACCAAGGTAGATGGCATTTATACCGATGACCCCAAAACCAATCCAGAAGCCATGCGTTATAAAACTATTTCTTTTGATGAAGCTATTAGCAAAAATCTCAAAGTAATGGATGCCACTGCACTAACTTTATGCAGAGATCAAAAACTGCCTATTTCTGTATTTAGTATTTTTAAGCAGGGCGCGTTGAAAAAGGTGGTCATGGGTGAAGATGAAGGTACGATGGTAACTCCTTAAGCGTTGATGCATCAGTAATGGCTTTATTGGAATCGTCATAAAAGATTGTAACGAGTTGAGTTGGAGAAATAAATGTTAGATGAAGTAAAAAAAACCGCAGATCAAAAAATGCAAAAATCGCTGGAAGTATTGAAGGTAGATTTAGCTAAAGTGCGTACAGGGCGAGCCAATACTGGTTTGCTAGACCATGTGATGGTGGAATATTACGGTTCTCTGGTGGCCGTGAACCAAGTAGCCAATGTAAACTTGGGCGACTCTCGTACCATTAATGTGCAGCCTTATGAAAAAAACATGATTAGCAAAGTTGAGAAAGCCATTCGAGATAGTGATTTAGGCTTAAACCCAGCAACGAACGGCGATTTAATTCGCGTTCCTATGCCAATGCTTACTGAAGAACGCAGACGTGATTTAACTAAAATAGTCCGTTCTGAAGCAGAAAGCGCGAAGGTTTCCATAAGAAATGTGCGACGAGATGCCAACGACGCGCTTAAAAAACTACTAAAAGACAAATTGGTTTCAGAAGATGATGAACGCCGTGCCCAAGACGACATCCAAAAATCCACAGACAGAGCCGTGGCAGAAGTAGACAAGCTATTACAAGCCAAAGAAGTTGAATTGATGGCAGTTTAACTACCAAATTTAGCGAAATTTCACTTGCAAACACAGATTAACTCTAAAAACCTTACCGAATCCGACAGGAGCGTGTATGGCTTTTTTTACTAGCGCTACACAAGACATTCCC
>NZ_JABFRA010000031.1 GCF_013141425.1 Methylotenera sp. | reverse complement strand
CTTTCAGATGCCAATGCAGTAGCAACAGGTAGTCTTGCTTCTGCTACTGTTGCAGCCAGTGCCTTTAGTGCAGGCATTGCCAATGCAACGCCATCCTTTAATTTCAACACAGCTAAAACTGCACCAGCTACTATCAGGCTACATGCGCTTGATATAGACAATGTTGCATCCTCTACAACAGAAGGTACGGCTAACATTCGTAGTGGTCGCTTAAATTTACAAAACGCTTATGGTTCAGAACTTTTACCCTTACCCGTACCACTCGAAGCTCAGTACTGGAACGGCACTTCTTACATCAGAAACCAGCAAGATAGCTGCACCATCGTGCCTGCAAGTAGCATTGCCATGGGGCCTTATAAAAACAATTTAGCCGCCTGTGAAACTCAGCTTGGCTACAGCAGTGGCACTGGCAACCTCGTAAATGGCGTTGCCAGAAACTTAAGGCTCACAAAACCGGGTGCTGGCAATAACGGCAGTGTGGATTTAACACTCAACATAACAAGTGCCAGTGGTAACACTTGCAACACAGCAACTACAAGCGCAGCAAGCACAGCTAATATTCCGTGGTTTGGCGCTAACCCTTCAGCACGTGCAACATTTGGCATTTATAAAACGCCGATCATTTACTTGCGCGAAAATTTTAACGTTCCTTAAGTATCAATTTAATAGAGATATTGATTATGCGACTATATTCAAAGAAAAAATCACCAGGCTGGTTTGCCCTTCGCACCTCTGAAAAAGGTACTTGCGTTGCCCATGTGACCAAATTGGAGACTAAGCCTGCCGTGGCGTTTAGCGCGATTCGCCAGGAAAGTCTAAAAGACGATGCTGACGTTAAAGCGTTGTCTACAAATTTGAGTCTGCCAAAACTGCATTGCGCCTTATTACTTGCACAAAACGAATATCAATTGTTTCAGATTGAAAAACCAAACGTGCCAGCCAGTGAACTAAAACAGGCCATACGCTGGAAGGTAAAAGACATGATTGACTACCCAATTGAACAAGCCACGTTTGATGTGATCGACATTCCTGCTGACCCAAACAACAAAAATCGGCAATCTTATGTGTATGCCGTAGTTGCTAATAATGCATTGATTAGCAGTTACATGACACGGCTTATCGAGCAGGCAGGCTCAGGCTTGGAGGCGATTGATATTCCCGAACTCGCTCAGCGTAATGTGGCGGCTTATTTAGAGCAAGAAGGCCGTGGATTGGCCATGTTATCGATTAACAGTAATGGCGGTCTACTTACATTTACAGCGGGCGGCGAGCTTTACCACGCCAGACAGATTGAGCTTGATACCAAGCAAATGCACAGCGAGGATAGCGAGAAGAAATCCAGTATATTTGAGCGTTTGTCGCTCGAAATACAACGTTCGCTTGATAACTTTGAGCGGCAATTTCCCTACATCACCATTAATCGCCTTGTATTGGCGCCATTTATGGACAGGGAGGATTTTTACGATTATTTAAAAGCTTATCTTTACATACCAATTGACCGCTTTGATTTAAGTGATGTTTTTGAGTTTGAAACCCCAGCCAGTATCGGTGATTTAGCCACACAAGCCAGCCTATTGCCCGCTTTAGGTGCTGCCTTGCGTGAAGGAGCATCCTCATGAGTCAGCAGATTAACCTACTAAATCCCTCTCTTATCAAGCAAAAGGATTTTTTAAATGCGAATACTATTGTGTTAACGCTTGGTATTTTATTGGCCTTGATGACCGCTTATTACAGCTATGCACAAAAGCAGTTGTCATTAATAACAGTTCAGCGTGGCCAGGTGGCACAAGAATTAGCGGCAATACAAGCCACCTTGCAACAGACGGCTTTGTTACATACGCCACACGCGCTAAACAAAGCCTTGCTCGAACAAATTACGCAATTGGAACACAAGGAAAGCATGCAGCAACAAATATTGCAAACGGTAAAACTTAGTTCAGCGACACCTGAAAAGGGTTACGCGGCTTTGATGAGCGCATTTGCCAAGCAAAGTATTGAAGGTTTGTGGCTGACCAGTTTCAGCATTGACAGCCGTACCGAACAATTGAATATCAATGGCCGCACTTTACAAGCAGAACTGGTGCCAGAATATATTTCACGTTTAGGCACAGAGCCTGCTTTGCAAGGCAAGCTTTTTTCTGCACTTAATATGAATTTGCCCAAGCCAGACGCTACTGCAAGCAGCACCCCGGCTACCACAGTTGTGCCTGCGAATAATGCCGCCCAGGTACTTAAAAATGGTCAGGCCATTATCCCAACCAATACAACAACAGCTACGGCGAATAACACGCCGAATTTCATTGAGTTTTCATTGCAGTCGATTGAAGATAAATCGCTTGCTGAAACATCGAGCACTAACACGAAGGTTAATGCTAACTCGGAGGTTAAAGTAAGTCAGGTGGGAGAAAAATCTTGAAACAGATTTGGCCATTAATCTCCAGCAAATTCGAGGCGCTCAATAAACGTGAGCGCTGGATGGTTTCTGGCGCTTTGTTTGTGGTGGTCTATGCGACCATCAACACACTATTGCTAAACCCCGTGTTAGCACGCCAAACCAGCCTCCAAAATGAACTTGCTGCCGATCAAGCGCAGGTACAGTCTTTAACGCAGCAAATCAATGACTATGCCCTTCAACCGGTGATTGATCCAGATGCCGAAAATAAACAACGCATTCGCCAATTGCAGACAGAGTTGCAATTACTGGAAACACAGTTGAGTGGCTTGCAAACCACCTTAATCAGCCCAGACAAAATGCCAGAATTATTGCGTAGCTTATTGAAAAAAAATGGCAACCTAAAACTTATTGCACTCAAAACATTGCCCACGCAAGGTTTACTGGATAGTCCAAAAACAGATGTAAACACGGCAAGCGAGCCAAATCAAGCGAAGCAAAGCCAAGATCAAGAGGCGCCTGTTTACAAACACGGTGTTGAAATTACCGTTGAAGGCAAATATTTAGATTTGCTAGCCTATGTTGCTGAATTAGAGCAAATGCCTTGGCATGTACTTTGGAGCAAGGCCGTCTTAAATGAAGAACAAAATCCAGCGATTCTCTGGCCTGCTAACCGCTTAAAACTGACGGTTTATACCCTAAGTTTAGATAAAACCTGGTTAAGTATATGACGATAAAACAACTACAACCTACTGCACAAATCTTGGTTCCGCCTGTTTTGGTGAACCATGCGCAAATACCACTGAAACTCATGCTGAGCGTCTCGTGCGGTATGTTTTTGCTAACAATGCAACCCAATGTGCAAGCCGAAACATTAAAAGACCCAACACAGCCGCCAGCTTCTTTCTCGAGCGAAATAATTAACGGTGTTACAGCCGCATCTGGCCCAATATTGCAATCGGTCATGCTTGGCAAGCAATTCAGTGCGGCTATTATCAACGGCCAAAAAGTATTATTAGGTAAAAAATATGAGCAAGCAACCTTGATTAGTGTAAATGAAAATCAGGCGGTACTTCGGAATCCAGATAGGACAACGCTCATTCTGAAAATGGATTATGCAGACATGAAAAAAGTGGTATTGCCTAAACAAACGACAAAAAATAAGACACACAAACCTGCAAATGCAGATTGAATTTACACAATAAATTTAAACAAATATTAAGTAAAGTAAGCGAGAAGAACATGATGCCAAAATCAAGCAAACGATTAACACCATTACTTATTTTAATGTTGCTAGCAAGCTGCGCCACAACCGAGCCGCCACGTAATGCTACGCTTAATAAGATTAAAGATGAGCTAAAGCAGGCAGCTGAAATAAAACCTGCGCCGGTTACATCCAAAGCAATTAACGATGCCTTATTGCCACCGCTAAAAATCGCGATGCCAAAAGCTTCTGCCAAACAGTTGGAACAGCGGTTTGATTTGGTTATCAATAACGCCCCAGCAAGCCAAGTGCTCATGGGAATTGTAAGCGGCACACGTTACAGCATGTTGGTTCACCAAGATTTAACAGGCAACATCTCGGTTAATTTAAAAGACGTGACGGTGTTTGAAGCGCTAGACTCGCTACGTGAGTTGTATGGTTACGAATACAAAGTAGAAGGCACACGTATTTTTATTGAGCCACAAGCGATGCAGACACGCGTGTTTCAAGTCAACTACATTGTAGGTCAGCGTAAAGGTTCATCGGATACGCGCGTGACTTCTGGCTCCGTAAGCAATAGCAGCAACCAATCAGGTCAGCAAGGATCAGGGGCCACCAGCACCAGTGTGGGCAGTTCCGGCAACCGCGCGGCGCTTATCAGCACCAGCATTGCCACTTCCTCAAACAATGATTTTTGGAAAGACCTTACCGATTCTTTAAACGGCATCGTGGGCACCGAAAATGGCCGTCGAGTCGTTGTTAATTTACAATCAGGCGTCATCATGGTGCGCGCCATGCCCGATGAAGTTCGAAATGTTGAGTCATTCTTGCGCTTGATGCAGGTGACCATTGAACGCCAAGTAATTTTAGAAGCAAAAATTCTGAATGTGCAATTGAATGACCAATCACAAAGTGGCGTGAACTGGTCTATTTTTGGTCGCAGTGGCTCTAATACTGGCATCGTAGGCAATTTGAATGCAAATACGCAACTTGCCAGTTCGGGCAATGGCGCTCTGAAAAGTGGAGATTTAGGTTCAAACGCTGGCACGGCAATCTCCAATGCAGCCACTACGGCGCTAGGCGGGCCGCTATTTGCCGTGGCATTACAAGGGGCTAATTTCGCCGCCCTGCTCTCATTCTTAGAAACGCAAGGTGACGTGCAAGTACTGTCTAGCCCACGTATCGCAACTATCAATAATCAAAAAGCCGTACTCAAAGTCGGTACCGATGAGTTTTTTGTAACGGGCATCTCATCTAGCACCACCGCTTCTACTGGGGCGACAACGACCTCACCTGAAGTAACGCTACAGCCGTTCTTTTCTGGTATTGCACTCGATGTTACGCCACAAATTGATAAAGACGACAATATAATCTTGCACATGCACCCTTCGATTAGCCAAGTGACTACGGTCAACAAGCAACTCAATTTAGGTGGCGTTGCAGGAGCAATCAATCTACCATTGGCCTCCAGCAATGTGAGTGAAACAGATAGCATTGTGCGCACCCATGACGGCCGAGTCATTGCGATTGGCGGCTTAATGACAGAAAGTACTATTAACAATAAATCGAAAGTTCCAGGCTTGGGTGACATCAAAGGCGTTGGTGCGGCGTTCCGCCAAAAAGGCTCAGTTACCAGTAAAACAGAACTCGTTATTTTGCTTAAGGCCACGGTAGTACAAGGCCAAGATAGCTGGAGCAGTGATGTTTTATCCAGCCAAAAACGTATTGAAAGCATGCAGCGTACTGAAAATTTAGTTCAAACCTCGACGGTGAGCGACTAAATGATGTATCTCACCCATTTTGGCTTAAGCGAAGCACCGTTCAGCATCACGCCTGACACCAGTTTTTATTTTGCCTCTCACAGCTATCAAGAGGGCTTGAATACGCTGCTATTTGCGATTTTGTCAGGCGAAGGCTTTATCAAAATCACTGGCGAAGTTGGCACGGGCAAAACTTTATTATGCCGTAAGTTGATGGCTAGCCTTGATACAAGTTTTAAAGTGGCTTATGTACCTAACCCGTATTTAGAACCAAAATCCTTACTGATGGTACTGGCTGAGGAATTAGGCATCAAGGTAGCATCAAACACCACGCAACACGCACTACTAACAGCTCTGACACATGGCTTATTGGATTTTGCACGCAAAGAAATTAAAGTGGTGGTTTGTCTGGATGAAGTGCAAGCCATGCCAATTGAAACGCTTGAGGCTCTGCGCTTATTAAGCAATCTGGAAACTGAAAAACGCAAATTGTTGCAAGTCGTTATTTTCGGCCAACCTGAGCTGGAAATAAAACTCAATCACGCTTCTATTCGGCAATTAAAGCAACGCATCACCTTTGAATATCAACTCGACCGTTTAAGCCGCGACGAAATGCAATATTACTTAAACCACCGCTTAATTATCGCTGGCTATCAAGGTAGTCGCGTGTTTAGTGGTGCCGCGTTAACCTTGATGTATTTAAAATCAAAAGGTGTACCACGTTTAGTCAACATTCTGGCCCATAAAGCCTTGTTGGCCGCTTATGGCAAAGGTAAACGTCAGGTCGGTATCGTTGATGTATTTGCTGCGGCCTCAGACACCAAATCAATTGAATCCCTTTGGCGAAAATTGCGCTTAAATAGCTTAAGTTTATCGGTATTGCTAAGTGTTTGTGGTGCGGCATTACTGGCCTTGCCAAAATAATTGTTAACGAAATTTAAACCAATTCATCTAAATTTAAAGACAACAAAAAATGAGTTTAATTAATCAAATGTTAAAAGATCTGGAACAGCGTGGTGCTGGGTCTACTGACGCCGAAAAGATTATGCTAACCAGATTAGAATCTGTTGCTACAGCAGATCCAAATCTAACCTTGTCAGAAAATCAGGTTTATTTAAAAAAGCATATTTCAGCAAAAAAAATAAGTACTGCTTTTTTGAAAATCTCAGGTCTCATGGTGCTTTTGGCTGGCGGCACGTATCTATGGGTGCAAAGTAACTCTGCACAATCGCAAAGTACAGACATAAGTAAAAAAAATATTTCTTCAATTGAGCAACAAGATAGCACGTCAATTTCAACCTCTACGCCGAATTTATTGCAGAATATTCAAGACAATCAAGCGATAAAGAACAACATTAATATTGAATACAAACCATTATTTGAGCTAGAGCTAAAACATACACCTGTGTCAGCGCAAACTTTTATCAACAAGCCAGAAAATAACTTGCAGCTTGCCACATATCACCCACAAGAAACTTTATTCGTCAGGCCTGCTGAACCTTTAGAAACAATAGCTAACGTGGAAGCGATTGATCGAGTAGAACCAATGGCAATCGTGAAGCCTGCAGTTGCCCTCAAAAAAACGGAAGTAGCAAATTACAATTTATCCATTAGCAAGTACATCAGCCCTGAACAAAAATCTGCAAATGCTTATCGGCAGGCACTGACTTTTTTGCAACAAGGCCGTGTTGCAGAAGCTCAGGAAAACCTAGTGCTAGCACTAGAAGTTAACCCGGCTAACGAAGAAGCCAGACAAACACTTGCCGGGCTTTTAATGGAGAATAAACGTAATGAGGAAGCACGCGCCATTCTTGCGGCTGGCCTGACCATTGCGCCTGGGCAAAGTAACTTCCGCATGGCCGTTGCACGCTTGCAAATTGAAGCTGGTGATCGTTCTGGTGCATTAAACACCTTAGAACAAGGTGCGAGTTTCAGTAAAAACAATGCTGATTATCAAAGCTTTCTTGCTACGCTATTGCAACGTGCGGAACGCCACGAAGAAGCGATTAGCCATTACAGCACAGCCCTTTCAATCAATTCAAACTCCGCAAGCGCTTTAATTGGGCTAGGTATTTCTTTACAAGCGGTTGGAAAATTAAGCCAAGCGCAGGAAGCCTTTACGCGTGTGCAATCATTAACGGCGCTGAGTCCTGAACTTGCTCAATTTGCCGACCAACAATTAAAACAAATCAATCAGCATTTGCAAGTTTCGGCGGCTAAATAAGCTGGGGGGGTCTTACAGTTGAACGCTTGATTTAATAACTTTACAAGCTGGATAATAGCAATGCTTAAACGAAAAATAAAATTCAGCGCTAGTAAAAAAATATTGTAAGTCACAACCCATCATCGCTAATAAATAAGCCATTTGCAAGCGAATTTTTATTCAGCAAAATATTCCCTTTTCCTGTAAAATTCCCTTCCGGTAGGATTGTTTTTTAACTGAAAAATCAGTCAATAAAAATCCACAAAAAATACCAAAGCCTGTCCACAACAGGCTTTTTTGTTGACGTAGAATTCCAGGCAAACTGACCTAAATAAACTAACATTTAACTGAAAAAACTGACAAAATTAAATGACGACAGCAAATAAAGTGGATGTACTGTTAGTGGGAGGCGGCATTATGAGCGCCACACTGGCTGCTTTACTCTCTGCATTAGACAATACGCTCAATATCTTAATGGTTGAGCAACTGAACGATGTTGCCCTAGAAAGCTCAGATGCGCTAAATAACGCGGGAACAGGCCACGCAGGCTATTGTGAGCTTAATTACACGCCACAGCAGGCAGATGGTAGCATTCAGATTCAACGCGCCTTAGAAATAAACGCTGCGTTTGAAGTTTCATTGCAATTTTGGTCACACTTGGTAGAAACAAACGCACTGCCTGCACCTAAGCACTTTATCAATAAAACACCGCATTTAAGTTTTGTTTGGGGTGAAAAAAATAGTGCATTCTTAAAACAACGTCACGCCCTGCTGAAGCAGCACCCCTTGTTTGCTGAAATGCAATATAGCGAAGATTTTAATCAACTGGCCGCTTGGATGCCGTTAATGATGTCACAGCGCAAGTCGACCGAAAAGCTTGCAGCAACGTATGTACCACATGGTGCTGATGTCGATTTTGGCGCACTTACACGGCATTTAGTAACGAATCTCAAACAGCAACCCAACTTTAGCTTGCTCACGCATACCCGCGTAAAATCACTTAAAAAAATTCATGGTAGCTGGCACGTTGCCTTACACAATAAAGAAAACAAACATTCGCAAACCGTGCATGCTAAGTTTGTGTTTTTGGGCGCAGGCGGTGGTGCCTTGCCGCTGCTACAAAAAACCAATATCCGTGAAAGTATGGGTTATGGTGGCTTTCCGGTAAGCGGGCAATGGTTAATCTGCAATAATCCAGAGGTGATTAAGCAACATCAAGCCAAAGTCTACGGTAAAGCGGCTGTAGGTGCGCCGCCCATGTCGGTACCCCATTTAGACACACGGATGATTAACGGCAAGTCTGCCTTACTTTTTGGCCCCTTTGCTGGCTTTACTACGAAATTTTTAAAACAGGGTTCGGTGCTTGATTTAGCCAAATCATTAAAAATGAACAACCTAAAAGCCATGCTAGGCGTCGGTCGGCATAATCTGGATTTAACCAAATATCTAGTAAAAGAAACTAAACAAACCCACGAACAACGCATGCAGGCGCTACGCGAATTTTTACCGCAAGCGCAAGCCGCTGACTGGAAACTTGCCAGCGCTGGCCAACGCGTACAAATCATCAAAAACTGTGAGAAAAAATGGGGCAAGCTCGAATTTGGCACTGAAATTGTCGCCACAGAAGATGGCTCACTTGCCGCGCTGCTTGGCGCTTCACCAGGTGCGTCTGTGAGCGTAAAAGCTATGCTTGATGTGATTGAACGCTGTTTTGCCGAGCAATTGAAAAATGAGCAATGGGCGAAAAAATTAAAAGCCTTAATTCCATCGTATCAACAATCGTTAATTGATGATGCCGACTTACTTAAGCAAGTACGTGCGCGCACACTAAAAACCTTGCAACTTGGCTAGCTATTAGTCTTATTAGGCACTGCCCTGCGAGCCAATACCCATGCAGCTCGCAGAGCAGTGCCCAAAAGCGCCATCGACCAACTCAAACTAAGATTTTAAACTGCGTTGCCTTCTTGCCTCATACAAGCAAATACCGCTTGCCACGCTCACATTTAAACTTTCAACTGAGCCAAACATGGGGATGGTGACCAAAGCATCACAGGTTTCAGCAGTTAAACGTCGTATCCCGTCACCTTCGGCACCCAATACAATCGCCAGAGGTCCATCTAGCTTAGTATTGAGCAGATTACTCGGTGCATCCATGGTAGTCCCGATGACAAACACACCCGCCTCTTTTAATTCACGTATGGTTCGGGCTAAGTTAGTCACCGCAATAAACGGTACGGTTTCTGCCGCGCCGCAAGCGACTTTACGCACCGTGGCATTTAGGCCTACAGCGCGGTCTTTGGGCGCAATCACCGCGTGCACGCCCATTGCATCGGCCACACGCAGGCAAGCACCTAAGTTATGCGGGTCTTCAACGCCATCTAAAATTAAAAAGAATGGTGACTCAGTTAAATCGGACTCTAAAATGTCGTGAATATCTTTATAAGGAATCGGCGTATCCACCACACGTGCAATCACACCTTGGTGGCGACCATTCATACCAGCCATGCCATCCAAGCGACTGCGCTCAACCTCCATCGTGCGCACACCCGCCAGCTCCGCCATTTTCAGCAAATCCTTCATGCGCGCATCTACACGGTCGCGATCGATTAAAATCTCTTGCACACTCGCAGCATGTTGGCGCAAACGGCTTAATACGGCATGAAAGCCAAATAAAATACGGGCATCGCTCATTTCTTTACCTTATAGTTATAGCTTAACGGAATTTAGTAACACTTATTGATTATTAACGTTTATTAGGTTTTTTATTGGATTTTTTGGATTTTGCTGGCTTACCCGCGGTTTGGTTTGTCGATTTAGCTGGATTTTTTCTAGCTGTTTTACTAACCGTTTTAGTACTAGTTTTGGATTTAGGCTTTACACCCAATGTTAATGTTCCACCTACTTTTGAGGCGGGTTTATTCCCAAACTTACCATCAAAATTACCACCAGATTTCCCTTCCAACTTGGCATCAAACTTGGATGCAGATTTTACAGATTTTTGGCCACCATTACGCGGCTTATTTTCCGACGATTTAATACTAGAATCTACTCCAACTATAGAATCTAATGAATTGATTTTATTCACTAAAGTAAAGTCTATTTTTGTAGTTTCTAAGTCCACACGCACAACTTTTATGGTTAGCCTATCGCCTAAACGATAACGAACACCAGTGCGTTCTCCAGCCATTTCATGACGTGCCTTATCGTAATGAAAATAATCATTACCCAGTTCTGTTACGTGCAACAAACCTTCTACATACACACCATCTAAAGCCACAAACAAGCCAAAACTGGTGACGCCTGCCACAGTTCCTTCAAACACTTCGCCTATTTTATCTTGCATATAGAAGCATTTTAGCCAATTGGTTACATCGCGCGTGGCATCGTCGGCGCGGCGTTCGGTCATTGAGCATTGGGTGCCTAGTGCATTCCAGTCGCCCGCTTTGTATTTTTCACCCTTTAACACGGCCTTAATGGCGCGATGAATGAGCAGATCTGGATAACGGCGTATCGGCGAGGTAAAGTGCGCATAAGCCTCATACGCCAAGCCAAAATGGCCGACGTTGTCTGGACTGTATACAGCTTGCTGCATTGACCGCAATAACACGGTTTGTAGTAATTGCGCATCAGGGCGCGTTCTGATTTTATCTAGCAACTTGCCATAATCTTTTGCATGTGGCTTATCGCCACCGCCTACGCCAAAACCGAACTCGCCCATAAATGTGCGGAGCAATTCAAGCTTTTCAGGCGTTGGGCCTTCATGGATACGGTATAAAGCTGGATGCTCATTCGCATGTAAAAATTCTGCTGCACACACATTAGCGGCCAGCATACATTCTTCAATCAGCTTATGCGCTTCGTTTCTAGTGCTTGGCACGATGCTTTCAATTTTACCGTTATCGTTAAACACCATCACTGTTTCAGACGTTTCAAACTCAATTGCGCCACGCTTTTCACGCTGCGTTTGCAATAACTTGTAAACACTATTTAAATGCTGCAAATGCGGCATCAGCCAGTTGTATTCTTGCGCCAATTCACCTTGTGGATTTTGCAATATCTCATGCACTTGCGTATACGTCATGCGGGCTTTAGAGCGCATCACGGATGGATAAAACTTATATTGCTTGACGATGCCAAGCCCATCAACTTGCATGTCGCATATCATGCATAAACGCTCAACATCAGGATTAAGCGAGCACAAGCCATTCGACAGCGCCTCAGGCAACATTGGAATTACACGGCGTGGAAAATACACGGAGTTGCCGCGATCAAACGCACCTTTATCCAGGGCGTCATTCGGCCTCACATAAAAACTCACGTCAGCAATCGCCACAACCAAGCGCCAGCCTTTACCTTGTGGCTCGGCAAATACTGCATCATCAAAGTCACGTGCAGTTTCACCGTCAATGGTGATTAACGGCAACTCACGACTATCAATACGCTCTTTGTAATCGGCTGGCTGCACCAACTTTGGATAAGCTTCCGCTTGCCTTGTCGCCTCGACACTAAATTCATGCGGAAGATTATGTTTACGCAAAGCGATTTCGATTTCCATGCCGCTATCCGCATAGTTACCCAATATCTCGACCACTTTACCCATCGGCTGCGCATGGGTAGAGGGCTGTTCCGTGAGTTCAACCATCACCACTTGGCCTGCCTTAGCGCCCATATCCAGATGGTAGGGAATCAAGATATCCAAATTGATACGCTTATCTTCTGCAGCAACAATGGTCACACCACTGGTATGAATAACGCGCCCGACTAATTTTTGCGTGCGGCGCTCCAGCACTTCTACAATCTTGCCTTCTGGCCGACCTTTTCGGTCTAAACCACTCAAGCGCACCATTGCACGGTCGCCATGCATAACTTGCGACATTTCTTTTGGACTTAAAAACAAGTCTTCGCCACTAACTTTGGTTTTATCATCTGGAATCAAAAAGCCAAAACCATCAGGGTGGCCTTGTACAACACCAGAGATCAAATCCAATTTATCGGCGATACACAAAGCACCTTTTCTATTTTTGATTATCTGCCCTTCACGCTCCATCGCATTTAGGCGCTTATTAAAAATCAAACGCTCGTCTTCACTAATTTCCAGCAAAAGATAGAGTTGCTCTACACTTAATGGAATACCCTGCTCGCTCATGGTCGTTAACACAAGCTCGCGACTAGGCAAGGGCGTATCATAGCGCCCTGCTTCGCGTTCTGCATGCGGGTCATGACTTCTTTTATTTTGTTTACTTTTGTTTTTTTCGCTAGTTTTTGTCATTGACAAAGCGTACCTTTACTATAAAATTCAGCGCAACTATTAACCTGTAAATTTAACTACAGGTATTAAAATGGTTAGAACCATTTTACGTAGTGAGTTGCCCAGATGGCGGAATTGGTAGACGCGCATGGTTCAGGTCCATGTGCCTTCGGGTGTGGAGGTTCGAGTCCTCTTCTGGGCACCA
>NZ_JABFRA010000127.1 GCF_013141425.1 Methylotenera sp. | reverse complement strand
AACCCCAACAAAACCCGCACAAGAAAGCACTTATCAATCATGGCTTATTTGGCGCAAAAAATTCAATTCACAATTTAGGTTGGTTACTGAAATGGAAGTGATTGCCTTAAATATGGCGATGGCTGGCGCAACGTTTGGTGAGGTTTGTGAGAGTTTAGAAGGTGAGATGGATGAACAAGAAGCCATGACGACAGCGGCACAATATCTGGCCACTTGGTTGCAAGAAGGCATGATTAGCGCGGTTAATCAGTAATAAATCCCACAAGTCCGTCTTCTTCACATTGCTCAGAATGCCTGAATTTGCAAATATCTAAAATTAGTACTTTTTTCTAATATACTCATATCTCGTTCAAAATTATTGATTACATTTGACTAGACTGCTAATGTGCTTAATAAATAAATTTATATATAAAAAAAAAGTTTTTTTCAGTCATCCGAATAAATGATTAAATTTTATGTTTAATCTACAAATATAAATCGAACATGGAATTGATAGATGGATAATGTAGAAAACCAACAAATTACAGAAACTATACCAGTATATGGTTTGCTTTCTGATGCCAACATTGGAACTTGGCAAGCAGATTACCCTTTAACTGCATTAGATTTTGAGCACATCAAAAAGGGAAAATCTTTAACTTTTAATTGGGCAAATAGCTTGCTTTTGACAACCATAGGCTTTGGATTAAATCTACTTGCAAAAGGGGCTTCACAAATTGCAGGTATAGATCAAAAAATCTATATCGGCGAATGGATTGCACTTGCTTTAGGTTTTGTACTTACACTAATTCTATATTTAATCGGATTACGTCTACCAAATGATAGAAAAAAAGTTATGAATAATATTGAGGAACATTTTAATAAGTCTCCAAAAAAACGTCAGGTTGTAAAAGGAGATAAATGATGACGTTTACAAAAACAAATTTACCTACATCATTTATTCCATATGCCAGCTTAACTGTTTGTAGTAATGTGCTAATAGGAGGATCCCATATTGTTTCGGTTGGGGATGTTCTGCCATTACTAATTGGTAAAGGTGACAAGCCTCAAATTTGGATTCAAGCGCTAAATAACTCAAAAACAATGGAGTTTATTTCTATTGTTGAAAACTCTGTTTCTAAGCATCCCGCAGTAGAAATTTTAGAAACCTCAGGTTCAATTGTAGTTTCGATACAGGGTGTTAAAATACTAAGCGTGAGAAAAGTTGACGAGGATTCTGCTGCAGTTGACAGTATGGATTTAAGACCGATAGGCTTAAATCTTCATGGAAACTCAGCATCAATGCATATAGGAACATCAACGTTCTCAGGTAACACTATGAGTGGCGGTGGAGTACTATTAGGATTAGGTGTATAAGTTAGCTCCTAGGGCGCACTCGCTTGCAGTACGCCATATGAAGCCTCCCTTTTCGCCTTTGGGCGAGTTACTTTCTTTTGCTTGTCCAAAAGAAAGTAACCAAAGTAAACGACACCCCCTACCGCTTGTTTCCTGCCCTGCTCAGCTTGATCGGCGGCAATCGGAAACTCGCTTCGCTCAAACAGCCGCTTGCCGAAAACTCCCATGAAACTGAGCAGCGCAGGCGCGGTAGCAGGGGATTTTTAGGTCAAAAACACAAAATCAAAACCTCTCGTCATCCTCGCGAAAGCGGGGATCCAGTTTGAATTTAAAAATACCTAAAATGGATCCCCGCTTTCGCGAGGATGACGGCGGTGGGGTGCCGTTTTGGCTTCGACCGCCACTAAAGTGGCTTAACCTAAAGGTTAGCCTACACCGCAACTTCGTTATCTTGAGTTACTTTCTTTTCAGGCAGTTAAAAGGCAAGCGACTAGCTGTCGGGCTAGCCCCGACATGGTTCATGTTTCACCAATGTCCAAAGTCACTGGATTCCGTGTCAAGCACGGAATAACGGCTTAAACACCTGCCCTGCGACCCGCATGGATATTGGCTCGCAGGGCAGGTGTTTTATGTTTTCTTGTAACTAATTTTACTAAACACCAACAACCCGCCCGCCACAATAATTAACATGCCGACTAAACCCATAAAATCTGGGGTATGGTCAAAAAAGATGTAGCCAATTAGGCCTGCAAATAATAGCTGCGTGTATGAAAATGGCGCAAGTGTGGAGGGTTTTGCGTGTTGGTAGGCTTTGGTCATCCACAAGTGGCTGACAAGTGCTGATACGCCTAGTAGCACCATCAATATGGCAAAATGTAGCGTGGGTGTTTTCCAAAAAAATGGCAGTAGCAAGCTGGTGACTATTGCGCAAACCAACCCGCTAATAAAGTTGGTGGTGCTTGATTTGTCAGTATGGTTAAGCTTGCGGGTGATGATTTGATACAGGCTGAACGAGAATGCCGCGCCTAACGCTAGCAATGCAACGGGGTGAAACATGCTGCCACCAGGGCGTACGATGAATAAAACACCTATAAAGCCAATTGCCACCGCAACCCACTGTAAGCGCGCGATGCGTTCACCCAATAGTGGGCCAGACATTGCCGTGATTATTAACGGGCTGAGGTAAATAATGGCCGTGCCTTCCGCCAAGGGGATGTAGTGTAAGGCGCTGATGAACATCAAGTTGGTATTCGCCATGCATAAGCCGCGA
>NZ_JABFRA010000113.1 GCF_013141425.1 Methylotenera sp. | reverse complement strand
CAATGATAGTATGCTTTTTGCATGCGAAAGTAGGTCACTGCCAAGCTATTTATTTAGACCACAACTACTGTGGTCAGACAAAAGCCCTCGTTTGAGGGCTTTTTGCTTTGTGACCGATAGATTATTGATATACAAATTTCAAATGTTGAAATTGCTGACTACCGATGTTCTTAAGAAGATTTCAATTGTATTACGAGGCAGATATCAACATTTGGAAGGGCACTATGTTTAATGCCTCTACGCTTGCTTTCAAATTCTAATGTTTGCGTTTAAATGGCAGAATATATTTCATATTTTGCAAATTTAATAAGATTGAAATAACTATTAGTTACTAAAATAGATAAGCACAAAATACAAACGTCCGATGAAATCTATCAGGCGTTTTAAATTATCAAGAACAAGAGTGTATTTGCTAATTAATTTATGGCAGCGTCAATACAATATTATTTTTTTACAATTTTTTGATCGTCTAAAAATACTCGAACATTTTTTGGGTAAACAAATACATGTTGACCTTGGGCAATGCTTAATTCACGAAAGCGTTCTTGTGTTAGCTCCGCTTCGATTATTTCAGTTTGATCATTACGCTGAAGCTCCAGTCTTACCAATGGGCCAATGGCATGGACATAGCTAACAACTGCTTCAAATGCAGGGGCAACACCGTTGCGAACTTTGTGAATTTCAATGTCGTGTGGCCGAACGTAGGCTACTGCAGGGCTATTTTGAGTTGATTGGTGGGCATCAATTTTTAAACCAATATTCCCAATTTTCGCTTCACCCTCATGAACATGACTATTAAATTCATTTACGTTACCTAGGAATTGATATACAAATGGCGAAACAGGGTGGTCGTAAACGTCTTGTGGCGTGCCAATTTGCTCGATCTTGCCTTTGTTAATCACTACAACGCGGTCAGCTACTTCTAGTGCTTCTTCTTGATCGTGCGTGACGAAAATACTGGTGATATGCAGCTCATCGTGTAAGCGGCGCAACCAGCGGCGAAGTTCTTTACGTACTTTTGCATCTAGCGCACCAAACGGTTCATCTAGCAATAGCACTTTTGGTTCAACAGCCAGTGCACGTGCTAGAGCAATGCGTTGACGCTGACCACCAGACAATTGTGGTGGATAGCGGTCTGCCAGCCAGTCGAGTTGAACGAGTTCTAGTAATTCATGCACACGTCGTTTGATTTCAGCATCAGAGGGGCGAGTGCTATTAGGACGAACGCGTAAACCAAAAGCTACATTTTCAAAAACTGTCATGTGCCGAAATAATGCGTAATGTTGAAATACAAAACCAACTTGGCGTTCACGTACTTGCTGGGCTGTAGCATCAGTGCCGTGAAAGAGAATATTGCCAGAATCTGGAGTTTCCAAGCCAGCAATAATTCTAAGCAGTGTAGTTTTGCCGCAACCAGATGGTCCAAGCAGAGCCACCAATTCACCGGTAGGTACATCTAGGCTGACATCGTTTAGCGCACTAAAGCTACCAAAGTTTTTTCTAATATTACGTATTTCGATACTCATGGTTATGTTCCAATTAAGTCATTATTCGTTAGATATTTTGCAATTAATTTAGCTATTAGCATTTTCATTACTCAGCGCATTCTCTGCTACACGCCATTCAACAAAAGTCTTAAGTGCCAATGTAACCAATGCCAGCAAGGCAAGTAGTGAGGCAACTGCAAATGCCGCAGCATAGTTGTACTCGTTGTATAAAATTTCTACATGCAAAGGCATGGTATTTGTCATGCCACGAATATGCCCAGATACCACTGACACAGCACCAAATTCACCCATTGCACGAGCATTCGTTAAAATTACACCGTATAGTAACCCCCACTTAATATTGGGCAATGTAATACGCCAGAGTATTTGCCAACCAGAGGCACCTAATACCAAACCGGCTTCTTCTTCATCTTTACCTTGTGCCTGCATTAACGGAATTAACTCACGTGCAACAAATGGGAAGGTTACAAATATGGTTGCTAAAACAATGCCTGGAACTGCAAAAATAACTTTAAGGTCATTGTCGACCAGCGTTGAGCCTACCCAACCTTGTAAGCCGAAAATCAATACATAGATTAGACCTGCAATTACTGGAGAAACTGCAAATGGTAAGTCGATTAAAGTAATCAGTATGCTTTTGCCTTTGAATTCAAATTTAGCAATAGCCCATGCCGCGGCAACGCCAAATACTAAGTTTAGCGGTACTGCAATTGCAGCAGCAATTAATGTTAGCTTAATGGAGGAAAGCGCATCTGGATCTGCTAATGCCGTTATATAAGTATCAAAACCTTTACGTAAAGCCTCTGTGAAAACAGCTACTAGGGGTACGAATAAAAACAAGCTTAAGAACAACAAGGTAATAACAACTAGAGACCAGCGAATCCAAGCGGGTTCTGAGGTGGCACGACTTCTCGCAACCTTGTTATGGTAATGGCTGTACTGAGATGTTGCTATATTGTCTGCGGTGACGGAGGTAGACATGAATATTCTCTAATAATATTTTAAGTAGAATTAATTGAAGCAGCTAATTTAATGCCCAGCCGTGCCACGGCGGCTAAACCACCATTGCAAACCGTTAATGGAAAATAACAAGAGGAAAGATATTATCAGCATCACCACAGCAACAGCCGTGGCTTCTGCATATTCATACTGCTCGAGTTTAGTGATAATAATCAACGGTGTAATTTCCGAAACAAAGGGCACATTCCCTGCAATAAAAATCACAGAACCATATTCCCCAATGGCTCGCGCAAAAGCCAATGCAAACCCAGTCAGCAAGGCGGGCCATAAAGTTGGCATAATAACTTTAGAAAAGGTCTGCCAGCGATTTGCACCTAAGCTGGCCGCGGCTTCTTCAGTTTCCGCTTCTAAATCTTGCAAAACGGGTTGTATGGTACGAACAACAAACGGTAATCCAATAAAGGTTAACGCAATAATCACGCCTAGTGGAGTAAAGGCAACTTTAATACCAAATTGTTCTAGCCAGTGGCCAATCCAGCCATTGGTAGAGTAAACAGCGGTGAGTGCGATACCCGCAACAGCGGTTGGAAGCGCGAAAGGCAAATCGACTAAGGCATCAATAATTTTTTTACCAGGAAAAGTGTAGCGTACCAGGACCCAGGCGGTAAGTAAGCCAAATATTCCGTTAATAATCGCGCCAAATAGTGAAGCGCCAAAAGTGAGCTTATAAGAAGCAACTACTCTAGGTGCGGTAACTACTGCCCAAAATTCGTTTAAGCTTAGTTCGGTGGTTTTGATAAATGCTGCAGATAGAGGAATAAGGACTATCAAACTCAGATAAAGTAAGGTATACCCTAGTGATAGATTAAACCCCGGAAGTACATTTTTTTGTTTAGCCATGTTATTCGATTCTTCATTTATGCGGATGCAAATTTAACAGAGTCTTATATTTTTTATAAATACTATTTGCCTATAATCTTATAATGAAAAATTATGGTCAAATGCAGTGTTAAAGTTAAGCTGCAGCGCGAATAGTGGGTTTCGTGCCGGTGCGTTTAAACAACGCGGACGGTTGCAATTCTTTTGCGGTGACAGGTTTCGCCAAAAAGTAACCTTGAAATAGAGTGCTACCCGTCTCCATGGCAATGTCGAGTTGTACTTGCGTTTCAATGCCCGTAATGATGGGCTTAGCTCCAATGTCTTTAATCATTTGAATTAGACCAGGCAAAATCTTGCGCACGCGCTCATTGCGCTCTGCTTTTTGGATTAAATTTAAATCTAATTTAACAAAGTCAGGTGCAAATTTCCATAAGCGACCAATGTGTGATTGCTCGCTTCCAAACCGATCAATCGCAATTTGATAACCACGCTCGCGATAGTTATCAATAGCTTCTGCGAGTTGTTTGTCCTGTTCAACCAAGCCCTCTTGAATTTCAATCACAACTCGGCTGGTTGGTACTGAGTTAGCGTGTAAGATGCGCTCAAAGACTTTGCCATGTGCATTGACAGAGATTAATAATTTAGGATGCACGTTTAAAAACAACAAGCCATTCTCGGCATATATTTGCCTAAAATTCAGCACATGCAAGGTTCTGCTTACGCGGTCAAATTCAACTAATTTACTTGCTTGTTCAGCATAGGTGAATGCAAACTCAGGTGTACTGGCCAACTCGTCACCTAATGAAGGCCTGAGTAGCGCTTCGTGGCCAGCTAAATCGCCTGCTTCACTATCGTAAATGGGCTGAAATGCCGTGTTCAATCTGACGCCAATAAAGGTGCTGTTAAATTCACCTGTGAATTGCTCGGCTAGGCCATAATCATCAAAATCGAGAAGCAGCGATTCTTTTAACTGAAGTCGCAATTGTTCCACATGCGCAGAAATAGGTTGTTGAGCCATGTTAATCCTGTATTTCTATTTGTCTTAATTAACTATTTGCTGTAAATTTGATCAAAATTACCGCCATCAGCAAAATGTGTTTTTTGAGCTTTATCCCAGCCTCCAAAAACTTCGTCGACACTAAATAACTCAAGTGGCTTAAATTTAGATTTGTACTTGTTTGCAACTGATTCTAAGCGCGGACGGATGTCGTGTTGAGCGGCAATTTCCTGACCAGCTTCAGAAAAGTGAAATTCAGCATAGGCCTGAGCAAGCGCACGGCTCTTATGTTTATCGACATACTTGTCTACAACGGCAATCGGGTTTTCAGCCAAAATGCTGATGGAGGGATACACAACGTCGTAATCATCACCCAATTCCTTTTTGATTAAATTCACTTCATTTTCAAATGTAAGCAATACATCTCCAATGCCGCGTTGCGCAAACGTTGTGGTTGCACCGCGGCCGCCAGTATCTAAAACAGGTACATTTTTAAAGAGTTTGCCAACAAATTCTTTTGCTTTGGCTTCGTCGCCACCTTTTTTAATCACATAACCCCAAGCGGCCAAGTAGCTGTATTTACCATTACCTGAAGTTTTAGGATTGGGGATTACTACAGCGATGCCAGGCTTAACCAAATCATCCCAGTCTTTAATTTGCTTCGGATTGCCTTTACGCACTAAAAACACTGTAGTTGAGCTGGTTGGTGAGCTCTCGTACGGCAAGCGTTTTTGCCAATCTTTTGGAATCAATTTGCCACGCGTATAGAGAATATCAATGTCTGGAGATTGATTCATTGAAATAATGTCCGCTTCAAGACCATCTGAAACCGATCTTGCTTGCTTGCTCGAGCCACCATGCGATTGATTGATGGTAACGGTAGCACCTGTTTTTTCTTTCCAATGTTTAATAAACGCTGTATTGAAGTCTTTATAGAATTCACGTGTCACATCGTATGAAACATTGAGTAAGCTGTTATCAGCCGCCAAGCTTAAAGAAGAAATGGTCGTTGATGTAACTAACAAGCTGGTAATAAGTAATTTTTTAAACATTTAAATAAGCCTTGAAAATAATTTTGCAACGCACACTATAAAGCGGCATTTTAATAATGTAAAAGAATATTAAGTAATATGTTTATTCAAATTATGTCTATAAGTACGGGTAGATAAATATTTAAATCAACGCTTCTTTTAGTTGTAAGAGTGGTGTATATTTGGCTATGTTTGAATACCTAAAAATATAGTTAGGTCATAAGATTCAATTCTTTTAAGTTAGCTTGTGCTGACCGGACAACCGGAAGCCAGTGTGTCGAATAGACCACTGGCTTTTTGCATTTTTGATTTAGCTAACTTGATAAAACGACACTCAAAGTTAGAAATTTAAGTTAAAGCTGATGAAACACAATCAAAATTCAGAGCATGCAAGCGATTTAGGCGTCAGTGAAGTTGTCTCGCAATTGCGAAATTTACGGTTAAATTCTCTCAAGACTAGAAATAGGCGCAATCGCCCGCCAAAGCTGCCTTCGCGTAAGGCCTTGCAGGGCGTGGTAGACGGTTTGGCTGCAGCGTTATTTCCGAACAGATTAGGCTTGCCGGATATAAAAGAAGAAGGCATTGACTATTTTGTCGGCCATACGCTCGATGTGGCTTTGCGTGAATTATTAGCGCAAGTTAAGTTGGAACTGTATTTTGCTGCCGATACACTCAATCAGCAATCTAGTGATAATTCGGCAGAAAGCACAACGATTGATCCAGTGTCGCTGGTTCGGGCATTTGCTAAGCAGCTGCCAACCATACGCTTACTGTTAGATACTGATATTAAAGCAGCTTTTGATGGTGACCCCGCTGCGAGAAGTGTAGATGAAGTGTTGGTATGCTATCCAGGCATTTTGGCCATCATTCATTACCGATTAGCACACGCTTTGCATGGATTAGGTTTGCCACTGATTGCGCGTATGGTAACGGAAATTGCCCACTCAGTTACTGGAATTGATATTCATCCTGGAGCCGCTATCGACGACAGCTTTTTTATTGATCATGGCACAGGTGTGGTTATTGGTGAAACCGCCATTATTGGTAAACATGTGCGTATTTATCAAGCGGTAACACTAGGTGCAAAAAGATTCCCAACCGATGAGGAGGGGCACTTAATAAAAGGAAATGCCCGTCATCCTATAGTAGAAGATGACGTGGTGATTTACGCGGGAGCAACAGTGTTAGGACGTATAACGATTGGCCGCGGCTCTTCGATTGGCGGAAATGTATGGTTAACACGCAGCGTACCCGCAGGAAGCAATATTACACAGGCACAAACATTGGCGGCACCACTCGATACAAATTTGCCACTTAAGAATACCGCAGATACTTGCAAGCAAGCAACGGAAATTCAGCAACATCATTAGTAACAAGGCATTAATTTAATCAGCAAGATTCACTAACAATTTAAACAGATTTATTTACAGGAGAATTACATGACAGACACTAACCATCAAACCGCATTGGGCGACGTCGCCGCAAGGACTCTATCCAATGCCACCAAAACGGTACCAATGCTCAGCACGATTACACCGCGCTGGTTGGTACATTTACTACAATGGGTACCAGTTGAAGCTGGTATCTACCGTGTTAACAAAGCAAAAGACCCAAGTGCCATTGAAGTAGATTGTTCTGCAAAAGATGAACGTGAATTACCAGCCACATTTGTGGACTACGAAGAATGGGGCCGTGAATATGTGTTGAACGCTGTAAATACAGTGGTCGATGTTCATACACGTGTTTCTGACCTTTACAGCAGCCCTCATAACCAAATCAAAGAGCAATTGCGCCTATCAATTGAAACAGTAAAAGAACGTCAAGAAAGCGAATTGATTAATAATAAAGAATACGGCTTATTGAATAATATTGCCGCTTCACAAAAAGTGAAATCACGCACAGGTGCACCAACACCAGATGATTTAGATGAATTATTGACAAAGGTATGGAAAGAGCCAGCCTTCTTCTTGGCACATCCTCAAGCAATCGCAGCCTTTGGTCGTGAATGTACACGTCGTGGCGTTCCTCCTCCAACAGTGGCCCTATTTGGTTCACAGTTCATCACATGGCGCGGCGTGCCACTTATCCCTTGTGATAAATTAAGAGTAACAAAAGGTAAAACGAATATCTTATTGCTTCGTACAGGTGAAAGCCGTCAAGGTGTGGTTGGTTTGTATCAACCAAACTTGCCAGGCCAACAAAGCATGGGCTTATCTGTGCGCTTTATGGGCATCAACCACAAGGCAATCGCATCCTATTTAGTATCACTTTATTGCTCACTAGCAGTATTAACGGATGACGCAATTGCCGTGTTGGAGAATGTTGATGTAGGCAACTACTATGAGTACAAATAATACATTTTTGTCTGGTTTTGCCGATTTATCGTCATTTGAGCCAGAAGCAATTCTAGCTGCAATTCCGGGCGAGCATCCGCGCATGGCAACTGCACTCGCATTGGGTCGGCAAGCCAGTGTGTCTGGTCAGTTAGATATTGCAGAGTTGAGTCGCATAGCGAATGAGTTGTATGCAGAGGGCTTTCCAGCAGGATCACCACTGGGAAGGCAAACGGATTTTCCCTCTAATGCTTCTTTATCGCACATTGCCACTGATGCGGTATTGCCAGCTGCAAGCTCGCCTTTAAGCGCAAATCAATCAAGCCCCGTGGAAGCGCCTACGCCCTCGTTTTTTTCGGCCTTGCCGAGTGTAGGTTCTGCAAAGCCAGACTTTGCAGGTGTTGAAGCCTTTCAGTTACAACATGCACCAGGCTTTGCAAGCGCAATCCCATTTGCGGGCGATTTGGATTTAGGCCAGTTGCTCGGCGGTGTAGATGTGCCCTATCAATCGGAATTAAATCAATTGTTAGGCAGTGCATCCATTAGCTCAGTTGGTATTACCAGTGCAGGTTCTGGTAACCCTGCCAGCACTACAAGCGCTAGCCCGTATTATTTTTTGCAAGACTCACCCTTTAATCAAACTGCACCTCTACCTGCGGCAGCACATCCGCCGTTTGATGCAAATTTGGTACGCAAAGATTTTCCAATTTTGCGCGAATTGGTGAATGGTCGCCCGCTGATTTGGTTTGATAACGCCGCTACTACGCAAAAACCGCAAGCGGTAATTGATCGGATTGCTTACTTTTATCAGCATGAAAATTCAAACATTCACCGTGCCGCACATGAGCTAGCCGCACGCGCGACCGATGCCTATGAAGAAGCCCGTGAATCAGTGCGTCGCTTTATCAATGCACCGTCTGTGGATAACGTGATATTTGTGCGCGGTACGACCGAAGCGATTAACTTGGTTGCAAAAACTTGGGGTAAAAAGCATATTGGTGAAGGAGATGAGATTTTAATTTCTCACCTTGAGCATCATGCCAATATTGTGCCTTGGCAGCAGTTATGCCAAGAAACGGGCGCAAAACTCAAAGTAGCGCCAGTGGATGATAGCGGCCAAGTATTGTTGGCTGAGTATCAAAGGCTGCTTACTTCACGTGTGAAGTTGGTTTCATTTACACAAGTATCAAATGCACTAGGTACAGTGACACCCGCCGCGCAAATGATACAAATGGCACATGCTGCAGGTGCCAAAGTGTTGTTGGACGGTGCGCAATCCGTGTCGCACATGCGTACTGATGTGCAGGGCTTAGATGCTGACTTTTTTGTATTTTCTGGGCATAAAGTATTTGGTCCAACGGGTATTGGTGCGCTTTACGGCAAGCCTGAGTTGTTGGCAGACATGCCTGCATGGCAAGGCGGCGGCAATATGATTCAAGACGTCACTTTTGATAAAACCGTTTACCATGAGGCACCGTCTAAGTTTGAAGCTGGCACGGGCAACATTGCCGATGCTGTTGGTATGGGTGCCGCTTTAGAGTACGTAGAGCGCATTGGAATTGACAACATTGCACGCTATGAGCATGAGCTGTTGGAGTATGCAACGGCCGCAATGTGCAAAGTGCCAGGTTTATGTTTAGTAGGCACAGCGAAAGAAAAAGCCAGCGTATTATCCTTCACACTAAACGGCTATAAGAGTGAGGAAGTCGGCGCGGCGCTTAATCAAGAGGGTATTGCAGTTCGTTCTGGTCACCATTGTGCGCAGCCAATTCTGCGTCGCTTTGGTTTAGAAACAACGGTGAGACCTTCGCTCGCTTTTTATAACACACCTGCGGAAGTGGATGTAATGGTAAATGCTTTATTGCGTTTAACATCACATAAAGGACCTAATGGTATTTAATCTAGAGTAAAAAAATCCGGCGACCTGTTTAAAAGCAGGTGCCGGAATGAGGGGGGAGATAACGCCGCTTAGTTTTAAGTGTTAAGCGACCACCACTTTTCCTAAATTTACTTAAAACCTCTGTCAGTAATTCTCAATTCATGCCTGAACTTATACCTGTTCAAGCGCTTGCGCCAAATCCGCAATAAGATCATCTACATTTTCAATGCCTACCGATAGGCGCACCATGTCTTCACTTACGCCTGCTTTTTTAAGTTCTTGTGAATTCAATTGACGATGAGTGGTCGTAGCTGGATGGCAAGCCAGACTTTTAGCATCGCCAATATTCACCAAGCGCGTAAAGAGTTTAAGCGCGTCAATAAATCGTGTGCCGCCCTCTAGGCCATGCTCAACACCAAAAGTTAAAATGCCGGAGGCTTTTCCACTGAGATATTTATGTATCAAAGCATGCTCAGGGTGGTCAGCTAATCCTGCATATTTCACCCATTTCACTTTTTTATGGGTTGTTAAATATTGCGCCACGCGCAGGGCATTGTCACTGTGACGTTCGATGCGTAAGGCTAATGTTTCCAGCCCTTGTAGAATTAGAAAGGTATTAAATGGGCTTAGTGCCGCCCCAGTATTGCGTAACGGCACTACGCGAGCACGTGCAATATAGGCCGCAGGCCCGAGAGCTTCAACATAATTCACACCGTGGTAACTAGGGTCTGGAGTATTTAGCGTTGGAAAACGTTCTTTATGCTCGCCCCAAGGAAACTTGCCACTATCAATAATAATGCCACCAATGGAATTACCATGACCGCCGATATATTTGGTGAGCGAATGCACCACAATATCCGCTCCATGCTCAAACGGCCGATGCAGAATTGGCGTGGCAACAGTGTTGTCTACAATCACCGGCACACCGTGGCGATGGGCAATATCACTGATGGCTTCAATGTCGACAATATTGCCCAGCGGGTTGCCAATCGATTCGGTAAACACCAACTTGGTCTTGCTATCAATGAGTTTCTTGAGCGCAGCAGGGTCGCGATAATCAAAGAAGCGTACTTCGATACCTTGTTTGGGTAGCGTGTGGGCAAATAAGTTATAGGTGCCACCATATAAAGTAGAAATCGCAACGATATTATCGCCTGCTTCAGCAATGGTTTGAATCGCATAGGTAATTGCCGCCATGCCAGAGGCCACAGCCAGTGCGCCAATGCCGCCTTCAAGCTGCGCAAGCCGTTGCTCAAGCACAGCGGTAGTCGGGTTCATAATGCGCGTGTAGATATTGCCTTGTACTTTTAGGTCAAATAAATCGGCACCGTGCTGGGTGTTATCAAACGCATAAGACGTGGTTTGGTAAATGGGCACCGCTACGGCTTTGGTGGTCGGTTCTGGGCTGTAACCCGCGTGTATGGCCAACGTTTCTAGTTTCATATATCCTCTGAGGTGTTCAGTTGTTTATCGATGCTTAAATTGGCAATTTATTTATTCGGTTGCGGGGTAAATCTTAAGTAAGGCTTAATCGACCTAAATCCTTTTGGGAATTTACTTAATAACTCATCAGGGTCGGTGATGCTCGGCAGAATAACCACATCATCGCCATCTTTCCAATTCGCTGGTGTGGCAACGCTGTGATATTCCGTCAGTTGTAGCGAGTCAATCACGCGCAATATTTCGTGAAAATTACGGCCCGTGCTGGCAGGGTAAGTCAGTATCAGACGAATTTTTTTGCTCGGGTCAATCACATGCACAGAGCGCACAGTATTGGTGGTGCTGGCATTTGGGTGAATCAAGTCATACAGCACAGAAACTTTTCTATCGGCATCTTCCAAAATAGGAAAATTG
Source organism: Methylotenera sp. (assembly GCF_013141425.1). GTDB lineage: Bacteria > Pseudomonadota > Gammaproteobacteria > Burkholderiales > Methylophilaceae > Methylotenera. Next base: position 1,950 of record NZ_JABFRA010000113.1, on the reverse strand, counting down.
ACCACAGTCGATTGTGTCTCGTTGATGTCTTTAATCCAACCTAAATGAGAAGACACTGAATCAACAGAAAGCGCAATCACTTTAACATTACGTTTTTTAAATTCATCCGCCAATTTAGCAGTAACGCCAAGCTCGGTGGTGCAAACAGGCGTAAAGTCGGCGGGGTGAGAGAACAAAATCCCCCAGCTATTGCCCAGCCAGCTATGAAAGCCAATTACGCCGATGCTTGATTCTTGAATAAAGTCAGGCGCAGTATCGCCTAAACGCAGTGTTGCCATTTGCTTAATCCTAATTGCCTAAAAATTTGCCCAGATTGTTTCTGCCCAGAATGTATCAATGGGCCAATGAATGAAAATTAATGCAGTGTGTCAGTGGAATGAATGGAGGAGTTTTCACAATCACTCTCCAATGCAAAGTCAGCCCCAGCTTTTTGCAAGCGGTTATGTAATGCGGTGCCGCCGTTGGGCGTGTAAATCACTTTAATGCCACGTTTCATGGCGTTTTTCTTAATTTTGTGCGTAATAGAGTGGCTAATCCAATTGGTGATTAGCACAATGATTTTGGTGTCGTGTGGAATCACGCGACTGCTGTCGCCCGACTTGCGGCCAGTCCAATGGTTAATTTGGTCCACGCCGTGGTTGTTTAGCACTTGCTTGATGCCCTCAATTTGGTCACCACCTACAATTAAAACTGAACTCATGATAAGAGCCTCCGATTAAGAGCAGCGCCAGATTTTGTCTGGCGCTGCATCTGTTTTAACAACTAATTAATGAACTAAATTACTTTTGGTAAATTTGGTCAAAAGTACCACCGTCAGAGAAGTGATATTTTTGAGCTTTTTGCCAGCCGCCAAAATCTGCGTCAATGGTCACAAAGTTCACTTTTGGAAACTGTGCTTCATATTTTTTAGCAACAGAGGATAACGTTGGGCGATAGTAGTTTTTAGCCGCAATCTCTTGGCCTTCTTCTGTATATAAATACTCAAGGTAAGCTTTTGCTACCGCTTCATTGCCATGTTTTTTAGCAAATTTATCAACCACAGTCACAGGAGGCTCAGCCAAAATAGAAAGTGAAGGCACAATAATGTCAAACTTGCCTACGCCTAATTCTTTTTGAGCCAAGAATGCTTCGTTTTCCCAAGCCAGCAATACGTCACCAATGCCACGTTCTACGAATGTGGTAGTAGATCCACGCGCACCAGAATCCAGCACCGGTACGTTTTTGAACAGTTTGTTCACGAACTCTTTGGTTTTTGTTTCATCGCCACCATTTTTTTTCTGTGCAAACGCCCAAGCCGCTAAGTAGTTCCAACGTGCACCACCAGAAGTTTTTGGGTTTGGTGTAATTACACCTGTGCCAGGTTTTACTAAATCGTCCCAATCTTTGATGTTTTTTGGGTTGCCTTTACGCACCAAAAACACAATAGTTGAAGTGTAAGGTGAGCTATTGTGTGCTAAACGTTTTTGCCAATCTTTTGGAATCAATTTGGCTTTTTCTTCTAATTGGTCAACATCGTAAGCCAAGGCTAACGTTGCAACGTCCGCATCCAAGCCATCAATAATGGCACGTGCTTGTTTACCAGAGCCACCGTGTGATGTTTTGATTACTAAAGTATCGCCTGTTTTTGTTTTCCAATAAGCAGAGAATGCTTTGTTGAAATCTTGGTATAACTCACGTGTTGGGTCGTAAGACACGTTTAAAAAGTTAACGTCTTTTGCAATCGCTGCAATCGGCGCTGCAAAACCATACATTGCAGAAAGCAAGGCAATGGCTAAAAGTGATTTTTTCATGGGTAGTCCTTAAAGTTAAATAAAACTAAATTTTTTAATTGTGCTTAAACAATCACAGTGCATATTTATCCTCTTTTCAACACACATCCCAAATTTCAGGATGTGTGATTGTTAGGTTAAGAGAGATTGTTTAGAACGCTACTTGGAAGCGCGCTAACAA
>NZ_JABFRA010000115.1 GCF_013141425.1 Methylotenera sp. | reverse complement strand
AATTATAAAATGCGTGAGGGCCAAACTAAATGGCCGTTGCGCCAAATGCTTTATCGCCACGTACCACGTGAGCTAATAGATAGGCCTAAAATGGGCTTTGGTGTACCACTACACGATTGGCTACGAGGACCTTTACGTGAGTGGGCAGAAAGCTTAATAAGTGAAGAGCGCTTAAGGCGCGAAGGATATTTTCATCCGGCATATATTCGAAAAATTTGGGCAGAGCATTTAAGTAGTCAGCGTAATTGGATGGCACTTTTGTGGAGTGTGTTAATGTTTCAAGCGTGGCTAGAACAGGAGAGTGGGAGATGAGTGTGTTGAGAAAGTTCATGAATGCTAATGTTAGTTTAAGCAAATGGTTTGATAGAAGGTTTTTACCATCAACTTTTTTGGTGGATGGTAATAAAGATTTCATTAATCGAATGGCACCATCATATTTGCAGCAAGGAATGAAAATTTACGATGTGGGAGGGGGCAAACAACCTTTCGTGGATGTCAATAAAAAACAACAACTTGGTTTAACTGTAGTTGGTATAGATATTTGTCAGTCGGAGTTAGATCGTGCCCCAGTTGGGGGTTATGACGAAACCATTTGTGCCGATATTGCAAAGGTTGAAGGGTTTGGTGATGGTGACTTAGTAATTTGCCAAGCGGTGTTGGAGCATTTTAAAGACACTGAAGGTGCTATTAGATCTATTGCAACTTTATTAAAACCTGGAGGTAAGGCATTAATTTTCGTACCAAGTCGTAACGCCATATTTGCTCGACTCAATATTTTATTACCCGAAAATATTAAGCGGAAAATTTTGTTTAGTGTTTACCCATCAACAAGTACTGCGCAGGGGTTTCCCAGTTTTTACTATAAATGTACACCAAATGATTTTATTGCAATGGCAAAGCAAAGTGGTTTGAAAGAAGGGGAATCCCGCTATTATTTTATCAGTAGCTATTTCAGCTTCTTGTTTCCAGTTTATTTGGTATGGCGATTTTGGATAATGCTATTTAAGGCAATCGCTGGGCGTCAAGCGGCGGAAACTTTTTCAATGGTTTTGGTTAAAGATGACTCAAGTACATGAAAGTAGTTATTGGTTTAAATACTGCTTGGAATTTAGTTAATTTCCGCGCTGGTTTAATAAGAGCTTTGGTTGCAAATGGGTATGAGGTGGTAACAGTTGCACCAAGTGATGATTATGCATCGCGTCTTACTGAGCTCGGCTGTCGATTCGTTGCATTGCCGATGGATAACAAGGGCACTCATCCTGGGCGTGATTTATTGTTATTTTTTCGGTTCTTGAAATTACTCCGTAATGAACGCCCTGATGTATTTTTGGGCTATACCATCAAACCAAATATTTTCGGATCACTTGCAGCTCATATGTTGGGTATTCCTGTGATAAATAATATAGCAGGATTGGGTGCTGTATTTATGCGAGATAATTGGCTGACACGTTTGGTAAGAAGACTTTACAAGTTAGCTTTGTCGCGCTCATGCCATGTATTTTTTCAGAATAACGAAGATTTGCAGATGTTTGTTGAGCAGGGTTTAGTTACAGTAAACAAGGTGAGCCGACTACCTGGGTCTGGTATTGATCTCGTTAAATTCCCCTATACACCGATGCAGTCGTCAAAAAATCAAACATTTTGTTTTTTACTTGTTGCACGCTTGCTATGGGATAAAGGTGTTGGCGAATATGTTGAGGCTGCACGAATTTTGCGCAGCACATATCCTGATATAAAATTTCAACTACTTGGTTTTTTGGATGTTAAAAATCCATCAGCTGTTTCTAGTGAGCAGATGGCAGATTGGGTAAAAGAAGGTGTGGTTGAGTACCTTGGAGTATCAGATGATGTGAAGCACTATATGGTTGCCGCTGATTGCGTGGTGTTACCATCTTATCGTGAGGGCGTGCCACGCTCATTGTTAGAGGCAGCTGCAATAGGTAGACCAATTGTAACAACAGATGTAACTGGTTGTCGCGATGCAGTTGATGATGGCCTCAATGGCATGCTTTGCAAAGTGCGAGATCCACTAGATTTAGCGGAAAAAATGTTAGAGATGATTCAAAAGACACCGCTAGAACGTTACTCTATGGGGGCTGCAGGTCGTTTGAAAATGGAGAGCGAGTTTGATGAGCGATTTGTAATTGATAAGTATCTACAAGTTATACAAGAAATTCGCTAGTTAATTTGTATTCAATCTTATTTCGCCGTAAACCCCGTAAATTGATAAGCTAACGATATACCCGCCACATTAGCTTTAAAGTCACCCTTTAATGCCTCCATACGGCCTGCCGTGGCTAAAATTGATAGCGCGTCTGTTATTTGGTAGCCTATAGAGGCGTTTCCTTGTGCTACTAATCCGCCGCCAACTCTTAGACCGCCGCCGCCAGCCGCGCCTAGCAGAGCTTCGCCTTCTACAAACCAATTATCAGTAATTGCCCATTTTGTGCCTAGGCCGACTTCACCTACCATATAAGCGCCAGCTTTGCCTGCGTAGGCGGCTAGGCCTTGACCTGTGATAAATAAGTTTGGTGATATAAAGTAATCTATTTGTACGCCTAGGTTGCTAACTGGCTTATCAACAAAGACTCCGCGCCATTGAGGGTCTGCTTTAAAGTAAGTTTGGTTTGCAACTCTTACGCGCATTATTTGGCCGTCAAAGTCGTTTAATGCATTCCATGAAATTG
>NZ_JABFRA010000035.1 GCF_013141425.1 Methylotenera sp. | reverse complement strand
TTCAGTTTCAGCTAAGTGGGGCGTTTCAGGTGAATGATAACTTCAATATTACTGGGCAGGTGTATAACCGTAATAGCAAACGGCATAGTGTCGGGTCAGATGTTTATACAGAGTTTAGCGATGGAGATAATGTTTTCGCCCCAAAAAAAATCTCTTCTGGCGATCAACTAACCTGCCTATACGAAAGCACCACTAATGGCCAAAATCGAAATCTGTATGGCATACCTGATTATTACTTAGTAACGCTACCTGCAGTTGACAGCTCAGGAATAGCCAACGAATTCGTCTATGCCGATGCAGTTAGAGATTTACCAACCACATTACCGGATGATCCTCTCTATGCTGATTATGTCGCGTTGGTAAATGAATATAACAGCAATCCTCAGGTTAAATTTATAGTGGATGCCCAACTCAACGGCTCTTTTGACATGTCGCTTATTCAAAATTCGCTCAACCAAAAACTACCTGAGTATTATGGTAATTATGTTCAGGAACGTTTTAATTTTTTTAAGAACTACTATGTTTCTGCAGCCTCAGTCCCACAAGCAGAGCAAGACAGGATAAATAATTTTAGCCCAGACCCTATCCCGAATGGAGACGCAGAATATGGCTACCTAGGTTCGGGAATTTTGGGCCCAGGCCTAGGTGAACTGGGTCCACTAGCTACAACTTCTAGGGAATATTATTACACCCTAAACAAAGATGACGGCACTTACAGTAAGAGCCTGTTGTTGACAAAGCGTGCTCTAAATCTTGAGAAATGCATTGAAGCTCGTACACGCACCGATGCCAATGGCAATACAGTATATCAAACTCAGTCAGGGAGTAGCCCTGGCTACCTTGATTTCGAACCTGCTACCGTTGATAATCCAACTACAGGTGGATTTAAAGTTGTAGATGGGGCTTTTGATGCTTACGGTGCCGGCACAGTAATTGAGGGCGTACCAACGGCAGTAATTACCGAAAATGACATTGACCAACTGGTGAAAGGTGGTGCTGTACAACTTAACTGGAATTTAGAACACCATAAATTCATGGTTGGCATTTCAATTGATTCTGCCAGTGCCGACTACAACACTACGCAACGTTTAGGTTTTTTGGATGCCAAGCGCAATGCCTATTTTGACCCACAACAAGCCTTAGATGCCTACATTGCCGCCAACGAGGGCGGCGAGATACGCAATAACGATTTTGAAGGCACCTCACTTACCAAAAGCATTTACGCCAGTGAAACCTGGAGCCCAATAGAAACTGTGCATTTGACAGGCGCTTTGCGCTACAACCAAACCAAAGTAAAAAACACCTTGGCCGTGCGTGAAAGCGCGTCACTTTATGACACCCCTTTACATGCCTACCCAGCTTACCCTGATGATGTTGGTATCTGCCCCAATGGCAATTGCAATGGCGTACCAACTGGCTACCGCAAACCTGACCTTTCTCACCTATTGAACAAACCAAAAACTGAACAGTATTCCTATTATTCACTCAACCCTTCACTAGGCGCCACATGGCAAGCTACACCCAATTTAAATATCTTTGGTAATGTGGCGCAAGGCACCCGCACGCCAAGCGTGATTGAGCTGGGTTGTGCGTTGGGACGCAGAAAAAACCCAGATGGTACCGAGAGCGTGTATGGCCCCGGCCGCACTTGTTCGCTACCTAGCGCACTCTCAGGTGACCCTTATCTGCCGCAAATCAAGGCCACTACCTATGATATTGGCCTGCGCGGTACAGTGAATAAAGCCTTGGGGCTAGACAATGTCGAATGGAATCTTGGCGCTTATCGCACCGATTTGCGCGACGATATTTATTTAGTCAGTCTTGCACCGGGGCGAGACTTTTTTGACACGATCGGCGATACGCGCCGTCAAGGCATTGAGGCCGGCTTTGGCGGCACCCTTGGTAAGGCACGCTTTAAACTTAACTATGCGTTAACCGATGCCACCTTTGAAGAAACCTTTAAAATGGCCAGCGCCGACAACAGTAGCGGCGTGCAAGCTATCATTGGTGATGATGTCGGCTATCTCATCACAGTAAAAGATGGTAGTCGCATGCCTGGGGTATCACTCCATAACCTAAATGCCAACGTCAGCTATGACCTTACGCCTAAGTGGACAGTCGGACTCACCGCCGTAGCTCACTCTGAGAGCTTCTTACGTGGCAATGAGAATAATGAGCATAAAAAAGGTGTGGCGCGAGAGGTGCACTATTCAATAACTGACCCAGCAACGGGAATATCACAGAACTTTACCACCACACGCCAACCCACTAATAACCCGGGAAAAGTGCCAGGCTATGCCACCTTTAACTTCCAGACCAGTTATAAATTTAATAACGAGTGGACAGCCAGCATGTTAGTGACCAACTTGTTTGATAAAGAGTATTTTAGTGCTGGGCGTTTGGGGCGAAATCCGTTCTCCCCAGTGATACAAGGTCAACGTGATATTAGTGGCTACAACCACAACTCGAATGATTGGCTAAGCACTAACTTTATTGCACCAAGTGCGCCACGGGGTGTTTGGTTCAGCTTGAATTGGCAGTTTGACCCGAGAAAATAGCTGCACTCTCTCTAACTCTCTCCCAAAGGGCGAGAGGATTCAACCCTCCTCGCCCGCTTGCGGGAGAGGGTTGGGGAGAGGGAATTGGAATAACAAAAGAAAATTGGAATGACGAATACAAATGGCAGGGGCACCGTGAACTGTCTTTTAACTGAATTCAACCGCAACCCACTTAGTACTGACTAGGCGCTAACAAGTTGTGGTGAATTGGCCTACAGGCAGCCACGATGCCTGCTTATTTTGCTCAAATTGAACCATAAAATCTTCATCAAAAGCTACAAGTTCAGCCACCCCTAAAAGTCAGGAAATTTTCCTACTCTATGAGGGAACTTTTGGCATCGCCAACAATGATTTTTTGGTGCATATTGCTTGATGGTTTTGTGTGTCATTTTATTACGTTTTTTTCATCCATCCTTGAGGAAGTTTCATGAATACAGTTAAGCAACCGTCTCGCCCTTTCGCTGTATTGCATCATCAACCTCCATTTGCACTCAAGCCTTTGTCTTGGGTGCTTTTAACGTTATGTGCCAGCCATGCATTCGCAGCAGATAACCTCACTCTCCCTTCAGGGGAAAGAGCCGGGGCTGAGGGGGTAGCGGTAGTGAGCGAGCAACAAACCACTGAAGAATCCAACACCGCCCAAGCCAGCACCGCGCAAGCCGCAGCCAAGCTACCTTCAGCGGTAGATGGCTATACGATTAATAAAGCAACCTTACTCGCTGCAGAAGCCACTGACGCTAACCTGCAAGGCGTCAGTGATGCTGCCAAAGCCAATGTAAAACCTAAAACCTCAGATGGCGCGCCTATTGATATTAAACTGAATTCCGTTAAAGTCCGTGCCAAACGCTTTAAAGATATTGGCCCAATGCCAGGCTTAGCGCTAACTAAAGAACAAATCCCAGGCAATATTCAAAGCATTTCAGCGAAAGAAATTAAAGAGGCGCATTCGCTCAGCTTGTCTGATTTGCTCAATTCAAAACTGCAATCTGTCAATGTCAATGACTACCAAGGCAACCCATTTCAAATGGACGTAACCTATCGTGGCTTTACGGCATCGCCACAAATTGGCTCGCCGCAAGGGCTCTCAGTGTTTTTTGATGGCATACGCGTGAATGAACCGTTTGGCGATATTGTCAATTGGGACATGCTACCCATGAACGCACTGGGCGGCTTTGATTTATTCCCAGGCTCTAATCCTCTATTTGGGCTTAACACTCTGGGTGGCGCGCTGTCTATGAAGACCAAGAGTGGTTTTACTTCGCCTGGCTTTTCGGCAGAAATTCTTGGTGGCTCTTATGGGCGTAAACAGTTGCAAGCTTCAGGCGGCTGGAACAACGCCAACAAAGAACAAGATAGTTGGGATGGCGGCAACTATGCCGCGTTTGGTGCGGTGAATCTGTTTATGGAGGACGGCTGGCGTAAAAATTCACCCTCAAAAGTTAACCAAGCCTTTGGTAAATTAGAGTGGCAAGGTGAGCGCACCTCGCTTAGCTTCTCAACCTTAGGCGTTGTGAATAAGTTGGTGGGTAACGGCACGGTGCCACAAGAACTGTACCGTGAAGATGCCGCCGCAGTATTTACTTCACCCGATGAAACCAAAAATAAGTTGCTACAGTTTCAAATTGCGGGCGCATTTGATCTGAATGATAAGGTCAATATTACGGGTATGGCCTATCATCGCCAGAGTGACCGTTACTCGAGTACTGGTGACATTGTTAGCGCTGATACGTTTCAGGGAACAAGTAGAAAAAATACCCTATATAAAACTAGAAAAACTGATCCAGGTGAAACACCTACTTGTGCCTACACTGACCATGACAAGGATGGCGTACCTGATTATGTTTTGGTAGATGACGCCAACTGGCCTCGCTATCAATCTGGAGCAGGAGACGGGCTTTCAGGTGCATATTACGGTTTTGATGACTTAAGTCTTGTAACGGGGAGGGCATATAACGGCACGCTACCGCCTGCGATGCAGACAGCGTTAAAAGAGGCATTTGGCATATCGCCTGTCATGTCGTATTTAGTAAACCCTAATGGAGGTTCAAGTGTACCAAGTTTAAATAGTTATAGTATTGACAATATACATTTCCTTGATCCCCAACAAGGGGGCATAACCTATGATGACCCTATTACTGGCCATACAATGCATATTCTTGCTAAAACTCCACCTAACTTTGCATCATGCTCAGCATTAGGCACTGGTGGGCTTGGCCAAGGCGGTTTATTACTATCAAGAGATGGCCAAATACCTCGCGATGGATTTAATGATGGATCTTCTGGGTTCACAGGCACGGGCGTTGTGGAAGGTACACCCACTGCAATTATCACTAAATCGGACATTCAGCAAACATCACTTGGTGGCGGACTGCAAGTTAACTTTAACTTAGACCAGCATAAAGTAATGTTAGGTGCATCGATCGATCAAGCTAAAGCAAGTTATAAAGGCACACAACGCCTTGCGCTACTTGATGATAATCGTAACGTGTATAGCGACCCCAACCAATTGGGAGATGAGTTTTATGCGGCACAACATGACATTCCGATTAACGATTTTTCTGGCACTACGACCACCAAAAGCCTATATGCCAGTGAAACCTGGTCACCTATACAAACCCTAAATCTATCGTTTTCTGGGCGCTACAATCTTACCGATGTGCGCAATACCCTTGCACCAACCGCGAGAAACATAGATCTTGTTTACCCAACACTTACCAATCAATTTCTTGCTTTATGGCAAGCGGGGATCACTTGCCCTGGCGATAATTTATCAAATTGCCCGTTTGATTTAAGTAAACCTATCCCCGCTAATTACTTAACGGATATTAAGCGATTTGCTACACTCGACGTAGCCGCTACCGAAAAATTCACCTATCGCTCATTTAATCCCGCCATCGGCGCTACTTGGCAGGCCAAGCCCAACCTAAATCTTTATACCAATTGGAGTCAAGGTACACGCGCTCCATCGGTAGTGGAGTTGGGTTGTGCATATGATGCCACTTTGGTAGACGATCCTCGTCACCACGGCAGTTTAGTACCCCGTAGTATTGCAGAAGGTCGTGGCTGCTCTTTGCCTAGCGCCCTATCTGGCGACCCCTACTTGCCGCAAGTCAAAGCACAAACTGTGGAAGTGGGTGCCCGTGGCAAATTTAGCGAATTCTTAGAATGGAACGTCAGTGCTTACCGTACCGACCTGCGTGATGATATTTATATGACTTCACTCACCCCCGAGCTAAATTTCTTCCAAAGTATCGGTGATACGCGCCGTCAAGGTATTGAGTTTGGCTTGGCAGGTGAGTATGGCAAATCTGACTTTAGAATTAACTACTCTCTGACGGAAGCCACTTTTCAATCCAGTTTTAAAATGCTTAGCCCCAATAACAGTAGCAGAAACTATGTAATAAATACACCAACTTATCAAATGATCACCGTAAGCCCAGGCAACGTGATGCCTGGGGTGCCATTTAACAACATTAACTTTAACTGGGGTTATAAAGTAAGTCCTAAGTTTAAAGTCAATACCAGTATTGTCGGGCATAGTGATTCATTTTTACGTGGTAACGAGAATAATGCACATACGCCTGGCCCAGGTCCCATTGTTGGCGTAGAAGTCCCAAGTTTAGGTATTGTCCCTAGGAAACTACCCGATAACTTTTATGCTGGCAAAGCCCCAGGCTATGCCGTACTTAATATGAATGCGCGTTATGACTTTGGTGGTGGCTGGGCATTTAGTGCACTGATGAACAACGTGCTGGATAAGAAATATTACACTGCTGGACGGCTTGGCATTAACCCATTTGCGCCTTCTACTTTTGGTGCCATTGGCCCGGGTGGCTTTAACTATAACTCAGGTGAATGGATCCCTTCGCAATTCATCTCACCGGGTGCACCACGTGGCGTGTGGCTCTCAGTAAGCTACGATTTTGATGCGGCAAAAAAAGCTGTACCACCAGCAGCCGCTACAAGCTTTATAGAACCCGATAGAACCTTAGATGCTGCCAGCAACATGCCAACTTCGGCAGAGCTGGCGCTCGTTAAGCAGCTGGATAAAATCAAGGCGTTGCCTGTATTGCAACAAGTAAAAGCGGCAACAATCAGCGCAAAACAAGAAGTCACTGCGGCCGTTGAGCAATGGCATCAGGCTCAGTTAGACAAAAATGCCGAAACCTACCTTAGCCTTTATGCAGATAGTTTTACCCCCGCTGGGCAGAGCCATAACCACTGGGCTGAATTGCAAAAAATGCAGTTTGTGACGGCTGACGTGAAGTCTGTGCAAATCAGTAAAGTGGTGGTGGCCGCCGAAGATACCACAATGGTGGCAGTTTTTACGCAAACGCTTAAGCACAGCGACAAGCAGGAGCATGTGCGTAAAATTCTCACCTTCCAGCAAAAACATGGCCAATGGCAAATTGTAAGTGAACATGATATGCCAGTTAGTAACCAAACGCTTGCTAATCCAAGCAAACGGCAGAGCGGCTTTTTAACCGACCCACCGCCCAAGCGCAACAAAGTAAAGGCGAGCAAAATTAATACTGCGCTTAACTTAAGCAACACACTCAATTCAGTTGTGGAGGCAAAATAATGAACACGCTATTCACACCTAAAACTAACCGCTTACACGCCAATGTATTACTGGCCTTGGCTTTACTGGCTAGCATCGTCAACGCTCAGGCAGCTTGTACCGATAACGGCGACACCACGTTTACCTGCACAGGCACTTCGGACAATACGGATACCACGCTCACAGGCACCGTGATACTGGACAGCAGTGGCGGTAGCGCCACCCTTAACAACAACACGACCGATATCAATGTCACCCAATCCACATTAAGCAATACCTCCACCACTGTCGGCCCATTGAGCAACATCACAGTGACTGGCACCAACCCAGTCACCATCAACAACAACGCGGATAGCCTTATTTCGCTTGATACACTGTACGATATTGACGGGCTACCTGTCCGCGCCTTTGACCCTGCATTGTGGGGTTTCGATGCGTTGACGAATACACTAACCAACAACGGTGTAGAAGTTGGCATTGCCGCTAACATTAGTGCCATTAATAGCACGTCATCACTGACTATCAATACGTTTGGTCAAGTGTATAACTCTGCAGGCGAGTTTTCATATGGGGTTTACACCAACGCCGCCTCGCTAGATTTAACTGTGCAGGATGGTGCTTCTTTTCCTAGCGTTGCAAGTTTTGGTAACGGCCTCACCACGATTAATCTGCTACCAAATGCGACCATTGGTGGCGATATTTTGGCAGTCGACCGTAATCCACTTCTCACCGGGGCACTGGCGGCAGATCCAAGTTTGGCGATTACTTACACGGCAAGCGATGTAGGCGTAAGAAATAGCCAGATTAACAATGCGGGCACTATAGGCGGCAACATCATTTTAGGTACGGGCGCCCACGAAATTATCAACACAGGATTTATTACTGGCATTACGGTAGACCAAAGTGACACGGACCCACTTCTAGCTGCAGGAGCACGTACCTTTACACTCACTAATACCAGCGGCTCTGTTTCCAGCATTAACCTCAATGATGTGGCAGGGGCAGTCAATACAATTAACTACACATACACAAGTGGAGGGGGCACACCCACCATTTCGGCCAATGGTTTAGGCACCAATATTATGAATATGGACTGTCAGGCCGCCTGCGGCCTGGGGAGCATTAGCGGCCTCAGCAGTTTAAATATAATTGGCAATAGCACTAACTTGGGCTTACTCAGTGTAGTGGGGGATGTCACCCTGAATACAAGCGGTGTGGCATTGAGTGGGGACGTCACCGCAGCCAATCTCAATACTGGCACAGGGACATTAACTGTAGGTCTTAATAGTTATAGTAATAGCAATCTTATCTCCATCAGTGGCAATCTTAGCGCCGCAGGTAATATTAATTTGGGGAAAACCACTTTATCCGTAGGCGGCGATACCCTTTGGTCCGGCAGCCAGATCAGCACACTGATTGGCAAATACGACCTCAATCAAGTTGTCTATGGCAAACTGGATACATTAGGGACGGCAACGTTTAGCAACAGCGTGACCATAGTCCCGTCAGTAGAGACCAACACTCAGGTGTTTGATGGGCAAAAATTTGTCATCGCAACACATGTAAATGCATTAAGCCCTGCCACTGTACAGCAAACCGACACCTCAGGTTGGATTACCTGGTCGGTAAGCGAAACTAATGGCGAATTAATACTGGTAGCCGATTTGAGTGTCCCAGCTTTAATCAGACCTCTGCTGACCACGGCAGCATATAACGCTCTGGATGCAGCATTTTCACCCATGGGCAACGGTTTGCAAGGCGCTTTGCAAGCCGAGCTATTAGCCTTGCATGGCCAAGACTTAGTCAGTGCTGCTGAGCGATTACGCCCCGAAACCAACGACGGTGCACTACGTTTAGTCTTAAGCAATACAGACCGGGTATTTGGCATGCTGGATAACCGTTTGCTGAATAGTTATTTAGCTAAAGCTAAAAACGATGCAAAAGACACAAGCGCGATCACTGACAATACCCTGACTAATGGTAAAGGTATTTGGGTGCAAGGGTTTGGCGATAGAGGCTCGCAGGAAGGTTTCGATCAAGCCGATGGTTATAGCGTGTCTGCCGCAGGAATCGCCATGGGTGCAGACCGTGAATTGGATGTGTATAACGGCAATGCCAGCCTTGGGCTTGCCTTTAGCTACGCAAGAGGCAACATTACCAACAGTAGCAACACCACCAATAACCGTATTGATACCAACAGTTATTTAGCTACTGTTTATGGTAGCCGGAATTGGGAGGATTTTTACTTAAATGCCGCTGTGGGTGTAGGTCGCAATACCTATGATACTCACCGACATTTAACCACGCACACGGCCACAGGACAGCATGATAGCTGGCAATTCTCAAGCCGATTAGCTGCAGGTTGGCCGCTGATGTATAACGACAATGTTACCTTTGTGCCGATGGCAGGCTTAGATTACAGCCACATTAAAGAAAGTGGCTATAGTGAGAATGGTAAAGAGTTATTACCCGTATATGACCCTATTACACTAACTCCGATACTCAATAGCTACGCAGAACAAAGTTCACCTATCAACTTGGCTATAGAAAGTCGCAGTTTCGACTCTATTCGTTCTGGCTTAGGTGGAAAAGCCATCTATTCTTGGCAGCAGTTGGACTGGGGCGCAGAACTGGAATTGCACGGTCTGTATCGCCATGAATTTGGTAACCTCGCGCAAGACAGTGTTGCACGTTTTGCCGCTGGAGGTAAAAGCTTTACCAGCCCGGGCTTAAACCCCGTGCGCGATGACTTTATGTTAGGCGGCAGTTTGCGCTTAACAGGGGAAGATGAAAATGACCAAATCACCTTTCTAACCAGTTACGACGCGACTATTCGTGAAAAATACTTTGGCCAAACCATGAGCCTGAACTTGCGCTATGACTTTGACCAAGCACCAAACTACAGAAAAGAGGCGAAAGCCAAACTGGCAACAGTGGCCACAAAAACGAATGCAGAGCAAAAAGTAAACGCGACCGAGCAAGATATTGCCGAAATACAAAAAGCCATGCAGGCGGAATTAGTGGTGAGCGCGACCAACCCAGTGGATGCTGAAAAGCAAAAAGCCATTGATAGCACTCTAAAAACCTGGGCAACGGCGCTAAGCAATAAGAACTTAGAATCTTACTTTAACAGCTATGCCGCCGACTTTGAAACGCCCGATGGCAGCACGCGCCAACAGTGGGAGCGTAAACGCAAGTTTGAATTAAGCAATGAAGATAATCCTGCTATTAAGATTTCGCACCTAACCATAGAACCCAATGGTGACCAAGCATTGGCAATATTTACGCAAAGCGTGGGTGCGGATGCGAAACAAATCTCTGTCAGAAAAATTGTAGATTTAGCAAATAGAAATGGCCGCTGGCTGATAGTGCGGGAAGACAGCATGGCGAAAACGCAATAAAGACTCACAGGGGCATTTGCGACCGCCCCAATAAGAATTTAACCGCAACCTAGTTAGTACTTACGAGGGACTAAAGGATTGTGGTGAATTGGTGAAGCAGGCAGCCACAAATGCCTGCTTATTCTATAACAGGAGTGAGAATTGAGAAACTTAACAATTAAATTTGCCGTTATCGGCGCTTTAGGCTTGGCTACTGCTCAAGTATTAGCTGCCCCAGCTGGGTTCGTTAATTTACCTTTGACAGGCTTTACTGTTGCGCCAATTACAACTGGTATCGCACAACAGCCTGGTGGAACATCTGCTTTTATTTTACTTAATACCAGCGGTAACTTTGGTTCTAGCGCTACCATCAATCCAGCGACTGGTAACGCTTATACTTTTGGTGCGATTCTTCCTGCACCAGCAAATGATTTAGCTTCACCCGCTACGGGCTTTACACTTGTCACGAGTGCGGTACGTCAAGTTACCGTGAATAACACCTATACCGGTAATGTTGCAAAAAATATTGGTACTGTGTTAGATGCTGTGTGGCGTAATGCAGCAAAAACAGAATGCATTTATGGTACAAAAGTGACACTAAATAGCACCGATTATAATGTATTGCCTGGCAATGACTACTTTGAAGTAAATAGCATTGTACGTGGCGGCTTTGGTACCAGACCAGTTGCAGTAGCGTATGCGACGACATCTGCTACTGGTGAAGTGACATTCCGCGCAGGACGCACATACACCTCAGTACAACACCGCGGTAGCCTTTTATACAACTCTGCAACAGGTAAGGGTTATGTACCCAGACCACTTACGACGCCAGCATTCACTGGTGCGATTAACGGCCTAGATACGCTACCAAATCCTGCTACAGATAACCCAACTGCGGCACAGCAATCTGCTTCAATCAATACTAACTGGGTCGAGTTGACCACTGATGTTAATTGGTTGGATGCTGACACAATGACACCTGCAGCATCTTCACATATGAACTATATTCATTCGACTTGTAGTTCAGCCGCACCTGTAGCTGTGGCAAATGCAATCCGCTTGCGTCAAACTTACCAAGAAGCTAGTGCTGCTGGAAACCCAAATCGATTTACCAGTGTTAGCGTAACAGGTTTTGTACCACCTGGTGGCACAGCAACACCTGCACCAGCAGTTCCATATTAATGAGTCGCACTTAGCTAGGGCAAGCATAAGTCTTCTTTAGCTAAGGTGATATTACACAAGCACATTTAATAAACAAATATGTTTTAAATATAACTAACTTAATTCGGAGCAATAAAATGGCAAAAAAAATATTTAATGCAACAGAGACGGACTACACTGGCACCACAAGCGCGGATGATATTACTGGAAATGATTTGGATAATATAATTGACGGTAGCGCAGGCAACGATATTATTGATGGTTTAGGCGGCAACGACACCCTCATTGGTGGCCTTGGAAACGATGTACTCTTAGGTGGTGATGGTGATGACTCGATTTCAACTGGCGATGGCGTTACTGATATTGGTAATAACTTGATTGATGGTGGAACTGGAAATGATTTCATCGCGACTGGTTCAGGAAATGATCTCATTTTAGGCGGACTAGGCGATGATGTTATTCTTGCTGGTGACGGTACTAATGTCGTACTAGGTGGTGACGGCGATGACTATATTTTCTCTGGTTTAGGCAATGATCTCATTTTAGGTGGTGTAGGCAATGATTTTATTGGCGCTGGCGAAGGTGATGACATCCTTGATGGTGGTGATGGTCAAGACTATATTGAAGGTGGTGGAAGTTCAGCAGGCGATGAAACCGTTGTGGGTGATTTATACCTCGTTGGCAGTGATGATAGTCTAGTTGGTGCAGATGGTAATGACACTTTCAGAATTGGTGCTGAGTTTGTAAATTTAACCACAATTGTGGGCGGCGTTTCAGAATTCGACAATGCAGGTGATGAAGCACTTTATACTGAATTAGAAGCAGATGAAGACACAGGAGCACTTACTGCGTTAGATTCAGTAACTGGAGAACGTGTTGACATAATTTCTCTCGCTCAAGCGCAACTCATTGAAACCGACGTTCGCCTAAACTTAGTCACCCGCCCAGGCTCAGCAGCATTGAGCTCATTTGCCACCACCATCGGTGGTTACAATGCGGTGGACACATTAGAATTCACTCAATCAGGTGACTTCTCTGAATCCTTAGCTTTCACAGGCATTGAGCGCATTGAAGTGGCTAGCGGTAAAAACATCGTCTTGTCTGGTGAACAAATCACCAACAACGGTGAATCGCTAGACTTAGGTTTCTTAAACCCAGGCGTGCAATTCTTCGGTGTTGCCGGCGGCCCAAAAG
Organism: Methylotenera sp.; assembly: GCF_013141425.1. Lineage (GTDB taxonomy): Bacteria > Pseudomonadota > Gammaproteobacteria > Burkholderiales > Methylophilaceae > Methylotenera. The sequence continues at coordinate 750 of NZ_JABFRA010000035.1, read as the reverse complement.
AATCTGTGACAGTGTTGGTTGATTACGCAGATGTTGTGTTTTCGAATCCTAATATTGTGACTGGTCAAGGCCTGTTATTTGATGAATTCGGCAATCCAATCTACGTGGTAGACGTGGATGGCAACCCAGTTTTGGATGAGTTCGGTGCGCCAATTCAAGAGATTGGTGACCTTACCTATGAAGCTACCTACACTGGCGGCGACTTCCAATTAGACGACTACACCGTAGCCGATTTATTCCACAACATCGATGCCATCTACGATGCGCAAACCAACAGCACAGTCGATAGCTATGTACGCATTGATGGTTCCAACAACAGCGAAACCGTCTACGGCAGCGAAGGTGTGGATAATGCCACCATGCGTTTAGGCAATGACGTGTACTACGGTAACGGTGGTAATGACTTGTTAATTGGTCACGGTGGTGCCGATAAACTCTACGGCGGTACAGGCGATGACGTTTTTGTTGTTGGTGGCTTCGGTAGCGGTACACAAGGTACAACCTCTAAAGTGGACGACGGTAAAGCTGAATGGGTTTCAGGTGACTTAATCGTCGGTGGTGCAGGTGTGGATACCTTACGTATCACCACTGGTATTGGTGCCAACACCGCAGCGAAAGGTACCATTACCTTGACTAACAGCAACTTCCAAAGCATGGAAGTGGTGCAAGTGGGCGGTACTGCTGGTCGCATCAACACCGAAGACGGCGCATTGCAACTGATCAACGACCACTACTACCACCGTGCAGGCA
>NZ_JABFRA010000008.1 GCF_013141425.1 Methylotenera sp. | reverse complement strand
CAATGATAGTATGCTTTTTGCATGCGAAAGTAGGTCACTGCCAAGCTATTTATTTAGACCACAACTACTGTGGTCAGACAAAAGCCCTCGTTTGAGGGCTTTTTGCTTTGTGACCGATAGATTATTGGATTTTCAGTGAATCTCTGTTATTGCTCAAATAAATTAACCCTAATAAATTGAAACAATTTGGCCTCTAGAATAAGCGTCGCCAAAAATATGAGGGTTTTGGAACTGTTAGCATGCTAGGCGTTAGCTAATTTTTCTAATGTAATTCGGTTTGTAATTGCTATCTGACCTCTACCTAATGTTACAGCCCCTTTTTGTTCAAGTCGTTTTAATTGACGACTAACAACTTCGCGTGCAGTGCCCAGTTCGTCGGCAATTTGTTGGTGTGTTCGAGTTAATTGGCAAGCCTTGGCGTCTAATAACACTTTAGCTAAACGTGCATCTAAACTATGAAATGCGACCTCATCTAATAGCACGATTAAATCGGTGATTAATGCGCCATAATTAGTCATTACGTATTTACGAAATATTGCGGAATCCACCATTAATTGATGAAAGATGTTGGAAGGAATCAGCACATCACGAATTGGTTCTTCAACAATGGTTGAGGCTGGATAATCACTATTACCTAAAAGGCAAGTGGTGGTAATGACACATGTTTCACCAGCTGAAACCCGATAAAGTAAAATCTCACGACCGTTAGTCGACATTTTAAATACACGCGAACGGCCCGCTAAACGCATTACATAGGCTCCGCAGGGCGTACCCTCTCGGTAGCCGATGGTACCAATGGGAGCTTCTACGATGCGTGAATGATTGGCTAGTAATTCTCTCGCATGCTGGTCTAAATCAACTAAATCCGGAAATTGCGTAAGCCAAGCGAGGTTGTTATGTAAATTTTGCATCAATTATCCTTACGCATTTAGTCTATGTTTAGCCGGCTTGAATTAAATTCTTTATAAGTTCTAGACCGAATCCGACACCAAAGCCATTCGTATCGCTATTCACTGCACCTAGTCCACTTTTGTTGTTTGCGGAGGATAAATCCACATGGATCCAAGCTATATCATGCTCAATGAATCTGCCTAAAAACCTTGCAGCGTGAATATGGTCAGCTCCCCCCTCTAGTGTACATTGCTTAATATCAGCAATATCACTGTCCAAATCGCTCTCATAGTCATCATCATATGGGAAAGCAACAATGCGCTCACCCGCTGCGATGCCAGCCCCTACTGCCCTACAGGCAAGATCAGGTCGATTGCTAATCACGCCACTCATGCGGCTTCCAAGTGCTGTCATCATGCTACCTGTCAGTGTGGCAAAGTCCAAAATAATGTCTGGTTTTTCTCGACTTGCAAGTGTTAAAGTATCAGCAAGCACCATTCTGCCCTCGGCATCTGTATGGACAATTTCAATTGTTGTGCCGTTAAGCGCAGTCACTACATCATTCTGCTTATAGGCCAATGGACCAATATGGTTCTGAGCAATCGCTAGCCAACAATCAATCTGAACAGGTAGTTGCTGCTGACTGGCAGCAAGCAAAATACCTAGTGCAACAGCGCTACCATTCATGTCTTCATGCATGCCTTGCATGTATTTAGCTGGTTTTAAGTTGTGCCCGCCAGTATCAAAACAAATGCCTTTACCTACCAAGGCTATACATTTTTGCATATCTTTAGGTTTGTATGTTAAATGTACAATAGCCGCGTCTTGCGGGTTGCTTCCCTGACCAACGGCATAAAATGCACCAGCCCCAATTTTTTTTAGGGTAGGCATATCAAATTCTTCATGCCTCCAGCCATGGTTTTTAGCTAATTCAGCTATTTTTTTGCGGTAAATGTTAGGGTTTAATTCGTTTGGAGGTGTAATCGTAAGCTCACGGCATAAGGTATTACCTGCAACGCGAGCGTTAACGTAGCTGTAATCATGTTCAGCCAGGTAGCCATGCATGCTGATTGATTTTAGGGCATTAAATTTGTCTTCTTTTTTACGACTAGGTAATTTTGCGGCATTCACAGTGGCTACATAATAAGCTGCGCAGGCATGTGCTTCACGTTCGCTTTCGTCGCCAAAAACAAAGATAGCTAGTTCTGTTGGTTGCTCATCAAGTAATGGTTTCAATGCTTTTCTGAGTAGTGTATGACGTTGAAAAATATTAAGTTTTTTTTCTAACGCGACAAAACTTGCTATTCCGCCGTTCGGCAGTTCAGTAGTTAAAGGAGTTTTATATAAATCCTTAAGTTCACCGTGTGTGCGTTTTAATTTAGTATGTAAAATTTCAGCATATGGAAAATTTTCCTCTTCATTTTCCGTCAATACAAAAAGTGAATGTTTGTGGGATGATAATGAATTTTCACTGCCAATTGATGGGAATTGTGATAATTTTAACGACATTTGTTTTTCCTTAACTCTTCTATATTATGTAATACAAAAGTAGCGAATCTGATTAAATTGCATGCTGTTTAGTGTGGTTTAACTTGACCAAAATGGCTAAAAAAGCCACACTATAGCCTTAAATAAAAGTTTTATAGTGGTTCTTAACATAGAACAATCTAATTCACGTTTAGTTGCTACAGCGTTTTATATATTATTTTTAATAAATTATACGCGTAGCAACCGCAACACGGAGAAATCTCACGCATGGCAATAAATAATCAAACAGGTTTCACTGAAACTGATCCGCAAGAAACACAAGAGTGGCTAGATGCCCTAACATCAGTTATAGAAAACGAGGGTACTGAACGCGCACACTTCTTGCTAGAGGCGATGATTGACAAGGCACGTCGTTCAGGTAGCAACCTACCGTACAATGCAACGACTGCATACGTAAACACGATTCCAACCCATTTGCAGGCAAAATTACCGGGTGACCCTGAAATGGAACGCCGTATTCGTGCTTTAGTCCGATGGAATGCGATTATGACAGTGCTACGAGCCAATGAAAAATCTCCTGGCGTTGGGGGGCATATCGCCAGTTTTCAGTCAGCTGCAACTTTGTATGATACGGCTTTTAATTACTTTTTTCGCGCTGCCAATGAAAGTTTTGGCGGCGATTGCGTGTATTTCCAAGGTCACTCTTCACCAGGTGTTTATGCTCGTGCCTTTTTAGAGGGCCGCATTTCGGAAGAACAATTGACTAATTTCCGCCAAGAAGTCAGTGGTAATGGCTTGCCTAGTTATCCTCACCCATGGTTAATGCCAGATTTTTGGCAATTTCCGACTGTATCGATGGGCTTGGGACCAATTACTGGTATCTACCAAGCACGTTTCTTGAAATATTTGCATGACCGCGGAATTGCCGATACTAGCGACCGTAAAGTTTGGGTGTTCTGTGGCGATGGTGAAATGGATGAGCCAGAATCATTAGGCGCCATATCATTAGCAAGTCGTGAAAAATTAGACAATTTAATATTTGTCATTAACTGTAACTTACAGCGCTTAGATGGTCCTGTGCGTGGCAATGGCAAAATAATTCAAGAGTTAGAATCGGATTTCCGCGGTTCGGGCTGGAATGTATTAAAAGTAATCTGGGGTTCTTATTGGGATCCTCTGTTGGCGATGGATAAAGATGGCTTGCTGAAAAAACGCATGGAAGAATGCGTGGATGGCGAATATCAAAACTTTAAACAAAAAGGTGGTGCTTATACGCGTGAACACTTCTTTGGCAAATATCCTGAGCTAAAAGAAATGGTTGCCGCCATGAGCGATGCTGATATTTGGCGCTTGAATCGTGGTGGTCATGACCCTCACAAAGTCTATGCCGCTTATCACGAAGCTGTAAATCACAAAGGCCAGCCTACTGTGATTTTGGCTAAAACCGTTAAGGGTTATGGCATGGGCGAAGCAGGCGAAGCGCAAAACACCACGCATCAGCAAAAAAGTATGGACTTAACTTCGTTAAAAGCATTCAGAGACCGCTTTGATTTGCCGCTTACCGATGAACAAGTAGAAAGCTTGTCTTTCTACAAGCCAGCAGAAGATTCGCCCGAGATGCAATACATGGCCCAGCGTCGTGCCGCGATGGGTGGCTCTGTGCCAGCGCGCCGCCGTAAAGGTAATGAGCTTGCAGTGCCTGAATTGTCTGCATTTGAGAATATGTTGGTATCAACAGGTGAGCGCGAAATCTCAACCACGATGGCTTTTGTGCGAATTTTATCCACCTTGGTGCGAGATAAGCAAATTGGTAAATATGTCGTGCCAATTGTGCCAGATGAAGCACGTACGTTTGGTATGGAAGGCATGTTCCGCCAGCTTGGTATTTACGCGAGTCAAGGTCAGCTTTATGAGCCGATGGATTCTGACCAAGTGATGTATTACAAAGAATCTAAAGATGGTCAGATTCTTGAAGAAGGCATCAATGAAGCGGGTTCATTCTCAAGTTGGATTGCTGCTGCTACGTCATATTCAGTCACTGGCGTGCAAATGATTCCGTTCTATATATTCTATTCCATGTTTGGTTTTCAACGCATTGGTGACCTGGCCTGGGCCGCAGGTGATTCTCGCGCACGTGGCTTCTTGCTTGGTGCCACGGCAGGCCGTACAACACTGAACGGAGAAGGTTTGCAGCATGAAGATGGCCATAGCCACTTGATGTCGGCGACAATCCCGAACTGTTTATCCTATGACCCAACGTTTGCTTATGAACTTGCGGTTATTATTCAAGAAGGCTTGCGCCGCATGGTGCAAAATCAAGAAGATGTGTACTACTACATTACGTTGATGAATGAAAATTATACACACCCTGAAATGCCAAAAGGCGCTGAAGCTGGCATTCTTAAAGGAATATATAACTTTAGCAAATCAAAGGCAAAAGGCGAAAAAGTACAATTAATGGGTAGCGGTGTGATATTGCGTGAAGTGATTGCTGCCGCTGAATTGCTCGAAAAAGACTGGGGTGTATCGGCTGATGTTTGGAGTGTGACTAGCTTTAATGAATTACGCCGCGATGGGCTAGACGCAGAGCGTTGGAATATGCTTAACCCTGAAAAACCTCAGAAATTAAGCTATGTTGCCCAAGCGATGAAAGGTGCGCAAGGTCCAACCATAGCCTCAACAGACTATATGAAATCTTTTGCTGAGCAAATTGCCAGCTTTGTTCCTGGTAAATTTGTAGCACTTGGCACCGATGGTTATGGCCGTTCAGACAGTCGCGAAGCATTACGTAGCTTCTTTGAGGTAGATCGATATTATGTTGTATTAGCTACGCTCAAAGCCCTGGCAGATGAAGGTAAATTGCCAGCAAGCAAAGCAGCTGAAGCGGTAAAAAAATACAAGTTAGATGCTAACAAGCCTAACCCAACGACAGTTTAAGGATACGCACACATGGCCATTCAAGACATATTTGTTCCTGATATCGGTAATTTCGATAGTGTGGATGTGATTGATGTTTTAGTTAAAGCGGGCGACACTGTCGCAAAAGAAGATTCGCTGATTACAGTGGAATCGGACAAAGCATCGATGGACATTCCTTCACCGCTTGCAGGAATAGTGAAGGACATCAAAATAAAAGTAGGGGACAAGGCTTCAGAAGGCAGTTTGATTTTGACATTGGACGTTAGCGAATTGGCGGCAGCGCCCATTAAAGCACATGAAACCAAAGCAACACCGCAGCCTGCAGTTGAAAAACCAGTTGTAGCGGCAATACCAGAGCCAACTCGCCCTGCACCAGCCCCACCCAAGACCATTGCACCACTAAATCAGCCTGTACCGGTTGGTGCAAGCGCAGTGGTGGATACTGGCAAGCTGTCGCATGCAAGTCCTTCTGTACGTAAATTTGCCCGAGAATTAGGTGTAAATCTGGCGTTGGTAAAAGGTAGTGCGCCTAAAAACCGCATTGTGCAAGCTGACGTACAGGCTTATGTTAAAGGTGAGTTAGCCAAACCGCGTACAGAAAACATGGGTGCAGGCGTAAGTAGTCTGGCGGCATTGCCGATGCCTGTGATTGATTTCAGCCAGTTTGGTACGATTGAAACTAAACCGCTTTCACGTATTAAAAAACTCTCAGGTGCAAACTTACACCGTAACTGGGTAACCGCGCCACACGTCACGCAATTTGATGAGGCGGATATTAGTGACTTGGAAGACTTTAGAAGGTCGATGCAAGCGGATGCCGAAAAGCGCGGTGTTAAGCTCACCATGCTGGCTTTTTTAATCAAAGCCTCAGTGAATGCATTAAAAGCCTACCCTAATTTCAATTCCTCGCTTTCACCCGATGGCGATAGTTTGATACTGAAAAATTACTACAACATTGGCTTTGCTTGCGATACGCCTGATGGCTTAGTTGTACCCGTAGTCAAAGACGTACAACAAAAAGATGTGTTGGATATTGCACGTGATTTAATGGAACTTTCAACCAAAGCGCGTGAACGCAAACTTAAAGTAGAAGAAATGCAGGGCGGTTGTTTTACCATATCTAGCCTTGGCGGTATTGGCGGAACTATGTTTACGCCAATTATTAATTGCCCAGAAGTGGCGATTTTAGGCGTGTCACGCTCCAGTATGCAGCCAGTGTATGACGCTAAAACCAAAATTTTTGAACCACGATTAATTTTACCGCTATCACTTTCTTATGACCACCGTGTAGTAGATGGTGCGGATGGTGCGCGCTTTACCAGCCATATGCGCATGATGTTGAGTGATGTGCGTAGGTTATTACTCTAATGTTCCTCCCGCTCACCAATCTCGACTTATCGAGATTGGTGAAATTTAAATTCGTAGTTCATTTCCAATCGAACCCAATAATCTGCCGCTCCAGAATATTCAGTAATTTTGATGCTAAAATCAAATTTTATTTCTGTTTAGTCTAATATGGCGATCTCTCGATGTAATAAATGTGGCAATGTGGTGGAACATGAGCGTGAGTTTGTTGGAACATCGATAGTTTGTCAATGTGGTGCTGGCACTACAGTTTATGACACAGTATATTTTGTTAACAAGCTTTCTGAGATGTACTTTGCATTACGCAAAGAGTTTAATGCCCTCAATCCTGATTCTTCAACACCGAATCAAACTCAATTTAAGAACTATGGCGAAAGTATCGACTTACATAACTCTGATTCTTTGAGTTCTCAAGAGCAACATGCGCCTATTGTTCAGTGGTTCAAATCAAAAAACATCATTGCTACGGCGAGTATTAATGCGGTTGATACCACTGGTTTTTTTGACGAAGCTGCAGTGGCGATTGGTTCTAATTACGAACTACTTAGTGAGGTGTGCGAGAGAATTCGTTACGCCCAACTCAAAGAGTACACAAGTAATTTGATTTATCTTGATAAAAAGTCTAATGAAGATGCTAAAACAATTGAAGCTTTTGTTCAGCAGCTTTATGAGCATTCACTCATCGCACGTTGCATCAGCAATAAAAAAGAGAAAAGCATACGCGTGGTTTTACAAAATGCGCCTAGCGTTAGGAGATTTTTTGCTGGCGACTGGTTAGAATGGTTTGCGCTAATGGTTGGATTGAGAGTTTGTCAGGAACGAAAAATTAAATTTTCTTGCGCCCGAAATATGACAATTACTTTCTCTAATAGCGAAAATAGAGAGCTTGATGTTTTCTTTCTTATAAATTACAGTCAGCCAATTTATATTGAATGTAAATCTGGTGATTTTCGTCAAGAGCTTGATAAATATGTAGCATTACGTAAACGGCTAGCGATAGATCAAAGATATTTTATACTTTGTGTGGCAGACTTAGAGGAGGAGAGCTGTAAGGGGATGACCGCAATGTATGGCATGACCTTTGTAAATACCCAAACGCTTGGACCGCATTTAACAACATTGTTTTAGTCGAGTTTGCTTAGGGTACAAACTCGACCACCACCTCTCGACTGTCCGACTGTCCAGACTCGTCTACGGCTCGCAATATGAAATGTCCCGCTTTTTGTGGTGACCATGCCATCGCCACTCCCGCCTCGCTTTTTGCAATAAAGCCATTGTCAGCAAACCAGTAAATGGTACTTTGTGCGCGGCGACTAGCTTTTAGCGCAATGGTTTCGGGTTTGCTTAGTCGAATAGTGTATGCAACGCCTCTAAGTGGTGAAGTGATTTGTGGCTTATCTTCTTGCCGTTGTGCGTTTTGATTGCTGCATTCTGCAGGTAAATTAGGTGGTACACGGCGTGGCATGCCTGCTTCACGAAAGAGCCGCAACATGTCTGAATTCCAAAATTCGATGATTTCTTCTCGCGTATTTGCCCCAGCACTACAAAACACTTGATTGGTCGTATTGTCAAAATACACGGGGCGATGCAAGGTGCTGATTTTAATGGGCGATTTGCCTGGAATAAACCAAGTTTCAGTTAAATTTTTACAATATTGGTTGGGCAGGTCGCCGCTGGCAGTGCAGACTTTTACCTTGATTAATGTGCGTGGAGGCATGGCCTCTACTTCGGTTTGTGGGCTTAATAAATGTTGATGACGTAGACTATCTAATATTTGAAAAAATAGTGGTGCAGCCGTTTTTATACCGACGAAGGCCTGATTGGATTTTCCATCAAAATTACCTACCCAAACGGCAAGAACGTAATTGCCGCTCACTCCGATGGTCCACGCATCGTGAAAACCCCAAGAAGTGCCAGTTTTCCATGCAGTTTTGTAGCGGTCTGGTTCGCTGGTATCGGGTCGCGGGTTCTGCCTTAGCATATCCAGTGCCAGGTAGGCAGATTCTTCACTTAATAGTGGGAATGTGGCGTGGCTGTTCTTTGTTAGACTAAATGGCGCAAAGCGCCCATGGTTGGCCAGCATGGCGTATAGACTCACCAACTCCTCCATCGTCAGCTCACCACCGCCCAAAGCTAATGCCAAACCGTAGTGCGACTCACTTTTTAAATCACTTACGCCTGCATTTTTTAAAAAATTATATAAACTGGGTTGTGAGAGTTTTGATGACAAGCTTACCGCAGGTAAATTACGTGAGCGAATGAGTGCCTCACTGGCGGTAATGGGACCGATGAAGTGGCCATCAAAATTCTCGGGGCTATAAGGGCCAAAGCTGGTGGGTGTATCTTTAAGCACGCTGGCAGGGTGAATCAAGCCTTGGTCCATTGCTAAGCCGTAAATAAACGGTTTTAAGGTCGAGCCAGGGGAGCGCTTGGCTGCGGTGCCGTTTACCTGACCATCTATCTCGGCGTTAAAATAGTCTGCAGAGCCAACCAACGCTTTTACCTGCATGGTTTTTGCGTCATACAGCATGGCACTTACATTTTGAATGCCAAAGTTTTTATTGTTTTCAATATAACGTGCAATCATGCGCTCTAGGGTGGCTTGTGCACCAATATTCAAACCAGTTTGAATGACGAGCTGATGCTTATTTTCTGCGAGTAATGCATCAGTGAAATGCGGTGCAAGAAAAGGCGGATTTTGATTTGCAATTTTTCGCGTGGCTTTAAGGGATTGTGCTGGCAAGGCCATGTCAGCATTGTATTTACTATCTTGTGGACGTTTTTTTAACCAGTTTTGCCATAAGCGAGTGCGCGCGTCATTAAGCGATACATTTTTACTGGAAATACGCAGGCGCTTATTGGGGTTTTGTGGAATCACGGCTAGCGTCATTGCTTCCGGTAAGTTCAAACGGCTGGTAGGCTTGTTGTAGTAAAACAGGCTGGCCGTGGCAATGCCTTTGATGTTGCCACCATAGGGCGCGATATTTAAATAGGCCTCTAAAATTTCGTGTTTGGAATATCGGCTTTCTAACCAAATGGCGGCCAGCATCTGCTTGGCTTTACCTAATAAACTGCGCGAATCAATGCCATATAAACCACGTGCCAGTTGCATGGTAATGGTTGAAGCACCTTGACGCGAGCCGCCAGCATAAGTGCGAACAAGGCCGCGCGATAGCGCAACAGGGTTAACGCCGAAGTGCCAGTTAAAATAACGGTCTTCGTACAACTTAACCGCTTCTACTGCGCTGGGTGAAATTTTTTTAAGCGGCACCCATAGCTGATATTGAGCATCTGCGGCTAGAGTCAGTCTTAACAAGCTGCCATCGGCCGCATAAATGGCCGTGGAGTGGGGGATTGAATCAGCTAGTTTAGGCTTGGGGTAAAGCCGTAAACCTATCAAAACTAAACCAAGCAGCAGTATGGCAAGCAAACTATGCTTTAAAAACTTGGACGATCTACGTCTTTGAAATATTGGCATTATCTTAAAACGGAATTAACCAGCCCGTCATTCCTACGCTGGGTGTATCAGGCATGCTGTGCGCCCGCGATACGGTCGGCTTATGCACAAGCCAACGCGCCCTGCGCGGGAATAACGAAGTAAAATAGAATTATTCTCCAACACGACCCACGGCAATGCTTGCTGGCAATGACCGTGCTTGTAACAAGCGGTTATACATGGATTCTGCATAAGCTGGCGGCACCACAAACTGACCGCTATTGGTCGCTTTGATTTTATAAGTGAACTCGGTGATGGTATTTGTTACTGCACCATAAAATACCACTCGGTCTTCACGAATGTCGGCGTAGCTTGGCAACCAATTGCCTCCGATTCCGAGCGGGCTTGTCCAACTGCTGGCTTGTGGTTCAAAACCTCCACCTTCTTCAATAACCGTTTCGGTGACATTGGCCTCCGCTTGAAGTACAGGTTCAAAACCACCTGGCAGTAAGTCGACAATCGCTACATCATCCACGTTTCCATCAATGGAGCGTATTTTGATGCGAACCGTAATTTCATCGCCCATAGTAATGGAGTTTACCGCAGCGCCTTTTTCATCGGTGTATTCGCGGATAATTTCCATGCCTTGTTTTAAGGCGGTAGTTGGGGCTTTTACGTCAAAACCAGATTCAGTTACAGCATAGAATAAGGGCAAGCCATTTGGGCCTTGCAATTTCAAGCGTGCCGTATTGGCAGGGAAACTAACCAAAGGGGCAATATTTTCAGGTAATTTAAGTGCGGTGACCTTGTTTTGTTTATCAATTGCACTAATGCTTAATTGAGCAACCACTTTGCTACCAGTGACGTTAGCATAAGCATCAAACCCAAGCAACGCATAAGCAGACGAGAGCGTATTAAAACGACCCGCAGAAATCGGCTGCATAATATTATTTAAGCTGGCCGCAGTCACCTCTTTTACACGATCAGGGAAGTGGCGTGAAACCAAATACAGTGTTTGCGCGTTGCGCACCACGTCGTCGTAATAATGCCCATAGAACGGCTTTTCACCGCTAGTGCCAAGCAACTTAATCGGTTTAGCAATAAGCTCGTTGGCAAGCGCATGTTGCTGTAGTAATTGGTAACTTGCGGCCATATAGGCTGCCGTAAGATCCGAGCGCCATTCTTTAAAGCTGGCATCGGTTAAAGTTTTAGCGTCCAGCGTGCTACGCAAGTTGGCCAACAAGGGTGTGGTGACAATGCCTTCGCGAGTAAGCAGATAGGTAGCATAAGCTCGAATGCGCACAGTATTTAGGTTGTCAGCCGGGCTTGCTGCCAAGGTTTGCAGGTAGTCCAAGCCGCTTTTTAGCATGTCTGCTGGAACAACTTCACCTGCATTGGCATGGTCGCGTGCTTCTAGCAAGAGGTGCACGGCATACACGCTGGCAAACTCATCTGCACTGACGCTGGCATCCCATAAGCCGAAGCCACCTTCGGCATTTTGCCTGGAGCGTAGAACACTGAAGGCATTTTCAAGGTTTGCCGGCTTGCTTTTACCAATGCTTGCTAGTAATTCTGGGCGTTTTTTTAGCACCACAAGCGGTAATGCCTGACTGATTAATTGCTCAGTGCAACTATGCTCATAATTGCCTAAGTACTCCAGCAACCCGCCTGAAGCCACCAGTGGCAAGGGTGAGACGCTGGCTTGCTGTTTACGGTATTCTGCAAACATGTCGCGTTTAACGCTTACTTGAGTATCGCCTTTAAAACTGCCCGTTTGCAATAGAGTTAAATGCGGTGCTGCAGGGCGCACGCTTATTTCGGTGCCGAGTTTTGCTGATTTTGCGCCGAGGCTGGCAACAAACTCTAGCCGCGCGGAACCTAGTTTGGCGGTTGCACCTTCGCGTACTTTAAGTTTATATAGCGCCGTGCCTTCACGCAATTCGCTTATTTTAAGCACTTGTTTTGCGCTACCGACCAATTCAAATGCAGGAGAGGCGGCTAAATTAAGTGTAACGGCCGCGTCATTGCCAGAACTTTTTACATTGTTCGATACCCCTACACTGACATCAAACGTGTCGCCTGGAGTTACGGTAAGTGGTGCATTGGGCGATAATACAAAATCACCACGAACAATGGCAGCACCCGTGGTAATGCCAATACTGGCGTCATTTACTACAACCGCAATCAAGCGCATTTTACCGTTAAAGGTTTCAGGCACGGTGTAACTAAACTCTTTACTAGCCGCCACATCGACAATGCCAGACCAATAGACGGCAGGTTTGTCGGTTTTGCGTTTGAACGGATTCAAGTGTTTGCCTAACGCGCCATCTGCATCTCCGCCAGGTGCTGTGGCGGCCATGATTTTTTTGAATTCAGGCAAAATTAAATCCAGAATTTGTGAGGTTGAAACTTCCAATTGGCGTTTTTGAAAGAAGAAACCAAGTGCATCGGGGTTTTGGTATCGCGCTACTTGCAAGATGCCTTCATCCACGGCAAATACCACCGCGCGACCAGGTTTAGCTGCATCCAACTTCATTTTAAGTGCTTGGCCTGGTTTAATTAAAGCGGGCGCAGTGAGTTTTAGCGTGTTCGTGCGCTGTGCCAAGCTGGTGGCAAATGGCACCACGCCATAGGATAACGGACTGGTGAAAATTTCCTCCGAACTTGGATCGCGCACAAATTGTACGCTCACGTAACCATTGCCTTCAAAACCTTCAGGTAAGGTGATTTCTTGCACAGAAGCTTGGCTATCTACTTTAAACCAATGTTGTGCATAGACTTTATCACGCTCGATAGTAATTAAGCCCGCACCCACGTAAGGCGCACGAATGCTAACACTGATGGTTTCGCCCGGAACATAATCTTTTTTATCCAGCGTGAGTTGCAGTTCCGCATTGCGTTCTAATGAGCGGCTTACATTACCCAAGCCAGCAACACTATATTCCACACGGTTAAGTTCTAAGCCATCTTGATTTTTAATGACATAAGCAAAATCTCCTGGCACATCGGTAGCCAATGCTAATGTATTGCCTGTCGCATTGATGCTGTAAGGTTTTGTTTTAATGAGTACTTCTTTTTTGCGTGATTCGTACTTGAACGTACCGCTGCCTTGCTTGGTCAGTACTGAAACGTATTTACGTTCAATCAGGTTTAGGCTCAAGTCACCTGCTGTAATTTTTTGCAGGGTTGAATTCACGGCAATTAAATTGACATTGCGCTTGCTGGCTTTGCTCACATAATTTAAGTCGCCATCCGCTTTAAAGCCAATCAAGAATGACTGTTCAGAGATGAGCGCAGCTGCTTCTGCGGAAACGCTACGCCCACCGCCAGCTTCATAAGCTTGCGCCATGATGTTTAATCGATAGGTGGCTTTGGTGTATTTCTCTAAGCCAAGTTCAAACTCCGCCACGCCTTGCGCATTACTGGTGGCCTCACTTAGCTTCTCGCTGTAGCCTTCTTTAGCACGTAGTGGGTCGTAGAAGGCAAAGTCATTATATTGACTAAACGCAGGATAGGCTGGGCTAAGAGTTAAGGTCGCCGTAACACGTCTATTTTCTGCAGGCGTGCCAAACAGGTTTTGCACATTAATATTGGCTTTTAAATCTTTTGGATTGAGCCAGCCTTCTGCATTTTCAGGATAGAGCGTTGTGTCTTTCGCAAACTGCGCTTTTACTTTCATACGGTCAGGCAAGAATTCTTGCACTTTTACCGAAACAGAACCGAGTTGCTGATAGGCGTTATTGTCTTTAACTGAGTAAAGATTAATGGTGTAGTTGCCGGTTGGTGAGGTTTCTAGTGTTTTATATTCCAGTTCATTAAAGCCACCAGCGCCCAGTCGAACTGTTTGTCTTTTTACAGTTAACCCACGTGCATCCAGCACTTCCGCTTCCAAAGGCAAGCCATCCAGCGCTTTTGCCCAAGTGGCGGTTTTAACAATCATGCCAATGTGCAAGGTGTCGCCTGGGCGATAGATGCCGCGGTCTGAGAATAAGTAAGCGTTTAAGCTATCTGAACTGGCTGCATTAGCCACGCCGCCGACATCAAAGCGTGAGTAATCCAGATTTCTATCATAGCGATTGATCGGTAAAAAACTTAAGTCGCCGGCTTTTTTCACAATGTACATAATTGGCGCACGCTCACGTTGCAAGCCGTCCAATTTGCTAAAGTTTACGCGACCATTCGCATCGGTGGTTTGGCTAAAAATAGCTTGACCATTTTTAGCAATCACTTCAACGGTGGCGCCCGCAATGGGTAAGCCAGTATGAATCGATTGTACATACACGACTTGACTACCATCTAGCTCTTTTTTAGCAATTAGACCTAAATCGGTGATTAGAATGAGGCGTTTGTCGACAAACGATTCTGGGTTTTGTGTTTCTACTGGATTGTAATTAGAGCCATCATCTGTTTGGTGACCTTCAATATTCGCTTCTGTTTTTGGTTTGTAACCACGCACCGTCAGTAAGAAAACACCACGTTTCGCTTCCCCTTGGCTTAAGTACTCGGTTAAATCAAGCGCTTCATAATGGGCTTTACCTGCCTCCAGCGCTAATGGAATTTTATGCTCAAATCGCTCAGTCAAATTGTCAGCATCAATGTAGTAATTGAACGATGGGCTGGCAAGGTTACCACTGCTTTGTGTGATTAAATGTTGCAATTGGCCTGGCAAAATGCGGCCAATTTCCATTTGTAGGCCAGGTAAGTCACGTGTCAATACCGCCACTTTACGTTCGCCACTCAAGGCTAATAAGGATCCTTGGCTTAGAATTTTTACTTCTGCCGGGAAAGGCGGTACCTGTAAAACGTGCTGAGTTACCGCGCCCAGTTGATAGCCACCAAAAGATTTCAGACCTTTATCTACTTGTACATAAAGGTAGCTGCCTACAGGTGCTTTGTATTTAAATGAGTGCGATTCGATATTTTCACGTTCTGCAGGAATCGCATCCAGTGCAAGTGCTTTGCTGGCGGCTAATAACGCGGGAGTGATTTCTTTATTATTGCCCCAAACATAAGGTCGCTTTAATTCTTCTGTAGTGCTGACTAATTTATTCCGCGGCAAAACCCAAACCTTAATGTGGCTGGCGATTTCTTTTTCATTGACCGCGGCAGAGGCGTTAAGGAGCAGAATTTGCTCAGGCTCATTTTGGTCGTTAGAAACAACAATCGGGCTAATTTCATTAATTAGCAAGCTGTAAAGCCCTGGTACATTGACACTTTGCGTAAGCTTGGTTTCAAAAACTTTTCCACCTAGTGCGGCTTTTAGGCCCTCGTCGATGCTGACTTCCAGTACGCTATCGTCTTTTGGGATGGCTAGCGGCGCCGAGTGTATATAGGCGTTTAGTTTTAATTTGTCGTAACTCACAACGAAGGGAATCGTGTCCGTTCCAAAGCTTAGCAAACTGGTTTTGCTGGTGCGCATTTTAAGCGTGATGCTTTTTTCTAATTTAGCAGTATCAACTGGGTGACTAAAGTTGAGGTTTACAACTACTTTTTTCATGGCGGCATTGATAGGGTCTTGATAAAACTCACTATTCACAATGCCCGCGATAAATAGCGGTGCGTTAAATTCAATGTCCCATTTATCTAGCAAGGTTTTTGGGGTGAGTGCTTTAGCATTCAAGCTCACCTTAAATTGCGTGCCAACGGGCCATTCAGCCTTGGGTTGAAATTGCAGAGTGTTTTCAGCAGTCCACTTCCATACACCGTCAATTTTTGGCAGTAAGCTAATGCCTTCGGTAACAGTTTTACCCACAAGCTCAATCGGTGCTACTGAGCTGTCGAAGCTGATGCTAAGTGGGTTAGGCGCGGCATTATATTCTATTTCCGTTCTGGTTGGTGCTGTAACGGTGACTTTTACAGTAACAGGCTGTGGCCTTGCTTGATACCATAGCCAAGCCTGCCAGCCACCTGCAATTAACGCTGCTAGTAAGGCGAATATACCTAAACTTTTGATAGGTTTTTGAGCAATCAGTGTACGTAAGTTGCAGAGCTTGCTGCCAAGCCATTTCAACCATGACGGCGCCTGATAGTTAATTGAACCAAATAAGAAGCCTAGTCCGGCACTTATCAGTTGCAGCAAGTTGGCTGTAATCGTATTAATAAGCTTAAGACCAGTGCTGATGAATGGCATGAAGAAATCCTTATTCTTTTTTTGAAACGAGTCGTATTAAAAACCACTTGATTAAGAGGTTTAAATTTTCAAGCTATAAATCATACTACTTATTCATATATTTTGAAGGTATTTAGGGGCTGTTTTGATGATAAAATCACGATAAATAACGATGGTTTTAGCAAAGGGTGAGCATGAGCAATTTAGTAGAGGTTTTAGTGCCAGATATTGGAAATTTCGATAGCGTGGATGTGATTGAAGTATTGGTAAAGGCTGGCGATGTCATTGCCAAAGAAGATTCGCTTATCACCGTTGAGTCAGACAAAGCTTCTATGGATATTCCATCCTCCATCGCAGGTACGGTAAAAGAACTCAAAGTCAAAGTGGGTGACAAAGTCGCGAAAGACAGTTTGATTTTATTTGTTGAAGCTAATGCCAGCGCGGAAGCCTCTGTAAAAAAAGAGGTTGTTGCTGAAGCTGTGGTGGCTGAAGTGAAACCTGCGGTTGCAACAGTAGCCACGGTTGTAAATGTTGGGAATGCAGACTTACACTCTGAAGTAGTTGTTTTGGGCTCAGGTCCTGGCGGCTATACCGCCGCCTTCCGCGCAGCGGATTTAGGCAAAAAAGTGGTGCTAATCGAACGATATTCTACTTTAGGTGGCGTTTGCCTCAATGTTGGCTGTATTCCATCAAAAGCCTTATTGCACACAGCTAAAGTGATTACTGAAGCAGAAGAGACCGCGCATCATGGTGTTACCTTTGGTGCGCCTCAAGTAGATTTAGAGCAGTTGCGCAATTGGAAAGCTAATGATGTGGTAGGGAAACTTACTGGTGGTTTGGCTGCCATGGCTAAACAGCGCAACGTCACAGTAGTTCAAGGCGTAGGTAAATTTACCAGCCCGAATCAAATTGCCGTGACTACGGCTGAGAACAAAGTTACTACAATTTCATTCGACAACGCGATTATTGCGGCCGGCTCACAAGCTACCAAATTCCCAGCTGTGGCTGCAGATGAACGTATTATGGACTCTACGGGAGCACTGGCTTTGGCCGATGTGCCTAAACGCCTGTTGGTGATTGGTGGCGGTATTATTGGCTTGGAAATGGGTACGGTTTATGATGCGCTGGGCTCCAAAGTTAGTGTGGTTGAATTTACTGATGGCTTAATTCAAGGTTGTGACCGTGATTTAGTCCGCCCGCTACAAAAACGCATGGAAAAACGCTTTGAAGCAATATTGCTCAATACCAAAGTGGCTAGCATAGAACCTAAAAAAGACGGAATTCATGTGACATTTGAAGGTGTGAATGGAAACGCAGATGCGCCTAAAGGCGTTGAGGTGTATGATCGTGTGCTAGTGTCGATTGGTCGCCGTCCTAACGGTAAAAACATCGGAGCGGAAAATGCTGGTGTAGCTGTTGATGACTATGGTTTTATCGCGGTAGATAAGCAAATGCGTACGAACGTGCCCCATATATTTGCGATTGGTGACATTGTTGGTCAGCCGATGTTGGCGCATAAAGCTACGCACGAAGGCAAAGTAGCTGCAGAAGTGATTGCAGGTGAAAAGGTTGAATTTGTCGCGTCAGTCATTCCATCCGTTGCCTACACAGACCCAGAAGTGGCTTGGGTGGGCGTGACAGAAACAGAAGCCAAAGCCAAAGGTCTTGAAATTGAAAAAGCCTCGTTCCCTTGGGCAGCGAGTGGTCGCGCACTTTCAATCGCACGCACAGAAGGGGCAACCAAGTTAATCTTTGATAAAAACACGCATCGCCTGATTGGCGCAGGTATTGTAGGTGTGAATGCAGGCGAACTGTTAGCTGAAACCGTGTTGGCGATTGAAATGGGCGCTGATGCGCATGATTTAGGTTTAACCATCCATGCCCATCCAACACTTTCAGAAACAGTTTGTTTTGCAGCGGAGATGAAAGAGGGCAACATTACAGATCTTTACATCAAAAAACGCTAGTAGCTAATTTGAATTGTGTACAATGTAGAGCCAGCTTAGCTAGTGTTAAGCTGGCTATTTTTTTAATCTAATAAGGCAAAAATAATGAAAATATTTCATAGATTCATACCGTTAGCTGTGGCCGCCACTTTATTTGGCGGTTGTGCATCGATCACTAAGGACTCCAATCAACCCGTGCAGGTTGAAACATATTCTAAAAGTAACCAACTCGTAAGTGGCGCTAAATGTGTTGCCAAAAATGAGCGCGGGGAATGGAGTACAACTTCTACTGGCACAGTAAATGTGCATCGTTCTGGTCAAAATTTAATCGTTAAGTGCGATAAAGAAGGCGAGCTATCGGGTCTTGCTACGGTAATTTCTCGCGCTAATGGGGGTATGTTTGGCAATATTCTATTTGGAGGTGGGATAGGTGCAATTATTGACCATAATAAAGGTACTGCCTATAGTTATCCTGATTGGATTAGAGTCATTTTGGGTGATAACCTTGTTTTTGATAGAAAAAATAATAAAGATAATGAAGTTATGCTTGGTCAATCAGCTTCACCAGAAGAGCTAAAAAAAATAGACTTAGCTAAGGCTGAGGAAGAAAAAGCAGCGCAGGAAAAAGCATTGACAGAAGATAAGCTTGTAAAAGCTAAAGCTGAGAATACGAATCCTTAAAGAGTAATGAAGCCATGGATAATACGGATTTTTTGAATTCTATTTTAACTGTTTTACCACCCGACAGGGTCTATACAGACCCTGTCGATTGCTATGCTTATGCCTACGATAATTCGCGTATTTTTCATGCGCCTATTGCTGTGGTTTTTCCGCTGAATGTCGAAGAAGTGCAAGCGGTCATTAAGCTTTGCAACGCGCATAAAGTACCAGTGGTTCCGCGTGGGCGCGGCACTGGTACGGCAGGCGGCAGTGTGCCTGAAGCCGGTGGTGTGGCGTTGTCGCTAGAGCGCATGAATAAAATCATTAGCGTTGACCCTGATAATCGCATGGCGATTATTGAGCCAGGCGTGTTAAATCAAGAGCTTCAAGATGCAATTAAAGGCGTTGGTTTCTTTTGGCCACCTGACCCATCAAGTGCGGCCTATTGTAGTATTGGCGGCAATCTAGCGACTTGTGCCGCAGGGCCGCATGCGGTGAAATATGGCGTTGCACGTGACCATGTGCTTGGCTTAAAGGCGGTTACTGGTAATGGCGACATTATTAAAACAGGCTGTTACACCAGTAAGGGCGTGGTTGGCTACGATTTAACTCGATTATTGGTTGGCTCTGAAGGTACCTTGGCTGTGATTGTGGAAGCGACGCTTAAGCTTACACCTTTGCCAAAACATACAGGCGGTATTACTGCAGAATTTATTGATACCTATAGCTGTGCAAAGGCTATAGCGGCGATTATGGCGCAGCCTTACACGCCAAGCGCTTTGGAATTTTTAGATAACGGCGCCTTGAATCTAATTCGTGGACGCCATAAAAATCTGTTACCTGAAAATGCCAAAGCGTATTTGATGATTGAAGTGGATGGCGCACAGCAAGAGATTATTGAAGCCACGCAAGCTATTTTGCATGCCTGTCAAGTAGATGGCTTAATCGAGGCAAAGCCAGCGGAAGATACTAAAGCTTTATGGGCGGCGCGCAAGGCCTTGTCGCCTTTACTTAAAGATATTGCACCTAAGAAAATCAATGAAGATATTGCTGTACCTGTGTCGCATCTACCTAAGTTATTAACGGGCTTAGAGAAGCTAGCCGCGCAATACAAAATTTCTAATGTCAATTTTGGCCATGCAGGCAATGGTAATATTCACGTGAATTTATTGGTTAATCCAGACAATGCCGATGAAATGAAACGTGCTTATGAATGCTTGGATGAAGTGTTCAGCTTGGTGCTTTCACTGCAAGGCACACTGTCTGGCGAACACGGTGTAGGCATGGCAAAACGACCATTTATCTCACGTGAGATTGATGAAACAACCATCAATTTAATGAAAGCCGTTAAATTAACGTTTGACCCGAATAACATTCTGAATCCAGGTAAGTTGTTTCCCTAAGAGAATTATTTTGCGCGGGTAAACTTTGCAAAATAAATAGCACATCCAAAAAATATCAGCGTGAGTACAACTTCAGCCAAGGCGAGTTTGGCTGAAAGACCAACATCAGACCATGCGCGCACAACGCCCTCAGTAAAATATAACAAAATAAACATACTTGCCCATTTGTAGGTGTAGCGCTTGCCGTTTAGAATGCCAAATAAGGGCAATAATAATGGTAATGTTTTTAGCATGAGTAAGGAGCCAGTCGGTTTAAATGGTGCTAGTACAGTTTCCCATGCTAAACAGAGTAGGATAAGCGCAACTAAGCTCACGCTGGCGCCCAGTTGTAATTGTTGAATACTAGGTTTTTGTAGCATCACTTAGCCGCTTTTGACATTGCAACCAATGCCATTCTGGCAGAGTGTGCATCATGAATTGGCTGCTCAAAGTTGAATCTCAAAATTTGCGTTTTTCCATCATCAATATTCACTTTTGCATCAAAACCATCGGCATCTATCCCTAACATTTCAGCATGCGTCGCACTGACATTGTGAAAGTGTTTGCTGTATGCAGTTAGACTATGCACATGGTCGGCATTCATATGTTCAATAATCGAAGTTTCTTGAGCTGCAAGCTGAGCATTTTCTGCAAGGTTAGCCGCAGGCATGCTATGTCCCGCAATCCAACCCATTTTGCCAAAGCCGGCGATATAACGCACTTGAGTAATCTCAATACGGTAAAAACTAAAATCATGCATATCAAAGTAAGCCGCCGCTTGTGGTAAATAACGTAAGTAGCGAGCACGTAAATCGGCATCCTCTTTATTGATTTGCTTTGCTTCACCAATCAGTGTGAGGCGTGCATTTGCCTGCAAATCTTCATCGCCTGCAAATACTAGCAACGATACTTTAGGGTTGGCGATGATGTTTTGTGTATGCTCAGCAATCGTGCTGATTAAGATAACAGGTTGCCCGCTATGGTCTAACACAAAGGGCGCAACCGAGCCAAACGGATAGCCTGCAAACTTTGCAGAAAAAGTAGAAAGAACGCCACTTTGTGTGGTGCGTAAAAACTGTAGTGCCTCTTTGGCTAAACTCACTTTATTAGTACTTTCATATGATTATTTAAGTTTTAATGCTGTTTCAGCTAAGCGTTTTCCTAAAGCAAAACACAACTTCCGTTCATCGGCACTAATCGCTTTATCATCCATTGCGCCACCAATATGGCTTGCACCATAAGGTGTTCCCCCAGTTTGGGTACTCGATAACTCTGGCTCGGAATACGGCAGGCCAACCATTAGCATGCCGTGGTGCATCAACGGTAACATCATGGTAAGTAAAGTAGTCTCGTTGCCGCCATGCATAGAGCCTGAGCTGGTGAATACCGCCGCAGGCTTGCCGATAAGCGCCCTCTTAAGCCATAAGCCAGCAGTGCCATCTAAAAAATACTTTATAGGCGCAGCCATATTGCCAAAGCGCGTAGGGCTACCTAGCACCAAGCCGATACATTCTTCTAAATCGCGTAGCTCTACATAAGGGTCGCCACTGTTTGGAATGTCGGGTTCAGTTGCTTCACAGTTGGCTGAAACTTTAGGCACCGTGCGAATGCGTGCTTTGATATTCGGTACGCTTTCAACACCGCGTGCAATCAACTGCGCCATTTCACGAACGGCACCACCTTGGGAATAATAAAGAATGAGAATCTCAGACATAATTATTGAAGTTTGTAAGCGAATGACGCAATTAAGCCTACTACTTGAACGCCAACAACAATCCAAAAAAGTTGGTAGCTATGTTTTGCTAATTCGGAGAGTTTTTGCATAAGCTTGTTGGTGACTTCTTGCGATAGATTGAGATTTTCTTGTTGGAAATTGATGTCGTCTAAATTGATTTTTTTCAGTCCGTAAGTAATCACTTTGTGCTGAATTGTATTCAAACTGCTATCTTGCTTAGTTGAATCGAGCAGTTTGTCTTTGAGTGACGCGCCATTTTTAATCGATTGCAGCCAGTTTGGCTGCTTTTCACTGAAAGTATAAAGTAAGTTATAAAATTTTTCGCCGATAAACGACGATAATTTTTCATCAAACAGGCGACCAAGAATAAAGCTGATCGATATTTTATTAGCAACAATAAAATAGATGGCGACAAATATTAAAGTAAAGAAAACAATAAAAATTACTAAAGGTGCTCCACGAAAATTCTCAGGTGCATTTAATGCAATTGTTGGACTAATAATGAGAGTGGTCACAATACCGCCAAAAAATACCAATAGCCAGCGCACTAGTCCTGCAGTGGCGGTTTTTGCATAAAATTTGATGTTATCCATTTTTGTTTTTTTTAGCCTGCTTATTTGAAACTAAAAGTATACAACACATCGACCGCACTTTCGGTGCCGGCTTCTGCCCGTAGCGACCAGCGTGATGTAATGTTAAAGGTAAGCCGTGCTACATCTAAAAGCCCGCTGATGCTTTTTTGGTAGCTCAGATAGAGGTTCGAGGTAAGCCGTTTGCCGAAAACCACCGAGGCACTGGTGGCATCACCTCCCGCAAAGCTAAATTCATCCAATCCAGCTGCGCGGGCCAGTTGGGTTTGTAATGGAACCGATTGTCCTTGTGACAGCAAGACGCCAGCCGCGAGCGATAATAGTCCGTAATCATTCTTCGTGGTTTGGTCCATGCCGTGCCCGAGCACGAGCCATGACAATTTCTCGCTATCGGCCACGCTTGGGTCAGAAACGAGCTTGGTAATGGGGATGAATGCCGTGCCAGTAATTTCTATACCCGCATTGATTGGTTTGCTGTTTCGCATTGCGCGAATATTCAGACCAGGGTTATCGACTGTGCCGTTAAAGTTGATGATGCCGCGCTCAATTGCAAGCACTTGGCCGTAAGCCATATAGGTGCCTTTTTTCACTTGAATAACGCCTTCTGTATGCGGCCTGTATTGAGTCAAACCAGTAAATGTCAGTGCTCCCGTGAGTTCTGCATCTAATCCACGACCGCGCAATGTAAAGTCTTTTCCTAGGTCGATGCGTAGGCCGTTCAGTAGAATTCTCAGGGCAGATTCTGGTGCGATTTCAGTTTGTCCTAGCACCACCACATCGTCACCAAGTGCTGGTGTATCCTCATCAGCTAATTCAACAAGCCCTTTGTCAATGCTGAAATTGCCAGAAATCGTCAGCATGTCATTCAGCAAGCTGGTTTTACCTGTACCGTTTAAAGTAAGTAGTCGGTCTGCACGCGAAATGGCTGTGAATTTATCCGCCACCCAATCTAGATCAATCGTTGGTTTGCTTTTATCGAACAAGACTGAGCCTGTTATATTGATGGTGCCATCACCACCCTGCCAGCTGGCTTTTTTAATTAGCAGTTGTTTGTTTTCAAAGGATGCTTCCAGCCGACCATTTTTGAAATCTACACCCTCCGTTGGCAGATTGAGCTGCAGATTTTTACCGTTTACATAGCCACTTAAATTCGGCTCGCCTACCGTACCGTTGGCAGCCACAGACACGTCGATTGCGCCATCAAAACTAGCCTCCATAAGTGGAGGTGGAAGTGGCAACCAGGCAAGCGAATGCAATTGAGCCTTTCCTTTCAGCATCAAAGGCGCATTGGTGATTAATGCGAAGCTTGAGTCAATCTTGGTGAGCGCGGTGCTAAATTGGGCTTCTAAACTACCTATATTTTTACCAGTCAACTTTACTTGTGCCGTGGCAGCATTGTTTAGAAAATCGGCTGACAGGCTAATTTCTTCTAATCCCAATGTCTGTTTTTTTCCGTCTGCCGTTGTCAAAGTGAAATCGCCAGCTTCTCGCCATAAGCTAAAATTACCGTTTACGCTATCCGTCGCTTTCAAATCCCATTTGCCTGAAAACACTGGATTACCTTGCAGGGTTGTGGGCAAAGTAAAAAGTGTTTGCGGTAAATCTTCCAGTGCGATTTGGGTTGCGCTCCCCATGCTTGAAAACCCATCCGTACCAAGTTTTAAAATATCGATGATTAGCTGACCATTTGCCAGTTGCAGTTTAAGCTTTTCTATTGCCACACCATTGCTATCCACAACGAATGGTGCGGGTGCACTTAGTTTAATAGGATTAGCACCCTCCAAGTTCAGGCTTTGTAACAAGCCCTGCCAGCGGTTCGTGTCTGGTTCTAAGCCACCTGCAAAAGTGCTATTAAATTTAAAGGCCTTGTCTTGTGCTGTAATGCTGAGTTGATGCTTTGCTTGAGTCCCCGTTAGCATGAGGCTGCCATTGTTTAGCGTATATTTACCATACTGCAAATTATTAGCCTTGAATGCGCCGTCTAGCTTACCGTTTGCGCCAGCATTAATGGTTGCCTGACCTTCCAGTTTTTCAGTATTGAAGCCGCCAGGCAGATTTAATTTTTCTGCAATGATATTAAATTGCAGTGCTAAATTATCTAAAGCCCCGATGACTGTGCCGTTTGCATTGGCTTTACCAGAATAACCTGCACCCAATTTACTTAGGTCTGCTAAATCGGCTTGCCAATTAAGTTTGCTGTTAGCTTGACCTAGGCTACCATTCGCCTTAATGATGTTATTGGCAACATTTGCTTGAAAGTCGATATGACGGATTTGATTATCTTCAATAAAAATCTTGCCATTACTAATCAAAGCTTGGTCTTGCCACTGACTGTCTTGCGCGGAAAATTGTAGTGTTGATTCTAACTTGGGTAAAAGTTTGCCTTGTAATGTCAGATTGAAATTCAGTTTTGAAGCAGGAAAGTTCTGCTGCTGACTAGGGTTAAACAGGCGTTCTGGTTTCAATTCATTTATTGCGATAGTTGCTGACAGCGGATAATCGCCTGTTAAGCCAATCTGGCCAGTTAGTTTAATTTGGGCGGCAGATATTACATTGGCTTGCTGCGATTGGTTTATCGCAAATTGCCCATTTTGCTTTGTTAGTAGGGAAGTGCTGGCAAAGTTTAAGGTTTGTAAATCGCCTGTAAGTTCGAATTTTACATCGTAGTTGAGCGTAGGGGCAGCGTTTTTAAGCGTGCTGGTTTCGGCCTTTTTTACGCTGATAGTACCAGATAGTGGGAAAGGCTTTGACGCGCCCATTTGAAGTGTAGCCGCGGCTTTACCCCAAGGCGTATCGGCACTTAAGGAATTAAGTTTGATGGTTTTCGCATTAGCATCAAGGTCAAATTTAACGTGGCTGTAAATTTGGGTTTCGCCATTTTTAATAATCAAGACTTCAGCGACTTCAGCTTGTTGAAGCTTGATAGGGAAGGGTGGTTTGATGCGTTCAGGTAAGCCGGTTTCGCTTGATCTAGCTGTGCCATCGCCAATCGTAATGATGAGGCGTTTTGCGTGCATTTTTTCAACAGTTAGCTGCCCTTCGCCAAATGGCGAAAACTGCCAGTGGGCGTCTAATTTTTCTAATTTAAGGTGGAGGTTGTCTAGATCGTAATTGAATGTGTCGAGGCTGGTGCTGGAGCTAATTGACATTTCACCCCGCGCTGGCGTAAATGCAATCATTAGCAAGCCAAAAAGACTGTAAATAAAATAACGGAAAATAAAATTGCGATGCAACATTAAAATGCGACCCCGATATTAAAATGCAGACGATATTTGCCCGTATCTTCACCGTAGGCAATATCTGCACCAATTGGGCCAATTGGGCTTTTCCAGCGTGCGCCCAAGCCGTAGCCGTAAACGGGATCTAAATCTTGTACGCGATTCGCTGCGTTGCCCATGTCAATAAACACCGCCGCACCCCACTGGTTGGTAAGCCATTGCACGACTTCAACGCTACCCGTGGCGAGATAGCGACCACCTACAATGGCATCGTTTTCTATGACGCCTAAGCTTTGATAGGCATAGCCACGTACCGATTGGTCGCCGCCCGCGCGAAAAAGAAAAGCCTCAGGCGCACTATTTTTACCGTTGACCATACCTAATTCGGCGCGTGCGATTAATTGCGTACTTCGCGATATTGGGTAATAGACCTGCGTTTTAAAATAGCTTTGCAAAAATGTGCCATTAGAAAGTGAATCCAGTGGCGCGGCAGAAAATTGTGCATTGAATAAGTAGCCACGCGTTGGTGAAAGCTCGTTATCTGTGCGGCGCAGTGTAATGCCATAAGATAAAGTACCGACATGTTTAGTTGTGGTTTCGCCACCATCCACATCTTGTTGTTCTATCAGGTAATTTGCGCCAACATACTGCTCACGCTTACGTGGCCCCCAAGCGCGCTTAATCCCAGTCTGTGTTGTGGAGAGTGTTTGCCCTTCAATTGCGCTGCGGTTCAGGCTGGCGTTCATGCTGTCGCGATAGCCTTTGCCCGTAACAGGCAATTGAATCTGTCCGCCGATGGATTGCGCTTTTTGCTCAACTTTTAAGCTACTTGCGAGCCGCCAACCGCGGTTTAGAATGTTTAAATCGTCGTAGGTTAATTGGGTGCGTGCGCCAGTATTTGTGCTGTAGCCAGCACCTATACCCATTTTTACGCTGCGATTTTCCACGACTTTGACACGAACAGGCGCGACATTAGCTTCCGTATTATGGCCTTCGATATTTTGCGTATCTGCGGTAATTTCTATGCTTTGAAAATAACCGCTTTCTTGCAGACGAGTTTGAAACGTCAGCAAGTCCGATTGGTTGTAAATGCTGTTTGGCTTAATCGGATTTAGATTTTCTACTACACGTGCGGGGTAACGTTTTAAGCCCTCAATGGTGGTATTGCCAAATTTAATGGCCGCGCCACTATGCACTTCAATCATCAGCGCCACGCTGTGAGTTTCAAGGTTTACCTCCGCCTTGCTATTTGTAATGTTGGCATTTGGGTAGCGTTCTACTAATAAATCAGTTAATAATCTTCGTTTAGCCAAATCCCAATTGCCTTGGTGAAATTGCGCGCCAGGTTTCAATAGCCAGGTTTCGCGCAGTCGTTGCATGCTGGGTTTAATGTCTACTAACTGTTCGGTAATATCGCCAGAAAATGTGATGTCTACGGATTTGATGAGCACGGGCTGACCAGGGTCAACTGTAAATTTTGCAATAGACACACCATTTTTATTTTCAAGACTAGGGCTAATCTTAGGTGAAAAATAGCCTACTGTCGTGAGTAGGTCTTTGATGTTTTGCGGGGCAATGGTGAAAAGTCGTTGCCATTCGGCGGCGTTTATGCGCGGATTGTCCCGCCATTTCATCATATCTAAATGATTTTTCAGTAATTCGTCTAACTCTGTTGGCGCTGAAATTTCAACTTGGTAACGCCCAGATTCTGCCTGAGCGGGCAGAATCCAAAGGAGTATGAATAAAAAAATTAAAAGGAGTTTTTTCAAGTTTCGGCTACCTTCGATTGTTTGCCTGACTTGCGGTTTGGCTGACTTGCGATTTGCTTAAACAGCAACCATGGCCTTAAACGGTACGTGCTAGCTCCGCGGCCTTGCCAATGTAACCTGCGGGTGTCAATTCGAGCAGCGTTTGTTTTGCATCGGCAGGTATGTTTAAGCCGCTAATAAATACATGCAAAGATTCTTTGTTGATACCTCCTTTGCCGCGCGTGAGTTCTTTTAGCTGCTCGTATGGGTTTTCAATGCCATAACGGCGCATCACAGTTTGAATGGGTTCGGCTAATACTTCCCAACTGTTATCCAAATCTAGGGCCAATTTTTCTGGGTTGATTTCCAGCTTATTTAAACCACGTAAGCAAGAGTCATAACCTAATAACGAATAGCCAAATGCCACGCCCATGTTGCGCAACACGGTTGAATCGGTCAGGTCACGTTGCCAGCGCGAGATAGGTAATTTTTCTGCCAAATGGCGCAACACGGCATTCGCTAAGCCTAAGTTGCCTTCAGAGTTTTCAAAGTCAATCGGGTTTACTTTATGTGGCATGGTAGATGAGCCGATTTCACCTGCTTTTACTTTTTGTTTAAAGTAGCCAACGGAAATATAACCCCAAATATCGCGGTTAAGATCAATCAAAATCGTGTTGATGCGAGCGAGCGTGTCGTATATTTCAGCCATGTAATCATGCGGCTCAATTTGAATGGTCATTGGGTTAAAAGTTAAACCTAATGACTCAACAAAACGCTTCGCAAAGCTTACCCAATCAAAATTAGGGTAAGCAGAAAGGTGTGCGTTAAAGTTGCCCACCGCACCATTGATTTTGCCTAGAATTTCGTTGGCTTGAAGTTGTTTTTGTTGACGTTGCAAACGATACACCACGTTTGCTAACTCTTTACCCATGGTTGTAGGTGATGCTGTTTGACCATGCGTACGTGACAGCATTGGTTGGTCAGCTAGTTGATGTGATAGCTTAGCTAAACGCGCAACTAAATCTGCCAAAAATGGCAACATCACAGCATCGCGTGCACTTTTTAACATTAAGCCGTGTGAAAGGTTGTTAATGTCTTCAGAGGTGCAAGCAAAGTGAATAAATTCACTCGCTTTTTTAATTTCAAGATTGCCGTCAAACTTCTCTTTGAGCCAGTATTCAAGCGCTTTCACGTCATGGTTTGTACGTGCTTCAATGGCTTTAACTTGTGATGCATCCGCTTCGCTAAAGTTAGTAATTACATCATCAAGCTCTTTGATTGTTTCGGCACTAAAAGGCGCGATTTCTAATAAATCTTTAGCTGCAGACAACGCTTTAAGCCATTCTACTTCTACCCAAGCGCGATGCTTAATCAGCGCATATTCGCTAAAGTAAGGACGTAGTGCATCCAGTTTAGTATGGTAGCGACCATCAAGAGGGGAGAGTGCATTAAGCGTAGTAAGTGACATCGTGCGAGCTTTCAAAAACAGCAATTGAATAAAGCGTCATTTTACCTTAGTCGTCGATGTGCAAAAAGGTTTTATTTGAGATGATTTCCCGAGCAGACCTAGTTTACACTATTAAAAAAACGAATTGCTGTGACACTAGCTTGTAGCCCTTAATAATTTAGGGGAAGTTCCGTGTAGCGTTTTAATATTAACCCAGAGTTAGAAACTGGCCACACGCTTCACAAAATAAAAAAAATCTTGAAATTTGCTATGTTAAAATATTTGAACTTGTAATTTAAATTGGATGATTGATATAAAAAAACTCTTTTGCAGCATAGTATTCGTAGCATTATTTTTTATTTCGCCATTTGCGGGAGCCGTTGAACTCACTTGTGGCGCTTGTGATTCGCAGCCTTCCGGACATCCGCCCACATCTGCACCATGTTATGTTTGCCATACACCACAACCATTTGTTCCAGAGCCTCCACCTCCACTACCTCCGGTAGTTGTTAATCCGAACCCAATCGTGAATAGTATACCGAGGTCAACTACCACTCCGCGTGCAGTTACAACACCAAGTACAGTTGTGCCACGACCTGCCCCTACTTCATTCAGGTGCATTCTTCTACATCTTCGTGGATTGCCCTGCTGATATTGTCGGCCAGCGTAGCCAGTATCCAATACGGGTTTAATCTCGTGTTTAAATATAGTTAGCCAGTAATGCTTATAGGCTATATGCTAACAGGCTTGCGATTACGCAAAGTGTGTACCTAAAGATGCCCTGCAGGGCCCGTGGATATTGGCTTGTAGGGCATCGTTATTTTGTTGCTTGAGGCTAATTAAGCTACCAACATATCCACAAACGCATTCACAGGCGTAGCTTCTAACTTAGCTTGGTCTAAACAAAGTGCCAAAATATCTGCTTGTTTTTTAGCATCAAATCGACGGGCTAAATTCACTTGGAATTTTTTAACAAGTTCTGGAATGCCTTGGTCACGACGGCGACGGTGGCCGATTGGATATTCAACAGCAATATTCTCTGAAGTTGAACCATCATTAAAGAACACTTGAATGGCGTTAGCAATTGAGCGTTTTTCTGGGTCATGGTAATCCGTTGTGTATTGTGCTTTTTCTACACAAGTCATTTTTGCACGGATTGCATCAATGCGCGGGTCAGCCGCAGCTGCATCTTCATAATCCTGCGCAGTTAAATTGCCTTTTAACAAGCCAATCGCAGACATGTATTGAATGCAGTGGTCACGGTCAGCAGGGTTATCCAGTGGGCCAGTTTTATCAATAATGCGGATGGCTGATTCGTGCGTTGTAATCACAATTTTATTAATCGCAGCAATTTGTTCAATGGTTTGTACTTTGCTACCGATTTGTGCATTTAATTGAATTGCGCATTCCACTGCTGTTTGTGCGTGGAATTCAGCTGGGAAAGAGATTTTAAACAACACTTGCTCCATCACATATGAGCCGTAACTACGTTGGAATTTAAACGCATTGCCTTTAAATAGCACGTCGTAAAATCCCCATGTTTTGGCTGTCAATGCTGATGGGTAGCCCATTTCACCTTGCATGGTCATCCAAGCCAAACGCACTGCGCGGCTGGTTGCATCACCAGCAGCCCAAGATTTACGTGAGCCTGTATTTGGTGAGTGGCGGTAAGTACGCAAGCTTTGACCATCAACAAATGCGTTAGAAACGGCATTGATGATATCTTCTTTATTACCGCCAAGTAATTTAGTTACAACCGCTGTTGAAGCGATTTTCACCAAAATAACATGGTCTAAACCAACGCGGTTAAAGCTGTTTTCTAACGCTAATACGCCTTGAATTTCATGTGCTTTAATCATGGCTGTTAGCACATCTTTAATCGTAAGTGCTGCTTTACCTTCTGCCACGTTTTTACGTGAAATGTAATCGGCTACCGCTAAAATGCCACCTAAGTTATCTGATGGATGGCCCCATTCAGCAGCTAGCCATGTGTCGTTAAAGTCTAACCAACGAATCATCGCACCGATGTTGAAGGCGGCTAAGATTGGATCTAATTGATAAGATGTGCCTGGTACTTTTGCACCGTTTGGCACGACTGTGCCGGCAATCACTGGGCCGAGTAGTTTGGTACAAGCTGGGTAATCTAAAGCTTCAAAACCGCAACCTAGTGTATCCATTAAGCAGTTACGCGCTGTATCGAATGCTTCATCAGATTTGATTTCGTAATCAGCCACATAATTGGCGATATCGACAATTACTTGGTCTGGCGCAGGGCGTACGTTTGAGATGTGAGATGACATGAGACGCTTTCTATAATTGAACTATTTTAAAAAATTAACGTTTATCTAAAGGCACATAAGGGCGATTGTCTGGGCCAATGTACTCAGCATTTGGGCGAATTATTTTGTTATCAATGCGTTGCTCGATTACATGCGCAACCCAACCTGTTGTACGTGAAATGACAAAAATCGGCGTGAACATACCTGTAGGAATACCCATCATGTGGTAGCTAGATGCGCTGTACCAATCTAGATTTGGGAACATTTTCTTCTCGCGCCACATCACTTCTTCAATGCGAGATGAGATTTCAAAAAGCTTCATATTGCCGGCATCTTCGCATAACTTGCGGCTAACTGCTTTGATTGACTCATTTCTTGGGTCGGCAATAGTGTACACAGGGTGACCAAAACCAATGATGATTTCTTTGCGTGCCATGCGCTCTAAAATATCCGCTTCAGCTTCGTCGGCATTTTTATAGCGTTCGATAATTTCCATTGCCGCTTCATTTGCACCGCCATGTTTAGCGCCACGCAAGGCTCCAATCGCGCCAGTAATACAGCTGAACATGTCAGACAATGTGCCTGCAATTACACGAGCTGTGAACGTAGAGGCGTTAAATTCATGCTCTGCGTATAACACGAGCGATGTATTCATTGCATCGATGTGTAACTGACTGGGTGCTTTGCCGTGTAAAACATGTAAGAAGTGTGCTGCAATACTGTTGTCCTCAGTTTCTAAATTCACACGTTTGCCGTTGTGACTAAAGTGATACCAGTACAGCAAAATTGAACCGAAACAGGAAATGAGTTTGTCACCTAAATCTTGCGCTGCTTTGGTATTGCGGTCAGCTACTTCTGGTTCTAGCGTGCCCAACATGGCACAACCTGTGCGCATCACATCCATCGGATGGGTGTTTTTAGGGATTTGCTCCAACACCAATTTTAGTGCGTTAGGAATATCGCGTAATTTTTTTAGTTTAGCGTGATAAGCAGCTAGCTCGGTTTTGTTAGGTAACTCACCATGAATCAGCAGGTAAGCGACTTCTTCAAATGTCGCGCTTTTAGCGAGTTCGATAATATCGTAGCCACGATAGTGTAAGTCATTGCCAGTGTGGCCGACGGTACAAATGGCCGTTGTGCCAGCAGAAACGCCAGCTAGTGCTACGCCTTTTTTCTTTTTAGGGGCTTCAGTAGTGGTTTGAGTGGTTGCGGTCATGCTACTTTTCTCCTCTAAATAGCGCGTCTAGTTTTTGTTCGAAAGCGTGGTAGCCCAAGTGATCATATAAATCCATGCGAGTTTGCATGATGTCGACGACGTTTTTTTGTGTACCATCATTTTTCACGGCTTGGTAAACTGTAAGCGCTGCTTGGTTCATGGCGCGGAAGGCTGAAAGTGGGTATAGCACCATGCTTACGTCTGCCCCGCGTAGCTCATCCACCGTGAATAAAGGCGTGCTACCAAATTCGGTTATGTTGGCTAACACTGGCACTTTAACGGTAGCTGCAAATCGTTTATACATGCTGAGCTCAGTAATTGCTTCTGGGAAAATCATGTCAGCACCGGCTTCAGCACAGGCGCAAGCACGGTCAATGGCTGATTGCAAACCTTCTACAGCCAACGCATCAGTACGCGCCATAATGACGAAATCATCGTAAGGTTTTGCGTCAACAGCAGCTTTTACACGGTCAACCATTTCTTCAAGGCTAACAATCGCTTTGTTTGGGCGATGACCGCAGCGTTTAGCTGACACTTGGTCTTCAATATGCACTGCAGCGGCACCCGCTTTGGCAATGCTTTTTACGCTACGTGCAATATTAAAAGCCCCACCCCAGCCGGTATCAATATCCACTAATAATGGTGTATCTACTGCATCGGTGATACGGCGCACATCAATTAGCACATCTTCAAGGGTTGAAATGCCTAAATCTGGCAAACCAAGTGAGCCAGCCGCAACACCGCCACCAGATAAATAAATGGCTTTGAATTCACTCTGAGTGGCGAGCATCGCGTGATAGGCGTTGATTGCACCGATGATTTGTAGCGGTCTTTCTGCTTTTAGAGCGGCACGAAATCGTGCCCCAGCTGTGGCTGCTTGTGTCATATTAACTACCTAAATGTATATATTAAAAATTAACTGAAGAAGGCTTTAATAGCCTCATCTGGAATATTGACCAAGGTGAGTTTTGCCTTTTGTAGAATTTCCCAGAAATAACGATAAGTTGCTCTGTCGTGAAGCTCTCCATCGTATTGAATTGGGCCCCAATCCGCTTTTTGAGCGGCTAAAAGTATGTTTGCGCCATCTTGCACTTCATCAAAGTTCGGCTTCATCGCATCCACAATCGCTTCGATTTGCGTTGGGTAAATGCTCCACATGCGCAAGAAGCCAAATTCGTTGCGCGCACGTGAGGCGTCTGAGCGTGTGGTTTCTACATTTTTCAGATCAAGTGTTACGTTGTGCGCTGGTACTACCCCATTGGCTAGAGCTGCTGCAACTAACTCAGCTTTAGCGCGAGCGAGTAAGCGGTGGTCAAATTGGCCTGGACTTCGCATGGCAGAGGCTGGAATTGCGCCATGATGGCCGCTAACAAAGTCCATTAAACCAAAATCTAATACTTGCACCCAAGGTAACGTCGCAATTTCATGCACAGCTTTTAATGCGCCATGTGTTTCCATCAGGATATGTACTGGAATTAAACGTTCAACACCGTTGAAAGTAGCCACTTTTTGGATGTAGGCAATCATTTCACTGGCTTGAGCGTAAGTGGTGCATTTTGGAATGGTGATGTAGCTTAAAACTTTTCCTGCACCCGCCACCAAAATATCCACATCTTGTTTCCAGTAGCTATTGGTGTAATCGTGAATGCGCGCACCTGCCATTTTGTATTTATTGGCCTCGCTAGTAAGTAAGCGCACAATCATTTCTGCGTGTTCTCGTTCTTGACCTGCTTGCGCACCATCTTCACAGTCGCAGGTGATGTCGAATACTGGACCGACAGCATTTGGATTATTGGTATCTTGCATTGATAAGGCTTTAAGAATTAGCTTTTCGCTACCTGCAAAATGCTCGCAAGATGGGATGATAGGAAATGATTTTTCCCCACCAAATAAAGCATCTTTAGGGTGAACTAATTGTTGTGTGGTCGCCATTGTTTTTCCTATGTCTTTTATCTTAAAGTCTTTATTAATTTGCTTACCGTGGCATCAGCACGGTGTAATCTAAATCTAATACTACGTTCGGGAGGTAGGTCTGTTTGCCATCGGTTGTAATGTGCGTGCTTCCAAGCGCATCGGCGGGCAGGTTTTTTACACCGACCATGCGTAATCTAAGTGCACCCACATCGCTGCGGTTTGGTAAAGTCCATTTGTCCAGCACTTCTGTCCATGTATAAATCGTGTCGTCACCAAATGATGGGTTGCAGTGCGTGCCGCCGTTTATGGCAACTATGCTCAGTGCGTTTTCTAAGCCATCATTTGATAATGCGCGGCAAAGCGAGATGATGTGGCCTCCGTACATGAGGCGTCTGCCGAAGGCGGTTTTTTTCATGATCAAATCGTCAAAATGCAAGCGTGCATTGTTTTGATACAGCTTGGTCGCTAGCGTATGGTCTGTATCACTGATTGTGATGCCGGCAGGGTGGTTGATGCGCTCGCCAACCGCGTAGTCGTTCCATAAATACTGCCCGCCTGTTACTGTAGTATTGAATTTTCTAGCGTCCAAAAATGTAGGAACGCTGAGTTCTTCTGCAGGTACGTGGTTTGGTAAATTCGGCACAACAGTTTCAGGTGCAGGCGCATCTAGATTATTTTTGTGCACCATCACCCAACGAACCCATGAAAGCACGGGCTGCTGTAATTGGTTTGTAGAAACGGAGCACACGTAAACGACACCTGATTTGCCGTTGGAGTTTTGTTTTAAGCCAATCACTGTTGAGCTAGTGCTTAGAGTATCGCCAATATACACTGGTTGCAAAAAGCGCACGTCAGCATAGCCTAAATTCGCCACGGCATTTACTGAAATATCGGGTACGGTTTTGCCGAATGCAATATGAAAGGCTAATAAATCATCGACGGGCCTAGTCTTGTAACCCAGTGATTGAGCTACGGTGTCTGCTGAATGCAAAATTTGGCGGGAGCCAGTGAGTGCGATGTATAGAGCGACTTCGCCCTCTCCAATCGTGCGCGCTGTGGCGTGCTGAATAATTTGATTGAGCTTAAAGTCTTCAAAGTAGTTGCCAGTATTGATTTTGCTGGCATAAATTGTATTGGTTGTATTAGACATGGCTTTCTTCCAAAGTCTTAATCATTTCGCTGAGTTTTAGAAGGCGTTCTGCCGCTCTAACATGATGGCGCTCAACTAATTTATCGTGCACCACCACCGTGCCTTTACCCGCTTCATTCGCGGCTTTAAGGGCTGCAATAATTTCGCGCGCATGAGTTACTTCTGAAGCTTGCGGAGTGTAAGCGTCATTGCTGTAGGCAAGCTGGGCAGGGTGCACCAAAGATTTACCATCAAACCCCATGTCGCGGCCTAAACGGCAGGCATATTCAAATGAATGCATGTTCTTAAAGTCACTGGTGATGCCATCTACCACCGCGTGGCCATAGGCGCGCGCAGCTAAAATCACTAAGGAAAGTGAAGTTAAAATTGCAGAGCGCTCATGTGTTACGCGTGCATGAAGTTGTGAAATCAAATCAGAGGTCGCCATGACGATACATGCGATGCGGTCCGATGCGGCTGCGATTTCTTTTGCATTTAATACAGCAATCGGGCTTTCTATCATCACCATGATAGGTAAGTGGCTGCCGCCAGCGGCATCTAATAATGCGATGGCTGTGAGTACGTCTTCACGCGATTCGATATTGGGAAACAGCACTGCATCAATTTTGGTTTTTGCAATGGCTTTAATGTCATCTGGCCCCCATTGCGATATTAAGTCATTCACCCGCACCACAACCTCGCGAGAGCCATAACCACCTTCGTTGACAAAACGCACCACATTGTCACGCGATTCTTCTTTACATTCCACCAGAATAGGGTCGCCCAAATCCAAAATTACGGAGTCGGCATGCAATGTGCGTGCGCGCTCAAGGTAATGCGTGTTGCAGCCAGGCACGTAAAGCATAGAGCGCCGAGGGCGAAAATATTGGGTCATAGGGGTGCCTTTATTCTATTCATATTTAGCTGACTGGATTATATAGAGAGAGTTTTAAAAATGTCAATAAATATCTTATGTCTTATATAAGATATAAAATGCTAGACTATTAAAAATAGACATGATATAAATTAGCCTAATTAAATTTAACGCCAATAATTATCTGTAAATTAACTTTTTGTTGGCTTAAGTGCCACGTAACTTAAGCCAAGTAACTTAACGATATAAGCAAACG
The DNA here is from genome assembly GCF_013141425.1 of Methylotenera sp. GTDB lineage: Bacteria > Pseudomonadota > Gammaproteobacteria > Burkholderiales > Methylophilaceae > Methylotenera. The sequence goes on along the minus strand of NZ_JABFRA010000008.1, from coordinate 37,879 downwards.
CTATGATAGACAAATATTACAACTCTCCAAGTTATAAACCTTTATATGACCAAATAAAGGTGTTGTTAACGCAAAGTTTAATCGGCGGCGAATGGCGGCCTGGCGATATGATTCCAAGCGAGATTGAGTTGGCAGGTCGCTATAAGGTTAGCCAAGGCACTGTGAGAAAGGCGATTGATGCATTGGCGACGGAAAACATACTTATTCGACGTCAAGGCAAAGGTACTTTTGTTGCAACCCATAGTGCCGAAGGTATGAAGTTACGTTTCTTAAGGCTGACCTCAGTTGACGGTCAAAAGGAATTACTGCAAAACGAATTTATTTCATGCACCAAAGGCAAGGCCGATGTACACATGGGGCAAGTGCTGGATTTGAAAGCAGGGGCTTCAACTATAGAAATAAAACGGTTGCTGACATTTTCAGGTAGGCCGTTAATTTTTGATCACATCATTGTACCGGCTGCGCCGTTTAAAGGCTTGAATGGCAACAAGGTTGAAGAAAATAACGGTTCGATGTACAGCTTATATGAATCCGAATTTGGTGTGCGCATGATACGCGCAGAAGAGCGCTTAAAGGCAGTGGCAGCTAAAGGTGAGGTGGCGAAGGCCTTAGGGTTAAAAGAAGGTGAGCCTTTATTAAGTATTGAGCGCGTTTCATTTACTTATGGTGATAAGCCGATGGAATGGCGATTGGGGTTGTGTATTACTGATAACCATCACTATATGAACGAGCTTGAATAGTGTTTTTTGTACTTTTTAAAACATGCACTAGCGTCGTCAGGCTGTACTTGTCGTACTAAAGTATTGCCTGCGTTTACCTTTCTTGCTATTGCAAGTTTTGGAAAGCACAGATTGAACAGATATTAAACATAAAAAAACCTAACCCCTGAAAAGGTATTGAGAAAAATGGACGATTTAAAAAAACGCGCACTTGATTATCATGAGTTTCCTAAGCCGGGTAAGCTTTCCGTAGAGTCATCTAAACCATGTGCAACACAAGAGGATTTATCCTTAGCCTATACGCCAGGAGTGGCGGTGCCGGTGCGTGAAATCAATCGTGACCCTGCATTGGCGTATAAATATACCAATAAAGGTAATTTAGTGGCGGTAATTACTGACGGAACTGCGGTGCTGGGGTTAGGTAATATGGGGCCGTTAGCTAGTAAACCAGTGATGGAAGGTAAAGCTGTGTTGTTTAAGCACTTTGCTGGTATCGATGTGTTTGATATTGAGGTGAATGCACCAACAATTGAGGCGTTTATCGAAACAGTGGTGAATATTGCACCAACTTTCGGTGGCATTAATCTTGAAGATATTGCCGCACCACACTGTTTTAGAATCGAAAATGAGTTGCGTGCACGTTTAGATATTCCGGTGTTTCATGATGACCAGCATGGAACGGCGGTAATTGTGGCGGCGGCTTTGTCTAATGCCTTAGAGCTTCAAGGTAAAACCTTACCAACGGCTAAAATCGTGTTTTTAGGTGCGGGCGCAGCTGGTTGTTCCTGTGCGCGCCTGCTTAAGTTAATGGGCGCAACCAATATCACCATGGTAGATAAATCCGGTGTTTTGGATACATCGCGTGCGGATTTGCATGACAATAATCGCCATTTAGCGGTTGTGCCAAGTGATGCGAAAACTCTTGCAGATGTGATGCCGAACGCAGATGTGTTTATTGGTGTTTCAGCCGCCAATGCCTTATCGCCAGTGTTACTTAAATTGATGGCGCCAAAACCAGTGGTATTTGCCTTGGCAAATCCAGATCCTGAAATCTTACCTAGTTTGGCGCACGCGGTGCGCGATGATATTTTGATGGCAACGGGGCGATCAGATTTTCCAAATCAAGTGAATAACGCACTCTGTTTCCCATATTTGTTCCGTGGTGCATTAGATGCTAAAGCCAAACAAATTACCGACGAAATGCAAATCGCTGCGGCCCGCGCTTTGGCTGCACTTGCACACGAGCCTGTACCAGAAGATGTATTGGCGGCTTATAACTTAACAAGCTTAAGTTTTGGCAAGGAATACATTATTCCAAAACCATTCGATAAACGCTTGTTATCGCGGGTTTCTGGCGCAGTAGCCGATGCCGCTAGATTGCATCAAGCCTGAGAGTTTGAACATGCAAAACAATCAACAAAAACATAACGAAACGAAAAAGCTAAGACCTGGTCAGTTGAGTCGACCAAAAAACCTCAATCTATTCACGATTCGTTTGCCGATTAATGCCTTGGTTTCAATCTTACATCGTGCCACTGGATGTTTATTATTTTTAATCTTGCCCTTGATATTGTTGCTGGTGCAGCTCTCATTAAGCTCTGCCGAACAATATCAAATGGTGGTTAATATTCTGCATTCCCCCCTTGTAAAGTTAATACTGCTAGGGGTGGCTTGGGCATTTTTTCATCACTTCTTTGCAGGTATTCGTCACTTGGCCATGGATATACATTGGATGACTTCGCTGATGAAAGCACGTTATACCAGTAAATTGGTGCTGGTGTTTGGAGCTATTGCGACTATCGCTTTGGCGATTCAATTATGGATATAGGCTTTTGGATTTAACAGCATGCTACTAGAACTGCTTACAAAACGATATCCAGGTATGCGCGCATGGCTTACACAAAGGCTTACCGGTCTTGTGATGGCAATATACAGTGTGCTTGCTTTGCTAAGGTTTTTTATCCTTCAGCCAGAAAGTTACGAAGCATGGCTAAGTTTCTTTCAGCCAATCTGGTGGCGTATTGCTAGTTTGCTATTTTGGCTGGCGCTGTCTCTACATGCTTGGTTAGGCATTCGTGATGTATTTAAAGACTATGTACCGAACTATGGTTTGCAAATGGTCTTACAAAAGATTTTGCTGGCGTTGTTATGGATATATTTGGCTTGGGCTGGGTGGCTTATGTTGGCTTAATTTGAATAGATTGTTCTACTCATAATAGCAGTAGTTATAAAAAATAATTTTATTTTAAGGTTTAATCGAGATGGCGTTAGAAACTCAAATATTTGATGCTTTAGTGGTTGGCGGTGGTGGTGCTGGTTTGCGTGCATCATTGCAATTGGCACAGTCTGGCTTAAAAGTGGCGGTATTGTCTAAAGTATTTCCTACACGCTCGCATACGGTCGCAGCGCAGGGCGGCATTGCTGCGGCACTTGGCAACGTGGCGGATGACAAATGGTTATGGCACATGTACGACACCATCAAAGGCTCGGATTATTTAGGCGACCAAGATGCGATTGAGTTTATGTGTAAAAACGCCGCTGCAGCGATTTATGAGCTTGAACATTTCGGCATGCCGTTTGATCGCTTAGAAAATGGCAAGATATTCCAACGCCCATTTGGGGGCATGACGCAAAACTTTGGCGAAAGTGCCATCTCACGCACCTGTGCGGTGGCAGATAGAACAGGTCATGCCATGTTGCACACGCTTTATCAACGCAATATTCAATCGAATACGCAGTTTTTTGTGGAATGGTTGGCGCTGGATTTGTTACGTGATGCAGATGGTGATGTGCTCGGCGTTTTAGCGTTAGAAATTGAAACAGGCGAAGTGCATTGCATACGTGCAAAAGCCACGCTATTGGCGACTGGCGGCGCAGGCCGCATATTTAAAGCCAGCACCAACGCGTTCATTAATACAGGTGATGGTTTAGGCATGGCGGCGCGAGCCAATATTCCATTGCAAGACATGGAGTTCTGGCAATTTCACCCAACCGGTGTATTGAATGCAGGCGTGTTGATTACTGAAGGTGTACGTGGCGAAGGTGGCTATTTGGTTAATAGCGAAGGCGAGCGCTTTATGGAACGCTACGCGCCACATGCAAAAGACTTAGCCAGCCGCGATGTAGTTTCACGTGCGACAGCTACTGAAATTAAAGAAGGCCGTGGCGTGGGTAAAAACAAAGATGCAGTATATTTAAAACTTGATCACTTAGGTGAAAAGTTAATCAATGATAAATTGCCTGGCATACGTGAAATCGCCAAAACCTTTGCCAATGTTGACCCTGTTTACGACCCGATTCCAATTGTGCCAACGGCGCACTACATGATGGGCGGTATTCCCACTAATCTACAGGGCCAAGTTGTTGTGCCAGATACCGGCGGTGGCCAGTCTGTAGTTAATGGCTTGTATGCCGTGGGCGAATGCGCTTGTGTTTCAGTGCATGGTGCCAACCGATTAGGCTCTAATTCTTTATTGGATTTAGTGGTGTTTGGCCGCGCAGCAGGTGACAAAATGGTTGAAGAAGTGAGAAAAGATAATGCTCATAAACCACTACCTTCTGACGCATTCGATAAGACTTTAGCCAGATTAAACCGCTTGGACACACAAACGCAAGGTGAAAGTGTGAAGGATGTTGGTACTGCGTTGCGTCAAACCATGCAAACGCATTGTGGCGTATTTCGCTTCCCTGACTTGTTACAAGAAGGCGTGGGAGAAATAGACCAAGTGGCTGAACGCGCCAAAAACACAGTGATTAAAGATAAAAGCCAAGTGTTTAACACGGCCAGAGTTGAGGCGCTTGAGTTGGATAATCTAGTTGAAGTGGCTCTAGCAACCATGCATGCCGCCGAAGCACGCACTGAAAGCCGTGGTGCCCATGCTCGCGAAGACTTTGCTGAGCGCGATGATAAAAATTGGCTCAAACACTCACTCTACTACCGCGATGGCAATCGCTTGGCATACAAGCCTGTGCGCCTAAAACCGCAGACAGTAGAAAGCTTTGAGCCTAAAGCGCGTGTTTATTAAACGAATTGAACAAATTACAGAATTAATTAGAAATTAGAGACTACAACATGAAATTCTCAATTTATAGATTTAACCCTGACGTAGACAAAAAGCCATACATGCAAGATTACGATGTATTGCTGGAAGATAGCGACCAAATGTTGTTAGATGCCTTGTTGCGCATTAAGGACTTGGATGACAGCTTGAGCTTGCGCAAATCATGCCGCGAAGGCGTATGTGGCTCTGACAGCATGAATATCAATGGTAAAAATGGCTTGGCTTGTATTACCAAATTGTCCGATTTAGAAGAGCCAGTGGTACTTCGCCCTATGCCTGGTTTACCTGTGATTCGCGACTTAGTCGTGGATATGACGCAGTTTTTTGAGAACTATAATTCAGTCAAACCCTACTTGGTGAATAACGATCCAGCACCAGAAATAGAGCGTTTACAGTCGCCAGAAGACCGTGCCAAGCTTGATGGTTTGTATGAGTGTATCTTATGCGGTGCTTGTACAACTTCTTGCCCCTCTTTCTGGTGGAACCCAGATAAGTTTGTTGGTCCAGCTGGCCTAATGCAAGCTTATCGCTTTATGGTGGATAGCCGCGATCAGGCGCTTGACGAGCGGCTAGAGAATTTGGAAGAGCCAGACCGTTTGTATCGCTGCCATAACATTATGAACTGTGTGGAGGTCTGCCCGAAAAAGCTCAACCCAAATGCGGCGATTGCCAACATTAAAGATTTGAAGTTCGAGCAGGCGCGCGAAAGTAAATTGAAAGATAAAAAGAAAATTGAAATTAAAGCGATTTAATAAATGACTACCGCTAACCAGATGACCGACGAAGAAGTGCGCCGCTTAAGCTGGCGCTGCCGTCGTGGATTATTAGAACTGGATATCGTATTGCTACGTTTTTCTGAAAAGCACTTGGCTGGATTAAGTAAACAAGAGTTGCAAGCACTGGATTGTTTACTCGATTTGCCCGATAACGACTTTTTAGATGTGGTGACCTCGAGAATAAAGTTTGATGAAGTTGATGTTTTAAAAGTAAAGCAAGAGAATGTAGATGTAATGCAAACGGTGCTGACAAAATTAAGTGGTCATTGAGAATAATTGAAATTATTGAAAGACTTAGCATGAATAGTCATGGAAAAATCAAGTGTTACACCAATAGTGCGATGCTAGGCGAGAACTGGCCAGGGATACAGTTGTATTATCCGCCAGTTAAATATTCGCCTGCGCAAGGGATTTACGAAGATGTCACCCAAGCGGCGGCGCGTATGCGTAAACATGCACACAACACCAATGCCCACACCTTGATTTTTGACTTGGAAGATGGTTGTCGCCAAAAAGTGATGAGCCGTGATTTGTTGCGCCAAGAGCTGCCAGAGCTACGCAACGTTAACCCGCATGTTACAGTGGCGATTCGCTCTAATTCATTTCGTACCGATGAATATGAGTTAGACATGCAATTAGTAAAAGACATGGCCGATTGCATCGATGTGGTGATGCTGGCCAAGGCTGGTGAGGCTTATGGTGCGGCAGAAGTGCGTGATCTCTCGAGTTTTCTGCTGGATTTAAATCCAGACATTACGATACAGCCGATTATCGAACATCCAAAATCGCTAAAAATCGCCCCTGAATTAATGCAATACAGCACAGTAAAGCACGTGGTGTTTGGTATTCACGATTTTTCAAAAGCGATGGGCATCCACATCACAGCCGAGCATTGGATTGATGAGTTGCAGTTTTACATGAATCAATTAATGTTTGAAGCACGCATTGCTGGTAAGGGTGTGATTGGCGGCGTTGAAACCTTAATTGGCGCCAACATCATGCCCGATAAATTTGTTGAGCCGCATGATGTAAGACGCTGGCTAGATTTACATGGCGATCATGAATCACGCATTGTGTATAAACACGCCTGCCAAGAAGCTGCGATGGGCTTGACAGGTAAGCAAGTCATCCACCCAGGCCATATTCATTTATGTAAAACGGCATACACACCATCACCCACAGAAGTAAACCAAAAAGTACGCATTTTAAAGGCCGCGATTGAAGCTGATGCTTTGCACGGCGGTGCCATCAAGTTTGAAGGTGAAATGCTAGACCCGCCGATGTTTGGTAAGGCGCTGCAAACCTTGTTAAGAGCCCATGCACTTCGTGCCCTACACCAAGATGACATGGATTTTGCGTTGCAAGTGCTTGAATTATTACCCGCACAAGTGATACGTCAAAACTGGCCATACGGAGCAATACTGTAAATGCGTATTTTGGTTTAATTGCCAAATACTCAATTTTTATAAGCACTGAATTTTTATGAGAGTTAAATAATGCAAAAATTTGAGCCATTTAAAGCGTGGAAATGGAGTATCCCAACACACTTCAATATCGGTGTTGCATGTACAGATAAACATTTAAACACTCCGGTCGCCACTACCATTGCGATGATTGTGGAAGATGATGCGCAAGGCACCTCACAAATCACGTTTGAACAACTAGCCAAACGCACTGACCAGTTTGCGCAATTACTTAGAAATTTGAGTGTTGCTGCGGGTGAGCGCGTGCTGATTCGCTTGCCAAACAATTTGGATTATCCAACGGCGTTTTTGGGGGCAATGAAACGCGGTGCGATTTCAGTCCCGACCTCTACATTACTGACGGCTGAGGAGGTGGCTTATTTAGCAAAAGACTCAACGGCAACTGTGCTTGTGACAGACAAAGCGGCATGGCCATCATTGCAAAGCCATTTAACTGGCTTACCTAATTTAAAACATGTACTTTTGTCTGGCATTGGTGAAGTTACTCCACACGCAAGCCTAAATGTGCTCGATTTAGATTCGCAGCTTACTGCAATTGCAAGTTGCGAACCAGCGCATTTAACGGCTTCTGATGACCCTGCTTATTTGGTCTATACCTCAGGCACAACAGGTTATCCAAAAGGTGTGTTACACGCACATCGCGCTTTAATTGGCCGTGAACCTGCCTCTCAATATTGGTTCAATTTTGATGCTAATTCACAAGACCGCATCATGCATTCGGGCAAATTTAACTGGACTTATGTGTTAGGTTCTGGGTTGATGGACCCGCTGTATTTAGGCAAAACAGTCATTGTGCATGAAGGCAAAAATGATGCAGATTTATGGACGCGTTTAATTGCAAAGCATTCAGCAACTATTTTTGTTGGCGTGCCAACAATTTATCGCCAAATTATTCAAAAATCATCCGCCAAACAAGCTGATGTGCCAAGTTTGCGGCATTGCATGAGTGCGGGAGAGCATTTGTCTGATGAAGTCTTGCAACAATGGCGTGAGCGCTTTGGCCGAGATATTTACGAAGCGGTTGGTATGAGTGAGTTTTCATATTATTTAAGTCAAAGTGTGTTTCGCCCAATAAGGGCAGGATCTGCCGGCTTTCCTCAACCAGGTCATGCCATTAAACTGCTCAACCCTGAAACGCTAGAAGAAGTCTTGCAAGGTGAGGAGGGCATGATTAGTGTGCCGGCTAACGACCCTGGCTTATTCTTGCGGTATTGGAATTTAGACGAAGAAACTGCCAAATACAAGCATGACGGCTGGTTCTTCTCGGGCGATTATGCGCGTTATGATGAAGACGGCTATATCTGGTTTCTAGGCCGCAAGGACGACATTATTAAAAGCTTTGGCTACCGCGTGTCGCCTTATGAAATTGAGCGGGTATATAAATCTCACCCAGCAGTGGCGGATTGCGCCGCCGTGGGCGAGGAGCTTGAGAAAGATAAATTGCTCGTGGTGACTTATGTGATTTTGCAACCCAATTCAACTGTTACTGCTGATGAGTTGCAGGCCTTCGGTAAGCAACATTTAGCCGCTTACAAAGCACCAAAAACGGTATATTTGACCAAAGATTTTCCGCGGACCAAAAACGGCAAAATCTTGCGAAAAGATATTAACAACAGCATTGCTTATGCAAAAAGTGCGCGATAATTTAAACTTATGAACAAATAAATTAGAAATTTGTAGAAATGTCATAATGTCAAAAATCACTTTTTATTTTGCCTTCTCCGTGTGCTTGCTTGGTTGGGCAGCGCAGAGTTCTGCATCTGAAGAAAAGGGCATAGTTGAAACTCAATCTCAGCGTATTGCAAGGTTAAAGCAACTTCATCTCGACCAAATTCAGCTGACCGCAGAAAAATTTATCGCGTTAGAAAATAAGCAAAATAATAGCAATTGGCAGGTGACTCAAGTCAATCTTAAAACATTAGTGCCTAAGTGTGCGGAACCGTTAACCGCAGGATGGGCGCCGAACAGCCGTGTTTTTCATAAAAGTGTGGCAGTGTATTGTGCAAAAAGTGTAAGTAAAGATATTTTTAAAACATGGGAAGTATATTTGCCCGTGACAATACAAAAGCCTCAGCAAGAAAAAACTAAGCTAGATAAACCAGAGCAAGAAAAATCTAAACTAGAAAAATCCAAGCTAAATAAACTTAAGTAGCGCGAAAAATGACGACAACCATCAAACAATCTGACTTCATTCAAAGCATTGCAGATGCGTTGCAATATATTTCTTACTATCACCCTGTCGATTACATTCAGGCATTAGGCCGCGCTTATGAGGCAGAACAATCGCCCGCCGCAAAAGATGCCATTGCGCAGATTTTAACAAACTCGCGTATGTGCGCAGAAGGTAAACGGCCACTATGCCAAGATACTGGCATTGTTGTTGCTTTCGTTAAAGTAGGTATGAGCGTGCAATGGCAAGCTGAACAGGATGTTGAACTAAAAGATGTTGAGCAAATGGTGAACGAAGGCGTGCAGCGTGCGTATCTACTGCCAGAGAATAAATTACGTGCTTCTATTGTGAGTGACCCCGCTGGAAAGCGCGGTAATACTAAGGATAATACGCCTGCAGTGGTGCATGTTTCATTGGTGGCAGGCGATAAAGTTGACGTGCAAATTGCGGCAAAAGGTGGTGGTTCGGAGAATAAAGCCAAGCTGGCGATGCTCAACCCAAATGACAGCATTGTGGATTGGATTTTGGAAGTTGTGCCCCAAATGGGTGCAGGCTGGTGTCCACCCGGCATGTTGGGCATAGGTATAGGTGGTAGTGCAGAAAAAGCCATGTTGTTGGCTAAAGAGTCACTGATGGCGCCGATTGATATGCACGAACTTAAAGCTAGCGGTGCAAAAAATCGCATTGAAGAATTGCGGTTAGAGATTTTTGAAAAGGTAAATAATTTGGGTATAGGTGCGCAAGGTTTAGGTGGTTTAGCAACAGTGTTGGATGTGAAAATATTAGATTGCCCAACGCATGCGGCTTCTTTACCTGTGGCGATTATTCCAAACTGTGCCGCTACACGCCATGTGCATTTTGAGTTGGATGGCAGTGGCGTGGCAGAATTAGAAGCGCCGAATCTTAGCGACTGGCCGAATGTACATTGGGCGCCAAGTGAGGTGTCATTAAGGGTAAATTTAGATGCGATTACCCAAGCGGATATTCAGACTTGGAAGCCTGGTCAGACTTTGCTGTTGAATGGAAAGTTGCTAACAGGCCGCGATGCAGCACATAAACGAATTGCCACGATGTTGGCAAAAGGTGAGAAACTGCCAGTAGATTTTAAAAACCGTTTTATTTACTACGTTGGCCCCGTTGATGCAGTGCGAGATGAAGCCGTAGGCCCAGCAGGCCCGACTACCGCAACGCGAATGGATGGCTTTACTGAAATGATGCTAAATGATGTTGGTTTGCTCGGCATGGTAGGCAAGGCAGAACGCGGCGATGAGACGATTGCTTCGATTGCAAAACATAAGTCTGTGTATTTAACCGCGGTGGGCGGCGCCGCCTATTTGGTAAGCAAAGCCATAAAAAAAGCCGAAGTATTGGCGTTTGCAGATTTAGGCATGGAAGCGATTTATGAATTTACCGTGCAAGATATGCCAGTGACTGTGGCGGTCGATAGTAAAGGCAATTCTGTGCACTCAACAGGCCCCGCCGAGTGGAAAGCAAAGATTGCACAGCATAAGGTTATTGAGATTCAAGCGATAAATTGATAACACATGCAATCTGAAGCCTAAAAATAGTTAAGGAAACACGGAATAAGTCGTTGAGCGGGATGAAGTACAAGACGCATGGAGCGCAGAAGCTGCGATGGTGCTGGTGTACGGTGAGCTTGCGAGTAACGCGCAACGCAGTAATTCGCCAGTGCAGACACTTTTTCCACGTTTGCATAGGCTTATGTGCTAATAGTCACAGTGTGCACTGCACTTTTTGTTTTAATATCTGTCCTACTAGTTGAATTTCAGCGAATAGTTTTAGGATGTGGATTATTTGGTTTTAATAACCGGATGTTGATTAAAGGTGCAATTTAAATGTTTAAACGTACAGCGCAATTTATTATTTTATTGGGTGCAATATTGACGGTAACGTCAGTGAATGCTGAGGATGTGTTGGCCTATCTCACAGATGCAAATGGCCGCTACACTGGCCCGAGTGTTGAAGAATGCGTGGCCTTGATGGATACCGATAAAAACGGTTTTGCCGATGTGTTTGAAGTACGGGCATTTTTAGAATTAAAACATGGCATCGGCTACGAGAAGGACGTGCTGGACCGCATGGAAGCTTCGGCGAAAGGTACTAGTTGCAGTACGCCGTTTGCAAAAGAGTTATATACAAACTAAACAACCTGCTTAAATTTTGCATGGGCTAATTCTAATTGAAAGCACCGTGCGTTTTTGCTGGTTGTATAATGACGAAGATTATTTTAACCAACCTTAAAGACGCAAAATACCATGTTAAAAGCCTATGCTACGCACGTAAAAGAACGTGCTGCTAACCAGTTACCCCCATTACCATTATCTGCAGAGCAAGTCGCTCAAGTGGTTGAATTGCTTAAAAATCCACCTACGGGCGAAGCCGAAACCTTGCTTGATTTAATCGCCAACCGCACGCCGGCAGGTGTGGATCAAGCGGCTTATGTAAAAGCGGCTTTTCTAGCAGATATCGCTAAAGGCACAGCGAAATCGCCTTTAATTTTACCAGAAAAGGCGGTTGAGTTACTAGGCACGATGCTAGGTGGCTACAACGTGCAGGCTTTAGTTGCGCTGTTAGAAACACCATTGGCGGCCAATGCTGTTAAAGCGCTAAGTAGCACAATTTTGATGTTTGATGCATTTCATGATGTAGATGTATTGATGAAAGCGGGAAATGCACATGCTAAAATGCTCATTGAAAGCTGGGCGAATGCTGAGTGGTTTACCAATGCACCAGCGTTAGCTAAAGAAATCAAAATGGTGGTTTTTAAAGTCGATGGTGAAACCAATACCGATGATTTAAGCCCAGCGCAAGATGCATGGAGCCGCCCAGACATTCCCTTGCATGCCAAAGCCATGCTGATTAATAAAATGCCTGAAGGCTTGAAATTAATTGATACCTTAAAACAAAAAGGCTTGCCGTTGGCTTATGTGGGCGATGTGGTGGGAACAGGTTCCTCACGCAAATCGGCCATTAACTCAGTGCAATGGTTTATGGGCAATGATATTCCATATATTCCAAACAAACGCACAGGCGGCGTGATTTTAGGCGCAAAAATAGCGCCGATTTTCTTTAACACGGCGGAAGATTCAGGCGCCTTGCCGATTCAATGTGATGTTTCAAAATTGAATACTGGCGATGTGATTGTGATTAAGCCTTATGAAGGCAAAGTGTTGAATGAAGCGGGTGAGGTGCTTTCAACTTTTGAGTTGAATCCAATTACTATGCCAGATGAAGTGCGTGCGGGTGGCCGTATTCCATTGATTATTGGTCGTGGGTTAACCTCAAATGCGCGCAAAGCCTTAGGTTTAGCAGAAACAACCACTTTCATTACCGCCGCACCTGCTGTTAGTTCTAGCAAAGGTTATACGCTTGCGCAAAAAATGGTGGGCCGCGCATGTGGTTTGCCAGAAGGCACTGGCGTGCGCCCTAATACTTATTGTGAGCCAAAAGCCACGACGGTGGGTTCGCAAGACACCACGGGTGGCATGACGCGCGATGAGTTAAAAGAATTGGCTTGCTTAGGCTTTAGTGCCGATTTGGTCATGCAAAGCTTCTGTCATACAGCGGCTTATCCAAAACCAGTGGACATTAAATTGCAACATAGCTTGCCAGAATTCATGTCTAGCCGCGGCGGTGTTTCATTACGTCCTGGCGACGGTGTGATTCACTCATGGTTAAACCGTATGGTATTGCCCGATACAGTAGGCACCGGTGGCGATTCGCACACACGTTTTCCAATCGGTATTTCATTTCCTGCGGGTTCTGGATTAGTGGCGTTTGCAGCGGCAACAGGTGCTATGCCATTGGATATGCCAGAGTCAGTCTTAGTGCGCTTTAAAGGCACCCTGCAAGCAGGTATTACTTTGCGTGATTTGGTGAATGCGATTCCTTATGCGGCGATTCAGGAAGGCACTTTAACCGTTGGTAAGTCAGGCAAAAAGAACGTATTTAACGGCCGTGTGTTAGAAATTGAAGGTTTACCAGATTTAAAAGTGGAGCAGGCGTTTGAGCTGGCCGATGCTTCTGCTGAGCGTTCTGCTAACGGTTGTACTGTGCTGTTAAATGAAGCGCCTGTGATTGAATTCTTAAAATCCAATATCGTGCTCATGCAAAACATGATTGAAAATGGCTATGAAGATGCACGCACCTTACAACGCCGTATTGAAAGCATGCAGGCTTGGTTGGCGAAGCCCATCTTATTAAAACCAGATGCAGATGCGGAATATGCGCACGTGATTGAAATTGATTTGAATACCATTAAACAGCCGTTGGTAGCATGCCCGAACGACCCAGATGACATCAAGCCATTGTCAGCAGTTGAGGGTGACAAGATTGATGAAGTGTTTATTGGTAGCTGCATGACTAATATCGGACATTACCGCGCGGCGGCTAAGGTGTTAGAAGGCTCTGGCGGCATTCCAACCCGCTTGTGGATTGCGCCACCAACCCGTATGGATGAAGCGCAGTTGCGCGATGAGGGTGTATATTCAACCTTCGGCGTGGCGGGTGCACGTACTGAAATTCCAGGTTGTTCATTGTGTATGGGTAACCAAGCTCGCGTGGCGGATAAAGCAACGGTGTTTTCAACCAGCACGCGTAACTTTGATAACCGCATGGGTAAAGATGCCCGCGTTTACTTGGGTTCAGCAGAACTTGCAGCAGTGTGTGCCAAGCTTGGTCGTATGCCAACGCATGCTGAGTATTTGGAAACGGTCGGTAATAAATTGGCGAATACCGCTGAAATTTACAAATACCTTAACTTTGACCAAATGACTGAATATAAAGCGGCATTGGATACTTTGAGCTCTGGCAAAAAAGTGATTCCAATCACTGAGGCTGTTTAATTTAAGTTAAATTATTTCAGCGCATTCATTGTGTATATACCTGCTCTGCAAGCCTTATTTAACGGGCTTCGCAGGGCAGTGGTCTAATAATGAAAAGCGCGTACACGTAAGCGCTTTAAGGTTTATTAATCTAGCATTGAAATCCTTATTAGCTCGCCAGATATTTCTGTTTGCTGATATTATCTAGCTATGAACTCAGAACAACAGCCAGATAACCACCATATTTTCAACGAAGAAGAAATTATCCAGCCAGCCCAGCGTGGCGCGTGGAAGTGGATGTTGCCACTTTCAATCGTGTTGGCTGCAACAGTATATGCTGCTTGGTATTTCAATTGGCATGCTAAGGCGGTAACCACTGGCGTGGTGTTGTTCGCCACCATTTCTCATGTGTTTGCTTGGGTGGTAAGCATTATTGCGCTTATTCCCATTATTGGACCACTGATTGTAAAAGTGTTGTCGATTGGCTTGATATGGCTGCTAAACGCCATTGGTTATTTAGTATCCTATGTGGCGATTAAGCGTGGCTATTCTAAAGATGTTCTGACCTACCGAGCAGTAACGATTGCGCTAATTACAGGTATTGTGATTGGCTTTGTGCTGAGTAGTTTGCTTTCTTAAAGCCAGTACGTTAATTTGTAATATTCAAGATGGTTATCGCCAGAATTAAACAATCCCACCTATATCGCCACGTTTTGAAACTGGGTGATTTCTTCCCAGCGCTATTCTTTTTTGGCGGTTTTATCTGGGATGCACTCACTATCGGTCGAAATGTTGCCAGTTCAGATTTAATTATCTTTTTTTCCTATTTGCTAATTGCAGGCGCGATACTTTTTACTATCGGTAGTCCACGCTATGTTTTAGCAGAACCAAAAAAATTGCCAATTTTGCTCAAAAAACTATATCAGCGTTTGTATTGGGAAAATCTTCCTTATTTTGTGCTGCAATTCATGTTTGGCAATTTATTAAGCGCCTTGTTTATTTTGTATTTTAAAAGTTCGAACCACGGTTTGGCCTGGTTGATGTCGCTGTTGTTGGCGATTATGTTAGTGGCGAATGAGTACTTAGAAGACGAATATAAAAAATTTACACTCAGCTGGGCCTTGTTTGGTTTTTGTGCCATGTTGCTGTTTAACTTTGCTTTGCCCTATTTAATGGGCAGCCTGCATGCCGCTTGGTTTTATATAAGCACCTTGCTAGGCGCGGCAGTGGCCTATTGGTTGTACAGAAAAACACCCAACCACGATGGCAGTATCAAGCCAGTTGGCTTAATTGCGGCCGTGCTCATGCTTGCCTATAGTTTTGATGTGATACCGCCTGTGCCACTGGTTAAGCGCGATATTGCCGTGGGTTATGCGCTAAATAAAGTTAAAGGCAATTACCAGCTTAGCCAGCAGCCTGCTGACTGGTGGGTATTTTGGCGCAAGACCAGCAATGCTTTGCAAGTGTTGCCTGGTCAGCGCGTGTATTGCTTTTCATCGGTTTTCGCGCCCAGCGGATTAAAAACACGTTTGTATCACCGCTGGCAATATCATGATAAGAAAAACGGCTGGCAAACCAGATCACACATTGGGTTTACCTTGTCAGGCGGTCGCTATAACGGTTTTCGAGGTTACACCTATAAAACGGATTTGCAGGCGGGCGATTGGAAAGTCAGTGTAGAGACAGAGAACGAAAAAACAGTTACAGTACAAGCGTTCACGGTTGAAACCGTGAAGACCGCACCTTCAAGCATCGTGCTTGTTTATTGAAAACTCACGTTCATTAATGTTTGTTTTCTACACGCATTAATTTATCAATGTAAGCAATGGCAATGGCAGAAAACACAAAAGTCATATGAATCACAGTCTGCCAGATGAGCGTTTTCTCACTTAAATTTTCAGCATTGATAAACGTTTTAAGTAAGTGAATGGACGAAATGCCAATAATTGCCGTCGCTAGCTTAACCTTCAACAGATTAGCATTTACATGCGATAACCAATCGGGTTCGTCAGGATGACCCGTTAAATTAAGGCGAGATACAAAGGTTTCGTAGCCACCTACAATCACCATAATTAATAAGTTTGAAATCATCACCACATCAATTAAACCTAACACAATTAGCATGATATCTGCTTCTTTAATGGCGTGCGCGGTTGATACCAAATGAACCAGTTCCACGCCAAAGAAGAATACATATACTGCTTGCGCTACTATTAAGCCCAGATAGAGAGGTAATTGTAACCAGCGGCTGCCAAATAAGATGTTGGTCATAATGCTGCCTTGTTTGTATTCGGTTTTGCTCGTGTTACTTTGCGTCATGTGTTTAAGCCTCATTAAAAGTATTTTCGAGTATTGTATCAGCTTAATAGTTTACTTTTATCAAGCGATTTCGTAATTTAGTGCATAGTGAGCCGCGTCATCTAAAGCCAATAATTGCGTAAGCGCAGGGATGGTTTCTTCTAGTATTTTTGGCAATGTCCAAGGGGGATTAATTATAAACAAACCACTGCCATGCATGCCAAAACCCTCTGCTGAAGGTTCATGTATCGTCATGTTGATGTGTAGCCAGTTGGGCAAGTTCAGGCGCAGTAAATCTTCAATCATTTCGCTTGGTTCAGGCCGTTGCAATATTGGGTACCAAACAATAAAAGTCCCTGTTGCAAAGCGTGACAGGCTATCTTTCAACATGCGCACTACATGTTGGTAATCTTGCTTATCTTCGTACGGCGGGTCTATCAGCACCACGGCACGGCGGGTGGGAGGTGGCAAACAAGCTTTTATGCCTGTAAAGCCATCTTGCATGTCGATTTTGACTTGTTTGCTTTGACCTTTAAAATTTTCGATTAATAATTTGTAATCGCTGGGATGCAGTTCAAACAACCGCATTTTGTCATTTGCACGTATTAAGTCTTGGGCGACTAATGGCGAGCCAGGATAGTATTCTAAGTTACTTGTATTAAACCGATTAATCTGTGCGACAAAATCAGCCAGCGGTTTGAGCAAATTGGCCGCGGCGATGAGTTTTGCAATGCCATTTTCAAATTCGGCATTTTGTGTGGCATAACCTTCAGTCAGGCGATATAAACCAGCACCAGCATGAGTATCAATATACCAATACGGCTTGTCTTTTTGGTTCATGTAATCCAACACTAAGCCTAAAACATAATGTTTAAGAACATCGGCGTGGTTGCCTGCGTGGAAAGCGTGACGGTAACTGAGCATAAAATGGTGATAATTTGGACTAGACTGACATTATCCTATATTTTTGGGTTAGCATTTCACCTATCCATTTTGCAGAGTAATTAAGAGAATAATTAAGTGAATAATTTACAACAAATCGCGCATAACGACCTCGAAGTTGATGACCATAATCACGATGACCATGACGACCATGATCATTATCTGATTCCATTCTTACTAATTTTTACCTTTGCGATAGTTGAAGCTGTGGGTAGTTGGTACACAGGCTCGTTAGCATTATTGAGCGATGCTGGACATATGTTTTCAGACGTTGCTGCGCTTGGTTTGGCTTGGATGGCTGGCATTTTATCTAAAAAGCCAAATGTTGCACGACATAAATCGGGCGTAACGTATGTTGAGCTTGGCGTATCAATCTTTAATGCGATTTCCTTACTAGCGGTCATTGCATTTGTGGTTGTTGAGGCGATTGCACGCTTCAAAACACCACATCATGTGCAAGGTTTAGGCTTAACAATCATTGCTACTTTAGGTTTATTGGTCAATGTGATTGTAGCTAAGCAGTTACACCATCAAGCGGTACATCATGCGGAAACTTTGAACAATCGTGCCGCATTCTTACATGTGATTGGTGACTTGCTAGGTTCGGTTGCTGCGGTAGCGGCAGGCGTGGTAATTTACTTCACAGGTTGGATGCCTATCGACCCGATTTTATCTTTGCTAATTTCTATTTTATTGTTTGTATTTACCTTAAACCTGATACGGGATATTTGGAAAACGTTCCATCTAAAACCTGGTCAAGCCTTGCCTAGTCTTGGTCAACATGATCATTAAGCAACACAATACCTTAATTCAGCAGTCTGAAGCACATTTTTCAGACTGTGAAAAATATCGCTATTGGCTACGAAGAGATTGGGATCTAAGTCTACCCACCATCAGTTTTTTAATGCTCAATCCCAGTACTGCCGATGAAATGCAGAATGACCCGACCATTGAGCGTTGCCAGCGTCGCGCCATTGCCATGGGTTATGGCAGCATGATTATTGTCAATTTATTTCCTTTTCGTATGACGGATTCACGTTTACTCAATACGGTTGAAAATCTTTTGGGCGATACGGATGAAGCCAATAGCTGCATACTTAATGCGGTGCAGTCGGCCGCAATCACCGTTTGTGGTTGGGGAAAACACCCGCTTGCCGCCCCCCGAGCGCAGACCGTGATGACCCTGCTTGCACAAGCGAATTTGCAACATCAGGTAAAGTGCTTACAATTAAATGCAGATGGCAGCCCACAGCATCCGCTGTATATCGCCTATGCGCAACAACCTGTACCATTTACTATTAGCTAAACTAAAGGAGATCGAACATGCCCTATGTAAACATCAAACTTGCAGGTGAAGTTACGCGTGAACAAAAAGCGCAAATCGCCAAAGAAATTACCGAAACTTTAGAACGAGTTGCGCATAAACCAAAATCCTATACCTACATTACTTTTGAAGAAGTGGCGTATGAAGATTGGGCAATAGGTGGCAAGTTGCTAGATGAATGATGTTGGAGTGTTAGAATAGCCGCATGAAAACTCCCCAAAGACTTGAACCCTTACTTGAAGACGGCTTGATTGACGATGTAGTCCGTCAACTCATGAGCGGCAAAGAAGCGACGGTGTACGTCGTCCGCTGTGGCGATGATGTACGTTGCGCTAAGGTATACAAAGAGGCAAATAAACGTAGCTTTCGTCAGAGTGTAGATTACACCGAAGGCCGCAAAGTTAAAAATAGCCGTCAAAGCCGCGCAATGGCTAAAGGCTCAAAATTTGGACGTGAGTCACAAGAAGCTGCTTGGCAAAGCGCAGAGGTCGATGCGCTGTATCGCTTAGCCAATGCCGGTGTGCGGGTGCCAGAACCGTATAATTTCTACGAAGGTGTATTGTTAATGGAGTTGGTAACCGATGCCAATGGCAACGCTGCGCCACGCTTAAACGATATTACTTTTAGCCCAGAAGAGGCACGAATTCACCATGGCGCTTTAATTAAAGAAGTGGTGCGCATGTTGTGTGCGGGCATTGTGCATGGGGATTTATCCGAATTCAATATTTTAATGAGCGCCGATGGCCCCGTGATTATTGATTTACCGCAAGCTGTGGATGCGGCAGGTAACAATAATGCGCGAGAGATGCTAGAGCGCGATGTTAGAAATTTAAGTGATTATTTTGGACGTTTTGCGCCAGAGTTGTTGACAACGCAATACGGCAAAGAGATTTGGGCCCTGTATGCCCATGGCGATTTAACGCTAGAAACCGTGCTGACAGGCCGCTTTAGAGAAAGCACAAAAGCAGTAGATTTAAAGAGCGTGATGCGCGAGATTGAGGATACAAAGAAAGCCGAGGCGGCTAGATTGTTGCGCATGGCGGAAGCGAAAGCGGAGGAATAAGATGTTTCTTTGTATGATTAAAGAAAGTGCAGCACTGCCACAGTCAACCCCGCAGGTGTTTAATCGTGGTCTGTCCCCTATTGCCCTATTATAGGGACAATAGGGGACAGACCACGATTAAATGCTACCATTAGCACTTAATTCATTCACGTATTGAGCTACTTATGCCCCGCCGCCCCCGCGTCATCCTCCCCAATGTCCCGCAACACATCATTCAACGCGGTAATAATCGCCAAGCTTGCTTTTATGCCGATGAAGATTATCTTTCTTACCTTGAATGGCTAAAAGAATATTCAGAAAAAACCGACTGTAAAATACACGCCTATGTATTGATGACAAATCATGTGCATTTGTTGGTTTCGACAGACAAAGCTGAAGCGGTTGGCGCAATGATGAAGGCACTGGGGCAGCGATATGTGCAATATATCAATAAAATGTATAAACGCACTGGAACTTTGTGGGAAGGCCGCTATAAATCTTGCCCCACACAAGCCGAAACCTATTTATTGGCTTGTCAGCGTTATATTGAGCTTAACCCTGTGCGCGCCAATATGGTGAATCACCCTGCGGAATACAAATGGAGTAGTTACGCGGCAAATGCGCAAGGCGCGGAATCTGATATTCTGCAGCCCCATGCTTTGTATCAAGCTTTAGGCTTAGACGCCACAAGCAGACAAGCGGCTTACCGTGAGTTGTTTAGATACCAATTGGATATTGGTGTGGTGGATGAAATACGCAAGGCGACGAATGGGAATTATGCACTGGGGAATGACGTATTTACAGCGCAAATTGAACAGGCTTTGGGTCGACGTGTCACTGCGGGTAAAGCAGGGCGGCCTAAACTGACCTTGGCAAGTTCGGGTGGTTCTTGAGCCCGCATGGGCATCTAGTGCTAAAATGCATATATGTTTGACCCTAAACCCATCTTAAAAAATCTACCCAATCTACCAGGTGTTTATCGCATGATAAACATTATTGATGAGGTGATTTATGTGGGGAAAGCTAAAGATTTAAAAAAACGCGTTTCAAGTTATTTCAATAAAAACTTGCCAAGTCCGCGCACGCGTATGATGGTGAGTAATATTGTTAGAATTGAAACCACGGTTACTCACAATGAAGCTGAGGCTTTGTTGCTGGAAAATAATCTAATTAAAGGCTTAATGCCGCGTTACAACGTGTTGTTTCGTGATGATAAGTCTTACCCTTATATTGTGCTAACTGGAGATGCGTCATCGCGTTTGGCGTTTCATCGTGGTACGCAGCGTAAAGGTAATCAGTACTTCGGGCCTTTCCCAAACTCCGTTGCGGTGCGCGAGAGTATTCAGCTTTTGCAAAAAGTATTTAAGCTACGCACCTGTGAAAATACCGTATTTGCTAACCGTAGTCGACCTTGTTTGCAGCACCAAATCGAGCGTTGCACCGCGCCATGCGTGGGCTTGATTTCTGCTGAAGATTACAATAATGACGTGCATCAGGCGGCGATGTTTTTGCAGGGTAAAACCAATGAAGTGATTGATGCACTAGGTGCGCAAATGAATACGGCGGCGGCGAATCAGGAATATGAAGTGGCAGTGGTCTTTCGTGACCGCATGCAAGCACTGCGTCAAGTGCAAGCCAAGCAGTTTGTCAGCGACTTTAATGTTTCAGATGCTGACGTGGTCGCCTGCGCGGAGTTGCAAGGTCAGCATTGTATTAACTTGGTGATGATACGTGGTGGGCGGCATTTAGGCGATAGAAGCTATATGCCTAAAAACTCAGAGGGTGAAACACTGGAAACCAGTATGGAGGCGTTTCTTGCGCAGCATTATGTAGCGCAAAATACGCCGCCGCTAATTGTGGTCGGCATTAAAATCGAAACCGCTGTACTTGAAGAAGTGTTGAGTCAGCAAGCTGGACGCAAGGTAAAAATCAACACCAATCCAATTGGCGATAAACGCGTTTGGTTGAAAATGGCGCAAACCAACGCTGAACTGGCGCTAGGTCAGCGTGCCGCGACTTCTGCGAATCAAGAAGCTAAATTGCTTGCACTACGTGAGGCCTTGCATCTACAAGACAATGTTGAGCGTATTGAATGTTTCGATATCAGCCACACCATGGGCGAGGCAACGGTGGGCAGTTGTGTGGTGTTTGATCGCGGTGATATGCAAAATAGCGAATATCGGCGTTACAACGTCACAGGTATTACGCCGGGTGATGATTATGCGGCGATGCGTGATGTGCTAACACGTCGCTATAAGAAAGTTGCGGCAGGTGAGGGCGTGCGACCTGACTTAATCTTTATCGATGGCGGTAAAGGTCAGCTTGGCGTAGCGGTTGAAGTGATGGCAGAAGTTGGGCTAGATGATATTTTATTGGTCGGTATTGCTAAAGGTGAAGAGCGCAGGCCAGGCTTGGAAACCATGATTTTTTCTGATACGGGAGAAATGCTCAATTTGGAAAAAGATAACAAAGGTTTACATTTGCTACAGCAGATACGCGATGAAGCGCATCGCTTTGCCATTACAGGCCATCGTGCCAAACGCGCAAAAGCGCGCATGCATTCGAGCTTGGAAGATATTGAAGGCATAGGCGCAAAACGCCGCAAAGCCCTATTAACGCGCTTTGGTGGCTTAGATGGCGTAAAAGGTGCTAGTATTGACGAAATCGCGCAAGTGGAAGGCATTAGTCTAAACTTAGCTGAAAAAATATACGGAGAGTTTCATTAGTGAGAATTAGCGTTGAAAATCTGAGTGTGCGCTGGAAATTGAAATGAAAATTAACATCCCGACCATGCTCACATGGCTACGTATTTTATTAATCCCTATTTTTGTGGGAGCATTTTACTGGCCAGAAAATCTGCGCAAATTAAGCGCCATGCCTTCTCATGAAGTAAATGTTTTTATTACCGTGGTATTTGCTATAGCTGCAATTACTGATTGGCTCGATGGTTACTTGGCGCGGCGCTGGAACCAAACCTCGGCGTTTGGTGCTTTTTTAGACCCCGTTGCAGATAAGCTCATGGTAGCGGCCGCATTGATTGTGCTGGTAGAATTTGGCCGTGTAGGCGCCATTGTCGCCCTGATTATTATTGGGCGAGAAATTGCAGTAAGCGCATTGCGAGAATGGATGGCTGGTGAAGGTCAACGCAGTAGTGTTGGCGTGGCGATGATAGGTAAAGTAAAAACCACGGTACAAATGATTGCCATATTGTTTCTATTATTTTGGGATGATATCGATCTAGGGGCGCTTGGTGTTTTTCCTACGCAACTCTGGGGTCATATTTTAATCGTAATTGCGGCTTTTTTAACTTTGCTATCAATGGCTTATTATCTGAAAGCTGCATTGCCTAAATTAAGAGGGCAATAAAAAGACAAATAAATAAGCATTAAGAGTGACGTTTAGTCTTGACGGTATTCTGAAAATCGCTATAATGGCGCCTGTCTTAACGACGCGGGAATAGCTCAGCTGGTAGAGCGATACCTTGCCAAGGTATAGGTCGCGAGTTCGAGTCTCGTTTCCCGCTCCACGAATTTGGTAAATAGTTTAAAACTGTTTAGTAAAATGGCATAAAACGGCGAAAGCAATATGCTTTCGCCGTTTTAGTTTTAGCTTGTAATGTACGTTTTTAAACATTGTTCACTAGTTTAAAACGTTCAGATTAAAGGCGCGATAGCAAAGCGGTTATGCCGCGGCCTGCAAAGCCGTTTAGACCAGTTCGACTCTGGTTCGCGCCTCCAAAATTCCTCACAGTAATCTCACCGATTAAATACATTGGCCTTTGGCCTATATCCTTAAATTAAGCCATTAAGCTTGCTTTATCCTTAGTAAGAGAATAGGACTGAGCGCGATATATTTAATTAATGGCTGATATTCTAATTTATTATTTGCAATTTTCTTGCTAGACCTATAATGTATTTTGGTTAGATGAAAAGGGCCTAGAAACGGCTTGGAATGTGTAAAGCCTTGTAAATTTAAACTAAATAGTTTTGTTGAAATTTTGATTGGCGCGATTATGCCTAGCGATAGAAAATTGCCTTGGCTCAAGCAAATATGGTTTAGACATCAACATTCTAAAATATAGTTTAATATAGGCCTTTAAGTTGCCGCAAAAATTGGTTTTTAAGATTGTTTAAATTTGCTACGGTTAGTGAGTTGACTATTGAATTCTAGTGGTAAAGCATCGCATGATAATAAGGCATCACAGCAATAAAAAGCCATGATAATAAAACAGGGAAGAACATGAGTGCTGAGGATTTGACTCAAATTGGAAACGCGGGTCTAGTGAACGTGAAGACCGTTGATTCCTTGCTGGACAGTCTACTGTTGATTTGTCGCATTCAAGGTGTTGCTACTTCAAGAGATGCCTTAATCTCTGGCCTGCCGCTTCGTGATGGCAAAATGACACCTGCACTTTTAAAGCGTTCTGCGGAACGTGTTAATTTGGCAGTCACCATACTAAAAAAACCACTTGAAAAAATCCGTGCTGAATTTTTACCTGCTATTTTATTATTGAAAGATGAAGAGGCTTGCGTTGTCACCAAGCTGGATTTTGAAGCCAATCAAGCGCATGTGATTTTTCCTGAGTTGGGTGACGCTGAAATCGCTATCGCTATTAATGAGTTAGAGCTACGATTTGCCGGCTACTACATTGTGGCAAAAGCTAAATTCTCCTTTGACCAGCGTGCGCCAATGGTGGGAAAAGTCAGGATGCGCCATTGGTTTTGGGGTACGCTCGCTGAAAATAGCCGTATCTATCGCGACATTATGGTGGCGGCTTTTGTGGTGAATATGTTCGCTTTGGCAATGCCGCTTTTCACCATGAATGTGTATGACCGTGTAGTGCCAAACCGCGCCGTTGAAACTTTATGGGTAATGGCGATTGGTATTTCGCTGATGATTATCGGTGATTTGGTACTGCGCACTTTGCGCGGGTATTTTCTAGATTGGGCCAGTACGCGTGTTGATGTGAAACTTACGGCACGCATTATGGAGCAGGTGTTAGGCATACGCTTGGAGCAACGTCCTAACTCGGTCGGTTCATTTGCCTCTAATTTGCGATCTTTTGAAACGGTACGCGACTTTATTACCTCCGCCACTATCACCACGCTGATTGATATTCCATTTGGTCTTATTTTTGTGGTGGTGATGGCTTGGATTGCTTGGCCGATGGTGATTCCTGTAATTATTGGGGCGATCTTGATTTTGGTGTATTCGTTCAGCGTGCAGACAAAAATGCATGAGTTATCAGAAACCATGTATCGCGCCAGTGCCATTAGAAACGCCACGCTGATAGAAAGTCTGGTTGGGCTTGAAACAGTTAAAGCCTTGGGTATTGAAGGGCAAATGCAGCGCAAATGGGAACATAGCGCCCATTTTTTAACGGAGGTTTCAAGCAAGTTAAGGCTATTGTCGTCCTCTATTAATAACGGCGCCAGTACCATTCAGCAACTTATTAATATTTCGCTGGTTGTACTGGGCGTTTATTTGGTAGTGAATGGTGATTTAACCATGGGAGGATTGATTGCCTGCACCATGCTGGCCTCGCGGGCGCTTGTGCCGATTGCGCAAACAGCAGGGCTATTAACGCAATACCATAATGCAGCGACCGCACTTACTTCGCTCGACGAAATTATGCACCGAGAAGTGGAGCGCCCGCTGGATGCTAAGTTTTTATCACGCCCCGCATTTAATGGAGATATTGAATTCCGAGAGGTTAGCTTTAGTTACCCGGGTACTGAGCAAGATGCACTGACCAAAGTGTCCTTCAAAATTAAAGCGGGGGAACATGTTGCCCTGTTAGGTCGAATGGGTTCGGGAAAATCAACTATCCATAAGCTTATTCTTGGCCTTTATCAACCCACCTCGGGTGCGATTTTGATTGATGGTATTGATGCGCGCCAAATTGACCCAGCAGAACTCAGACGCTGCGCGGGTTATGTGCAGCAAGATACCCATTTATTTTATGGCACTATGCGCGAAAATTTAACCATATCAGCGCAACATGTGGATGATGCGGCTGTGCTGGCTGCTGCACATATTGGCGGCATTGATGAGTTTGTGAATGCGCACCCTAAAGGGTTTGATATGCTGGTGGGAGAGCGCGGCGAGACATTGTCTGGCGGTCAGCGCCAAGGCGTTGGTATTGCGCGCGCGCTGATTGATAATCCCGCTATCTTATTATTGGATGAGCCCACCAGTGCGATGGATCATTCAGGTGAAGATGCGATTAAGCGACGCTTGTTAGCCGCCACCAAAAATAAAACCTTGGTGCTGATTTCCCATCGTTCCGCTTTGTATGAGTTGGTCGATCGCATTGTCGTAATCGATTCAGGTCGAATCGTGGCAGATGGCCCGAAAGACCAAGTAACCGAAGCGCTAAGAAGCGGCAAAGTTGGCAAAGCGCTATGAGTAAAACCCTATGAGTGAAAATCTATTTAAAAAAATCGGTAAGCTGAACGAAGTCTTTAAAAGGCAAGCGTGGCTCACTCGGCCTATCTATCAATTGCTCGATAAAATGGTGCCCACCGAAACCAGAGAGGATTTGCACTGGGATGATGAAGCGGATTTGGCGATTTTAGAGCAAACGCCGCTAAAAGCTAAGGTTTTGCTTTATGGCGTTGCTTCTGCATTAGCTGTGCTGGTAATTTGGGCCTATTTTGCCAAAGTCGATGAAGTTACACGTGGTGAAGGGCGAGTGATTCCATCGAAACAGGTGCAAATTATTCAATCCCTAGACGGCGGTATTGTCTCTGAAATATTGGTTGCTGAAGGGCAATCGGTGGTGGTGGGAACGCCGCTGATTCGTATTGATGAAACCAGAGCGGTTTCCTCTTTACGAGAAAATCAAACTCAATACTTAGCGCTTTTAGCAAAACAATCCCGACTACGCGCCTTGGCAGAAGGCGCTGCATTTAATCCACCTAAAGAAGTTCAAAAAGATGCGCCACAAACTTATGAGCAGGAATATGCCTTATATAATTCTAGTCGAGAAGAATTGCAGTCCACCATTAGCATTGCGCGCGACCAAATGGTGCAACGAGAAAAAGAGTTAATCGAGGTGCAGTTTCGTAAAGAGATTGCAGAAAAAAACTTTGAATCAGCAAATAAAGAATTACAAGCCAATAAGCCATTGTTAGCTAGTGGTGCGGTTTCTGAAATCGACATTCTGAAATTAGAGCGCGAATCCACCAAAGCCAGAGGCGATATTGACCAAGCCCGAGCGCAAATTAGCCGTATTCAATCTTCAATTGCAGAAGCAAGACGAAAAGTCACCGAAATTGAACAAACCTTTAAAAGCAAGGTGCGCACTGAGTTGAACGAAGTAACAGCACGGCTCAATAGCATCACAGAGGTTAATGTCGGGCTGACCGATAAGGTTAAACAAGCGACCTTGAAATCGCCTGTAAACGGCAAAATTAGCCGCCTGTTTTACAATACCATCGGAGGAGTGATTCAGCCAGGCAAAGAAGTGCTGGAAGTTGTTCCGACTGATGAAGCCTTGGTTTTAGAAACCAAAATTCAAATTAAAGATATTGCCTTTATCCGCCCACAACAGCCCGCTATTGTGAAACTAACGGCTTATGATTACAGCATTTACGGTGCACTGGATGCTGTGGTTGAAGGCATTTCTGCCAATTCGATTGTCGATGAAAAAGGCAATGCCTATTATGTGGTCAGAGTCAAAACTTTAAAGTCTAGCTTAGGTAAGGGGTTGCCGATTATCCCTGGCATGGTGGCGCAGGTCGATATTATGACCGGTAAAAAAACCGTGCTTTCGTACTTGCTCAAGCCCGTATTAAAAGCTAAATCCTACGCGTTTAGTGAGAGATAAATGCAGGATATTTTTATAAGTAAATTGCCCGCGTTGTTAGAGAGTTGGACGCAAGCTTTTCCAAAATCGATAATTGCTCCGACAGTACCAGAAGTTGTCGAGAGTATATGCGCTAAGACAAAAGCAAAAGCCAAGAATAGTGATGCGCCAATTTTTTGGTTGCACATGAACGAAGACCGTCAGCAATGGATGGAAAATTCTATCACTACAATCGCTAAACAATACGAAAATGCAAAAATTGTGGTTTTGGCGAACGTACCAAATCAAGCGGAATCAATTCATGCCTTAAGACTTGGTGCAATGGGCTATTGCCATGCCTACATTGCCCCACAAGTGTTAAAAGAAATCAAAAAGGTAATTAGCCACGGAGGTTTGTGGTTAGGTCAAGATATCCTGCAAAGTCTCATTGAAGTTTCCACAAAGCTCACTGGCAATCAGCCTGAATATGTTGACGGTTTGCTTACCAAGTTGACCCACCGCGAGCAAGAAGTAGCGCTACAAGCGGCGAAAGGCTTAAGCAATAAAGAAATTGCTAGAATTCTGGGTATTACTGACCGTACCGTAAAAGCCCATTTAGCTGCGACTTTTGAGCGACTAGGTGCAAAAGATAGACTGCAGCTGGCCTTGATGCTGAATAGTAATTACAAACGTTGATGTTTTATCAATCAGCAAAGCAAATGGTATTTTGCTGGATTTATTCTTGATTTACTCTTGATTTGCTCTTAGTGCAGTAGTTTTAGCGTGAGCCATGATGTATATTGGTATCAGAATGGATATAGCACTAAATCAATCTTATGGCTAAATATAGCTCACCCCCAACATTCAAACGCAATCTTTGGCTAACTAGTTTGCTGCTAGTGGTGGCCGTTCTGATTTTCGGAATTTACGTCTGGTCTGAAAAGCAAATAGATCGTGCAAATGAAGTCCGTTTAAGATCATTTTTATTGGCGGATGAGCTAAGACAGACTTCAGATGATCTGACC
Organism: Methylotenera sp.; assembly: GCF_013141425.1. Classification (GTDB taxonomy): domain Bacteria; phylum Pseudomonadota; class Gammaproteobacteria; order Burkholderiales; family Methylophilaceae; genus Methylotenera. Next base: position 9,405 of record NZ_JABFRA010000008.1, on the reverse strand, counting down.
CGTATGGTGCGGACCTATGTCACGACGCGAGATGTTTCCTACAAACAGCATTATTTAGACATTATCGATATTCGAAATGGTAAAAAAGCCCGTCCCGCACATTATCAAAGAATTTATTGGGACCTTTTTTTACCAAACCAAGAGCCTCCGCGACCAGATAGCGCGCAAAAAATTTCGTTACTTGATTTAATGAAACGAGCAGGGTTCACAGATGCTGAATTCACTCAATTATTAACAGCAATATCTAATTCTGATGCCTTGACGATACTTGAGCGCAAGGCGATTGAGCTTGTTGAATCTGTAGGGCCTGATGCTGAGGAAAACAGAAATCTGGCGATAACCAGTTTATACGATGAGAAGTATCACTTGGCCAAGGCTTCAATTATGAAGCCAATTGATGACTTTTATGTGATGGTTGCAACGCGGACCTATAAAGCGGTAGATCAGGCCGAGAAGCTGGCGACAGTATTACGCATATTGTTTGTGTTTGCTGGCATAGGACTGATTGCCATGCTGCTGCGTAGTTATGTTGACTTGCGTAGAGCGCTAGGTGGTTCTGCTGATGAAGTACGACAGCAAATAGAAAAAATCGGTAGTGGTGATTTCAACGCACCGATTGAATTACTTGATGCACATTCAAATAGTGTCATGGGCTGGCTGGAGCAGACAAGAGCCGACCTGCAAATCGCCTATGTTAAAAACGTAAGGCTCTCCAATCTTTATTCTGCCATTAGTCGTGGCAATGAAGCCATTACACGTTGTGCGAATGAGCAAGCCTTGTTTGAAAGTATCTGCCAAACAACAGTAGACTTTGGTAAATTTGAGATGGCATGGATTGGCCTTGTTGAGGAAACAACTAAATTAGTAATGCCAATTGCATTTTATGGTGATGGTACCGATTATTTGCAAGGCTTAAGAATCTCAATTAAAGCGGATGAGTCGTTTGGCTTAGGGCCTACAGGAACTGCAATTCGCAATAATAAGCCTTATTGGTGCCAGGATTATCAGAGCGACCCACACACGGCACCCTGGCATGAGCGCGCAAAGCAATTCAATTGGCGCTCATCGGCCGCAATTCCGATACTTCGTAATGGTTTGCCTGTTGGCGCATTTACACTTTATTCAAACGAAATTGGTACATTCGATGAAGATGCCCGCACGCTGTTGAATGAAATGGTAATCGATATTAATTTGGCATTGGATAATTTTGATCGCGCTACTTTATTGCGAAAGAGTGATGAGCGCCTAAAGGTGGCACTGCGCTCTTCAATTCAAGGTATTTATGACTTGAATGTACAAACGGGCGAAACCGTCGTCAGTTCTGAGTATGCGCATATGTTAGGTTATGAGTTGAGTGACTTTCATGAAACACATAGTACCTGGCTAAATAGAATGCATCCTAATGACCAGGCACGTGTGGCCAAAATTTATGATGATTATATCGCTGGAAATATTCCAGAATATCGCGTGGAGTTTAGGCAGCAGGCGCGGTTGGGAAATTGGATATGGGTATTATCTTTAGGCACAATCGTCGAACGTGATGCTTTTGGTAGACCTCTACGTATGGTAGGGACGCATATTGATATTACTGAGCGTAAGAAAATAGATGAATCATTAATTAAGCTTTCGATGGCAGTCGAGCAAAGTCCCAGTACGATTGTGATTACTGACCTTGACGCTAATATTGAATATGCCAATGCCACGTTTACCACAATAACTGGCTATAGCTTAGATGAAGTAGTGGGAAAAAACCCACGCATACTGCAATCTGGCGATACATCTAAAGTCGTATACCAAGACATGTGGGCACATTTGACGCGTGGCGACATTTGGCGAGGGGAGTTAATTAATCGTCGTAAAGATGGTAGTAAGTATGTTGAATCTGTAATGATTTCACCCGTGCGGCAGGCAGATGGGCAGATTACGAATTATTTAGCGATTAAAGAAGATATTACGCAGAAAAAATTAGCAGAAGAGCGCATAGAGAAACTTGCGCATTTTGATCAATTAACTGGCTTGCCCAACCGATATTTGCTGAATGATCGGTTTAAATTTGCCTTGAGTCTTGCGCAACGTAGCGGCGAAGAGTTGTCGGTCATGTTTATTGACCTGGACCACTTTAAAGTGATTAATGACACACTTGGCCACAATATTGGCGACTTGCTATTGCTCGATGTGGCGAATCGTATCGAGCAAACGCTGCGAGAAGAAGATACCGTTTCCAGGGTGGGTGGTGACGAATTTATATTAATATTGCCTGGTACCAATGCAGATGGCGCTTCGCTGGTAGCTTCTAAACTTTTAAAAATGGCAATGCAACCCTGCATGATTGAATATAACGAATTGGTCACTACGTTTTCAATCGGTATCGCTATGTATCCGCATGATGGCGACGATTGGGAGACACTATCTAAAAATGCGGATATCGCAATGTACCGCACAAAACAGGAAGGCCGAAATGGCTACCGTTTCTTTACACAACAAATGCAGGACCACTCGGTACGTAGTTTGCAATTGAGTACAGCCCTTAGACATGCGCTGGCTGCAAACCAATTGCAATTGTATTATCAGCCGCAATTGTCGATAGACGGCACGCGCGTTGTTGGTGCAGAAGCTTTACTACGCTGGCAACATCCTGAATTGGGCTGGATATCTCCCGCTGAGTTTGTTCCAGTTGCCGAAGAAAGTGGTCAAATTATAGCGATTGGTGATTGGGTGTTGAGTACTGCAGTAAAGCAAAATAAGCATTGGATAGATGTTGGTTTGCCACCGATGATCGTGGCCGTTAATCTTTCTGCCGCGCAATTTCGTCAGGCGAATTTACCAGGATTGATTTCTGATATTCTCGATGAAGTAAAATTACCTGCCGAATATCTGGAAGTTGAATTGACAGAATCAGCCGCAATGGATGACCCACAAGGGGCAATTGAAATTATGGAAAACATCCATCGCCGCGGTGTTCGCATGTCGATAGATGATTTTGGTATAGGTTACTCTTCATTGAGTTATTTAAAGCGTTTTAAAGTATACAAGCTGAAAATTGATCAGTCTTTTGTCAGAGATATCAATAGTGACTCAGACGACAGAACGATTACGGCCACCATTATTAATATGGCTAATACGTTAGGAATGCAAACAATTGCAGAAGGTGTAGAGACTTTAGAGCAACTCGAGTTGTTAAAGCAATTAGGATGCGATGAAATACAAGGGTTTTATTTTAGTAGACCATTACCCGCGGATCAATTTGAAGCCTTTGTTAGAAATCGCTTTGTGGCTAAGTCTTAGGCGCTTGAACAGTAACTCGAGTGAGCTGCTGTTTTATGCGTTTTTAATTAATTTTAATACCAGGCCCAGTCAGACCATCAATCCCAATTTCTATCAGGGCTTTTTGTTCAGTTTCAGTTTGCACGCCTTCTGCAATGGCTTGTACACCGATTGAGTGGGCAATCATGCATAACCCCCTTAAAAGCGTCTTGTTTGCTTCATTGCTGTCGATATCTTTAATGATAGAGGCGTCGATTTTGATGTAATCCAAACCCACATCATGAAGCTCGCCTAGGCGCGAAATGCGTGTGCCAACATGTTCTACACCAATTTTGCAACCGAGCGGTTTGATTTGACTGCAGAAATTGCGGAATTCAGCTAAGTGGTCAAACGTACTTTTTTCTGGCACTTCAAAGCATAAGCGACTCGCTAAATTCTGATTTTTCCTAATTAGCTGGGTGGTTTTTCCAATAAATTCTGGGTTGCAGATTGCACTGGCCGAAATGTTGATACCGAGTGGCTCTGCACCATTGGCTAGCAATTCTAAAGCCGTTTCAATAACAAGTTCATCTACACGACTCATTAAATTGAGTTGTGTTGCCCAAGTGATAAATTCGCCCGCGCAGAACCATTTTCCGTCAGGAGTCAATTGCAGCCTGACTGGACTTTCGTAATGAATTAGCTGGCCTTTTTGATTGACGACAGGGAAGGGCTCAAGTTTGATGCGTTTGCCGTCTAGCGCAGAGGTTAATAGTTGCTGCCATTTTTCCTTGTTATCATTCTTAAACTGGGCGAGTTCACTGTGGTTAATCACGTGCAAGGTGTTTCTGTTTTTGTGCGTCATTTTATCGACCACACTATCAACAAAGGTGATGAATTTTTCAGCCGCTTCGAGTATGGAAACTAAATTATCGGCGGCATCCGCCTTGGTGACATTGATAGCCACGGTTAAAAAGTTCGCATTTAGAGATTCTTGTGATGTTTTGCTAAGGCTGACTAATACATGTTTTATTTGCTCACCCAGCATGGCAGAATCAATGGGCTGGTTTGAAAATACGGCAAAATCGGTGCCGCTGAGGCGCCCAGCGTAGAGTGATGAATAATTTTTGCATTCATTATTTAGGGCATCACCGATTCTTCTTAATAGCGCATTGGTTTCTTGGTAACCGAGCGCATGATCAATTTCCGCAAGATTGGATAATCTAGAGACTACTAAAACGCCCGCACTAAAGGTTTCTTCATGGCTGATGCTGGAGTCAATTTTTCTTGTGAAGTAGTCGTAATTCATCAAGCCAGTGATTTGCTCAAAGTTGGATTGAAAGCGCAATTGTTCTAGGCGTGACGACTCTTCAACGACAGTGTTTTTTATGCGATTTGAGAGCGCGTTCATGGCATTGACCACGGCTTTGAATTCATTGGTTTTAGGCACGGCATTGGTTACAAAACGATTTTCACCAATGGCTATGGCTTGGCTGACAACATCCTCTAAAGGGTGCAGAATTTTTTGCAGGATTTTGCCGCCTGCGTAGCAGGCTAATAGGCCGATTAACGAGGCCCATAGGGCGATTTGCAGGGTGGCATCCCAAAGTTTATCGTAAGCAAAATTGGCATCACTTTCCAAAGTTAATGAGCCAAATTGTGACCAGCCATCTTGAACATCGGCAACGCCAGGTTGCACTTTAATGGGCACCAGTTTTACAAACCAGGCAGGCGCTTTCGTTTGCGTTTTGGCGTTTACACGTTCGCTAATGATTTTGCCGTTGGGGTCAAACAGCCCAATGTAACGGTAGTGGCCAGAATCGAATTGTGCGGAGAGGAGCAGGTCGATAGTGGTTGGGTCTTTTTGCATTTGTGACATGGAGAGTGCCAGTGAGTTGGCGTTGTCGATGTTTTTTGTTTCGAGCTGCTCTTCAAGATAATACTTGCTTGAAAGCGTGCTTAAAATAAAGCTGCCGCCCGTGGCTAAAATTAAAATAAAGAGAATGGCTAACCAAAGTTGTTTTATTAGTGACATTTTAATATCCTTGCTTTCGTTTATTCTATTCCATCGGCTTGCATACGTGTTAATACATCGCGCCATTTTGAAAGATGTGTGCCTGCATCGGCTTTGGGTTTGCTACTGGAGCCTATCCACAAGCCCTTATCGTTAAAACTAAAAATAGGCGTTAAGTCTTTTCGGCTGGAGGCGGGTAAAATTTCTGGCACCAAGCTATCAAGAACCATAGGTTCCGATTGTGGCGATGGATAATAACTGAGCACCATGTGCGCTCTTACCGTTCTTATGCCATCAAAGTTAATTTCGGCGCGCACGTAGGTTAGCCGCAGTTTGTCATTTGGCACATTTAATGTTTTTAAAAAGACATATTTAGCAATGCTGTAATCCTCGCAATCGCCAGCTTCGCGACCGATTGCTTCGAGCGGCGTTGCCCAATAATCCGATTGCGACCATAAATCAATGTCTTCAGCGTAATTGATTTTTTGGTTGAAAAAATCGTTTATTTTTTTGAGTTTTTCAACTTCTGGAACGGTTTTTAATTGGCTGATGAGTTGCTGCAGCTCTAAGATGTTGAGATGCGCTTCATCGCCATAACGCAATTTGGCAAGACTGCTAAGTTTATTAAAGTCATAGCCTGCGGCAAAGATTCCAGTAAAGCAAAAACACACCAATGCAATCAGCGCAATCAGTTTGCTCGATTGTTTAGAGGTTGATTTTTGATTGTTGCTTGAAATAACGACTACTCCATACGTTAAATGTGCAGGGACTTCAATTTAAAAAGCGGTGAAAAACATCACAATCTTAATGTAGCGAAATAAAGATTTTATAAATTATACCGTTATGGTGTCAGGCGCTATTCATCAATTTGCATGGCTTTTGTATTGTATTTCGATTTGAGCTGGTTTGATAATTTTCTGCGCATATTGGCCATTAGTACAATATATTTATGGCGTAATAAAGCGTTTAATGCAATTGTGAAAAGGCGTGCAAGCGCGCTATTAATAAAAAAATTAGATTTATTTAGGACAACATCATGGCAATTATCGGCAAAATCGTAGCAATGACAGGTACAGCGGTCGCACTTTCAGACAATGGCACTAAGCGTGACTTGCATCTGGGTGACCAAATACAGACGGGCGATACTATTCAAACTGCAAAGGGCGTATTTGTTGATTTAGAACTGGCGAATGGCCGCGTGATTCATATTGCTGCCGAGCAATTGGTGGCCTTTACGCCTGATTTAACCGCACTCATTTTGCCCGATGCCCAAGATAGCGCGCTTAACCTTGCCACAATTGATACCGTGATTAAAGCCATTGAAGGTGGTAAAGACATCAACGAGGTATTAGAAGAAACCGCCGCAGGCTCCAACGGCCTTTTTACTGTGCATGGTTTTGGCTTTGTTGATTTGGTCAGAATCAATGATGTGCTCAATAAATTCAAATTTGCTTATGATTACAGTACCGATGATCGACTCATCACGGAGCCTTTAGTTGTTAAAGAGGATGATCGCTACGGCCTTAATAATCCAGCCCCTGCTTTGCCAACTCCGGGTAATGCTGCGCCCGGAGGTGTAGTAACGCCAGCCGCAGGCAATGAAGACGGCGGCAATATTGCGGTTAATTTATCAGGCAGTGATACAGATGGTACGATTGCGTCAGTCACAGTAACGGCCTTGCCACCAGCAAGCCAAGGTGTACTTTACCTTGCGGATGGCGTTACTCCTGTTTTGACTACGACTGTGCTTTCGCCAACGCAAGCCGCGGCTTTAGTTTTTATTCCAGCGCAAAACTTCAATGGCACCGTGAACATTCCATTTACAGTGACGGATAATCAAGGCGCGGTTTCACCAGTAGCTATAACGCCGATTACTGTAACGCCAGTGAACGACGCGCCAGTAGCAACAGATAATACTAATAATGTGCCAATTAATAGCACTGCGACAGGCAATGTTCTGATTGATGGTGTTGCTGATAGTGATATTGATGGCGATACGCTTACAGTTACAAGCTTTAGTGTAGATATTAACAACGACGGTACGCCAGAGGTATTTGCGGCTGGCAGCAAGGCTGTTATTGCTGGAGTGGGTACTTTGAGCATTGCTCCAAACGGTGCATATACATTCATCCCAGTGACTAATTACAGCGGTCCAGTTCCAGTGGCTACTTATACGATTAATGATGGTAGCGGCACGCCAACTGCAACAGATACTGCGACCTTAACTCTTGTTATGGGTACTAATTTACCGCCAGTTGCGGTTGTAACGCCAGTGAGTGCCACTGAAGACGATCCTAGCATTCCAGTTAATTTGTCTGGTAGTGATGCAGATGGCGCGATTGCCTCAGTGCGCGTTACGACTTTGCCACCAGCTACTCAAGGCGTACTCTACCTTGCGGATGGTGTAACGCCAGTATTGACTACCACTGTGCTTTCGCCAGCAGATGCAGCAACTTTAGTGTTTAAGCCAGCGCAAGACTTTAATGGTACTGTGAACATTCCATTTACAGTAACAGATAATAATGGTGCGACTTCTCCTATAGCGACTACGCCGATTACGATTACGGCAGTCAACGACGCGCCTATTGCCACAGACAACAGCAACAACGTGCCCATTAACGGCAGTGCCACTGGTAATGTACTGACAGACGGCGTAGCCGACAGCGATCCAGAAAACGACCTACTGACTGTGACAGGCTTTAGCGTAGACGCCAACGGTGACGGCACCCCAGAAACATTTGCCGCAGGCGCACCAGCGACTATTACAGGTGTAGGCACGCTCACCATCAACGGCAATGGTAGCTATACCTTCACCCCAGTAGCGAACTACAACGGCCTGATTCCAGTGGCTAACTACACTATAAGTGATGGCAGCACTGCGCCAGCCCTGACAGACACGGCCACCCTAACCCTTATCATGGGCAATAACACACCACCAGTAGCCACTGTCGACACTAAAGCAGTTGTAGAAGACACCCCAGCCACAGGCAACGTCCTCACCGACGGCACGCCAGACAGCGATCCAGACAGCAACCCATTAACGGTAGTAGGATTCAGCATAGACACCAATGGTGACGGCACCCCAGAAGCCTTCACCCCAGGTCAGACAGCGACTATTCCAGGCGTCGGTACACTCACGATTGCCCCGAACGGCGCCTATACCTTTACCCCAGCACTGAATTACAACGGTCCTGTCCCGGTAGCGACTTACGCTATTAGTGATGGATTAGGTGGTATAGACAGCGCCACCTTGACCTTAGGTCCAGTGACCGGCACCAACGACGCTCCATTAGCTGTTGCTGATGTGAACAACATCACAGAACTAAAAGATAATACTGCCACCAACACCACCACAGGTAATGTACTCGGTGGCGCAGGCGTCAGCGCGCTAGACAAAGCCGACGCAGACATCGACCTACCAGTACAAACCCTAACAGTGACACTGGTGCAATTCGGAGCAAGCCCAGCGGTTACAGTCCCTGTAGGCGGCACCACCATTACACTTGCCCACGGTAATCTCACGCTTAATCCAAATGGCACCTATACCTACACACTGAACAACACAGATGTTGCAGTGAATGCACTGAATATAGGCGACACCCCATTAACGGAAGTAGTGACCTACACCATCAGTGACGGCAATGGCGGCGTCGCTAGCACTACATTAACGATTAACATCAACGGCATTAATGACAGCCCAACGGCGACTACAGGTGCTCCGATTGTAGGTCCAGAGGATACGCCATCCATCACTGTAGAACTCACAGGAACAGACCCAGACAGCCCAATTGCCTTTGTCACGGTGACAGAGCTACCGCTACCAACCCAAGGGATATTGTTAGATCCAAATGGCAACCCAGTGCTTGCAGGCCAACCTATTCCAGTAGACCCTTTAACAGGCAAAGCCTTACTCACATTTGTACCGGCACCAAACTTTAATGGTCCAGTATCGATTAAATTCACAGTGACAGACACGGGTGGATTAACCTCACCAGAGGTCACGCAGCCTGTGACGATTACAAACGTCCAAGAACCACCGACCGCCACCCCAAGCACCTCAAGTGGCAATGAAGACACGCCAATTGCGGTCGGCTTAAGCGGCACAGACCCCGACGGCACCGTGACCAACGTCACCGTGACGACATTAC
>NZ_JABFRA010000118.1 GCF_013141425.1 Methylotenera sp. | reverse complement strand
CCTTGGTGAACGAATGGCCGAACTCATTGAAATGCCTTTTACATTCGTGATTATCTTGCTTTCTGCAAGATTCATCGCAAAACGTTTTGCACTTGCAGCATCGACATTCGTCCGTTTGGCGGTTGGTTTTTTAGCGCTGGGTCTTGCGCTCGCAGCTGAAGTATTGCTTGCCGTCGCCATTCAAAATCAATCAATTGCTGAGTTTATCGCAAGCCGTGACCCAGTGTCTGGAAGCGTTTTTCTGGGCATGTTACTGCTGTTTGCGCTGATGCCGCTTATTGTCATGCGCTCGCCTAGTGGCTTGGCTCATAATTCAGACCGTAAATAGACCATAAACGCTTAAGCTATTTTTCAGCCCTTTAGGCCAAGTTTAAATTTTTGGCATTCTAACTTTGTAAAACCATTGCCCTAGCATGCCCGTCCCTATTGGCTCGCAGGGCAGTTGTTTTAACTATTTTTAGTTAATGCTATAGACTTAAGCCACTGCTGGCCGACGTATACCTTTCAACTAAATCATTCGACCAACTTCAAGCCTCCTATATAAAAATCTGTTATTGCTTTATTTAAGCCTTTAACAACAAAACTTAGGTAAAATTCAGCCTTCACTTAATTAGATTATCGCATTTACTCATGTTTGTTCACCCTCAGTTTGACCCTATTGCTATTCATCTTGGCCAGTTTGGTGTTCACTGGTATGGCTTGATGTATTTGATTGGTTTTTTAGCTTTTTTAGGCTTAGGCAAGTGGCAGATTAATCACCGCACTTGGCATGGCTGGACGTTGCCAATGCTGGATGATGCCTTGTTTTTTGGCGCATTAGGCGTGATTTTGGGTGGCCGTTTGGGTTATGTGTTGTTTTATCAGTCCAGCTATTTTATGCATCACCCCGCCGAAATTTTGGCGGTTTGGCAGGGCGGCATGAGCTTTCATGGCGGGTTTTTAGGTGTATTAGTTGCAATGGCGTTGTTTGCGCGCAAATATCAGCTTAAATGGCTGTCGATTATGGATTTTGTTGCGCCCTTGGTGCCAATTGGCTTGGGCGCTGGGCGTATGGGCAATTTTATCAATGGCGAGTTGTGGGGCCGTGTGACCAATGCCGAGTTCGGCATGGTGTTTCCTAAAGTGGATAACTTATTGCGCCATCCTTCACAATTGTACGAATTTGGCCTCGAGGGCATTGTGTTGTTTTTGATTCTTTGGATTTATTCCGCTAAACCGCGTGAAACTGGGGCTATTTCCGCCTTGTTTTTAATCGGCTACGGTAGCTTTAGATTCTTAGTGGAATACACCCGCGAGCCTGATGGCTTTTTAGGCTTGCTTTCTATGGGTTTTAGCATGGGTCAGTGGCTGAGTTTGCCGATGATCGTTCTTGGCGTTTGGATGTGGATTCAGGCGCAGAATAAAAAGTTTTCTTAAACATATTCATACCAAAATATTGACCTCAAAACGCTTGCTTAAGCTTATCTTTTTGCAATTGACGAAATTTGACAATAATCGATTAAATGTTGACAGCGAATGTCAGGTAAAAAGCCTAACCCGGCTTCAATGAAATATTAAATTCATTTAAATTCAATAGCTTAAATGTAAATATATTCACCTAAAATAATTGGCATACACTTTGCTTATTGGAATGTGTAGCATTATTAAAGTGAATGAAAATGAAAAACTTATTGCAAAATTTATTTAAAAAAGAGCCTCAATCCAATTTTATGGCAACAGATTTTCAAGAAATTAAAACTTACTCTAGTAAAAAGCGTAAAAGCGCAAATAACTCGGAGTACGAAGTTGAAAAACCGGCTGAGATTGATGAAATGCAGATTGATAAGATTTACCAAAGCTTGTAAACAAAGGCTAATAACTTTGAACTGCCTCTAAAAAGTGCCTAGCTTTTTAGTGTTTTTAAGTAAGTTTAAATAACACACAACGTTTGCGCTACGCCCAGCCAGCCAGCCAGCCAGCCACTTCAACAATACGTAAACACCCGTTACATTTCAACAGCAACGCTTAACACCTTTCCACTTGTTATCTTGCCAAAGCTTAAAGAACTCCTTACGAGAGAGTGCTGGCGGCGCATCCACGGCTGATACATGAAATTCTGCATGATGTTTTAAATATACTTCGTAAGCGTCATCTCCAGTGAGCTGACGCAGTATATGCCACAAATGTTTAATCTTTCTTAACATTGCGAATGCCTTATTTATTATTGGGCTAATCTCGTACCCAGTTTTCCACTAACCGACTTGGCTCATGCGCCACTTCAGAAAGCGGCAATACTGGCTTGCCTGCTAAATATTTATAGGTCGCGTAAAGCATGTCAATAATCACCACCCATAACACCGCAACAAAAAATAGCGTTAAATAAGCGTCTAGTTGTTGGTTAAAAATCAACTGTGGGGCCACGGCAGCTTTTTCTGGAGGCAATGCGCCTGCTGCCAGCTTACTTGCCAAATCATTCGCGGCAGCAAAAAAACCAACGCGAATATCATCACTGAATATTTTTTGCCAGGCTGCCGTGCTGGTAATTATCACCAGCCAAACCAAAGGCAAACCTGTAATCCAAGCGTATTTCAATTTGCCCGATTTAACTAAAATTCCTGTGCCTACACATAAGGCAATGGCTGCCAGCATTTGGTTCGCAATACCGAAAAGCGGCCATAAAATATTCACGCCACCGTTTGGGTCAATGACACCGATATACAAGAAATAGCCCCAACCTGCCACCACTAAGCCACTAGTGAAAATCACCGAAGGCATCCAAGAAGTTTCACCCATTTTTGGCCAAACATTGCCCAGCATGTCTTGCAACATAAAACGGCCAACCCGCGTGCCAGCATCGAGCGTGGTGAGAATAAAAATCGCCTCAAACATAATGGCAAAGTGATACCAGATGGCTAGCATGCCTTTACCAAAAGCACTCCCAAATATGCTCGCCATGCCAACAGCCAAGCTGGGCGCGCCGCCGGTGCGGGCAAACAGACTACTCTCGCCCATGTCTTTAGCAAGTTGGTTCATTTGCTCAACCGTCACCGCAAAGCCCCAGCTATTAATTTTTGCAATCGCATCCACCGCCTCTTTACCCACCACACCCGCTGGGCTATTGATGGCAAAGAACACACCTGGCTCAAGCACGGTGGCGGCAATCATAGCCATAATCGCCACAAAGCTCTCAAGTAACATGGCGCCGTAACCAATCATGCGGATATCGCGCTCGTTAGTGAGTAGTTTGGGTGTTGTGCCTGATGAAATAAGTGAATGGAAGCCAGAAATGGCGCCACATGCAATAGTAATAAAGACAAAGGGAAACAACTTACCGCCAAAGATTGGCCCAGTGCCGTCGGTAAACTGGGTAAATGCCGGCATGTGGACCTGCGGCTGCAAAATAACAATGGCGACAGCCAATAAAATAACTGTGCCTAATTTCACAAAAGTCGATAAATAATCACGTGGTGCAAGCAATAGCCAAACTGGCATGACCGCCGCGGCAAAACCGTAAGCAATAATCATCCACGCCAAAGGCAACCCATCGTGATCAAAAAAACTGCGTAAAGTTGGGTTGTGGTCTACCCAACCGCCGCTAACTACCGCCAGCAATAGCAATACCACACCCAGCGTTGAAGCTTCCAGCACCCGCCCAGGACGGAAATTACGCATGTAAAAACCAACAATCATGGCGATGGGTATAGTGGCGGCTACTGTTGAAGTGGCCCACGGGCTGTGTTTCATGGCGTTAACCACCACCAAGCCTAATACGGCAATTAAAATAATCATGATCATAAACGTGCCGATTAAGGCTGCGGCACCGCCAATTGGCCCGATTTCATCACGCGCCATTTGCCCCAAGCTACGTGCATTCCGGCGGGTAGAGAAAAACAATGTGACCATATCCTGCACGGCACCACCCAGCACTGCACCGATTAAAATCCATAAAGTGCCTGGCAAATAGCCAAATTGCGCCGCCAATGTTGGGCCAATTAACGGGCCTGGGCCTGCAATAGCGGCAAAATGATGCCCAAATACGACCCATTTATTGGTAGGAATAAAATCACGACCATTGTCGAGTCGTTCGGCAGGAGTGGCGCGTGTTTCATCCACCATCAGCACTTTGGCTGCAATCCAAGCCGCATAAAATCGGTATGCAATGGCATAAACACAGGCAGCTGCGGCAATAAACCACATTGCGCTAATGCTCTCTCCACGATTCAACGCTATGGCACTAATGGCCAAAGCACCCAAGACGGCCACTGCCAGCCAGCCTATAAATTTTAAATTTTTGTGCATAATATTAAATTCATCATAATGGGTGAATAATTGATTTGTAAGTATAAATCAGACCAGCAAGCAATTTAATACTTTCGTGGTTACTTTGCTTAATTAGCAGGCCCCATCAGCATAATGAACCAAAACCCCGATTGATTGCCAGTTATACTAAGCATCATCATCGTAAATGAATTGAATCCTATGCAAGTGACCAGTGAAACCTCTACGAAAACTCCCGCCAAAAAACTTTCATCATTAAGTAATTTGTGGCCATTTTTGCGCCCTTATCGCTCCAGAGTATGGCTGGCGTTTGTTTTACTCTGCTTAGGTTCAGCCACCTTACTGGTCGTGCCGCTGGCTTTTCGCGATTTAATTGATTTTGGCTTTGTCAGTGAGTCGGCTACCATGAAATCGCATAATGGCCTGATTGGCGCTTTAAGCCTAAACGGGCATTTCTTGGTGATGTTCGCACTGGCAGTGTTTTGGGCCTTGATGATTGCTTCGCGCTACTATACGGTCAGTTGGGTGGGCGAGCGTGCAACGGCAGACTTACGCAGCGCCGTGTACGCACGCGTGATGACGCAATCACCGCAATTTTTTGAAACCACGCAAACGGGCGAAGTACTGTCACGCCTCACGGGTGATACCACCCTGATTCAAACGGTAGTGGGCAGCTCAATCTCCATGGGCTTACGCAGCCTGTTTCAATTTATAGGCGGCATGGTGATGTTGGCTGTCACCAATTTGTATTTATTCTCGCTAAATATAGGGCTGATGCTGTTGCTCATTTTGCCCATTATCATTATCGGCCGCTCAGTAAAAAAACTCTCACGCGAATCGCAAGACCGCATCGCCGATAGCTCGGCCATGGCAGGGGAAATTTTGAATGCCATGCCAACAGTACAATCGTACACACAAGAACACCGCGAAATTGCGCGCTTTAGCAAAAGTGCCGACATTAGCTTTACTACAGCACTCAAACGCGTGCGTGTTCGTGCCATGCTGACCATGCTGATGGTTACCGCGACTTTGGGCACGATTATTTTTGTACTTTGGATAGGCGCACGTCAAGTGAGTGCTGGCACCATGACCGGCGGCGAACTCGCTTCTTTTGTGCTGTATGCCATGATGGTGGCGGGGGCCGTGGGCACCATGGCCGAGGTTTGGGGCGATGTGATGCGTGCGGCAGGTGCAACCGAACGCTTACTTGAATTGCTACATGCCGATGCGGCGATTAAAGAACCAGCGCATGCGCAAAGCCTCAATAACGTAAGCAACGCGGCAATTGAATTTAAAAATGTTGTGTTTCATTACCCATCGCGCCCGCAAATTGCCGCCTTAAATAATATTTCGCTCAGCATTGCGGCGGGCGAAACCGTTGCGCTGGTTGGTCCGTCTGGCGCGGGCAAAACCACCTTATTTCAGTGTTTGCTCCGATTTTACGAAACCAATCGTGGTGAAATCACTATCAATGGCCAAAACATCAATGCATTAAGTTTGAATAGCCTACGGAAAAATATTGCCGTGGTGCCGCAAGATGCCGTCATTTTTTCTGCCAACGCGCTAGAAAATATCCGTTATGGCAAACCCGATGCCAACGATGATGAAGTAATTGCAGCCGCTAAAGCGGCGCAGGTCGATGAGTTTATTCATCGACTACCCGAGGGTTATCAAACCTTTTTAGGCGAGCGTGGCACGCGACTTTCTGGCGGGCAACGCCAGCGCATCGCCATTGCGCGCGCCATATTAAAAGATGCGCCAATTTTGCTACTAGATGAAGCCACCAGCGCGCTGGATGCCGAGTCAGAAATTTTGGTTCAGCAAGGCTTAAACGCAGCCATGCAAGGCCGAACCACCTTAATGATTGCGCATCGTCTGAGTACCGTGCAAAAAGCCAACCGGATTATTGTGTTAGAAAATGGCCGCATTGTTGAAATCGGCAGCCCCACTCAACTACGTGAACAAGGTGGACTTTACGCGCGACTTGCAGAACTACAACTCGCTTAAAATGCTTTTTGTGTGTAAATACGCTTGCATATGCAATAAAAAATCTTAATATGCTGTTCAGAAAGGGAGATTTTTGCCGTTATTTACGTTATGCTAGGCATGCAAATGGCTACTTAATGGACTTCAATCCAACTTAAATGCGTAGCTTAAGTATTATAAAAATTTGCTAGCACTATATTCGTTTTAGACTATTTGTTTCAACTTAAAAGATAATTATGATTAATATCACCGCAGAATTGTCCGACCAAGATCGTCAGTTAATTCACCAATCCAAGATTTTCAAAGGGGTGAATATTGAAGACTTATGCCATTTAATTGCAGAATGTGAGTTGTTTGCCATCGCTTCAGGACAAACACTGATTTACGCCGATACCCATAACGAATATTTTTACGTGTTACTCACTGGTTCGATGAAAGTGTATCTTGATGCGGAACTTATCGAGCAGTCTATTCCAATTTTACCAGGTGACTGCGTTGGGGAAGTTTCGCTCTTTGATGGTGCAAATACTTCGGCTGAAGTAGTAGCTGCGAGTAATTGCCGCATCTTAAGAATTAACGAAGAAACGCTCTGGCGTTTGGTTAGAGCTTCTCATAGCTTCGCCCGAAATTTACTATTTATATTAGCCAAGCGTTTACGTAACGACAATGTGGCCATTATCAATGGCTTTCGCCATCAACAAGAACTGGAAACCATTGCAAATGTCGATGGCCTCACAGGCTTGTTTAATCGCCGTTGGATGAATGAATTTTTCAAACGCCAGATTGGCCGTGCACTCAATGACAACAAGCCCTTAGCCTTGATACTGGCCGACCTTGACCATTTTAAAAACATTAACGATGTCCACGGCCACATGGTCGGCGATGAAGTGTTATTTGCGGTGGCTTCGGTACTTACCAAGCAAATTCGCCCGACTGATTTACTCGCTCGATTTGGCGGTGAGGAATTTGCCATGATTCTTCCAGACACCTCGCCTGATGAGGCTAAAATAATCGCAGAGCGTGTGCGGACCGCCATAGAATCGACCAAACTTGAGTTTGAGAATGACGTTACACAAGAAATTAGAATAACACTTTCACTTGGTGTGAGTAATTTGATGCTGGGAGACGACATTAATAATCTACTGACCCGCGCCGACCATGCACTCTATCAAGCCAAGAAGAATGGCCGAAATCGTGTGGAAGTGGGCTAATTCAAACGCGTTAAAGCAGCCACCAGCCTAGCCAAACGGCGGACACTTGAATAAACAAGCCCGGAATAACCTGGCGAGAGAAGTCTTTGCCACCACTCAAAATCGCCACAATAACTTTTGAAAAAGCGTTGACCGAAAAAGCCACCAAGATTGGAATCACCGCATTTTCTGCGTTTAAGTTGCCTGCTGCTGCCAGCGAAGCGACTGAAATTGTAGAAGCGTGCACATCCGCCAAACCCGTCACGCCAGAAGCAAACACCAACCCAGCCTGACCAAACCACGCCTTCAAAGCGGCGGATGCAAGAAGAGCCAATGCAATTACCGCCGCTAGCAAAAATGCCGTTTTTACACTAAATGAGCGGTTAGGTTGCGACATTTCAGTGCCGTTTTTGTGAAACGAGTTTAAGGTTACTACCAAGCCATACACCGCCACCGAAACGCCACCTAAAATTAATGGTACTGTTAGCGCTTGCAACGTTGGCCGATGAATAGCTGCTAATAAAAGCGTCAACTGTAAAATAGTGGATAAACAAGACAACAACGCACCCGCCACCGCGGCCCCCATCAACGCGGGCATCTCTTTAGCACGCTCACCCATGGCGCCAATGGTGGCGATACTGGAAATAAAACCTGAAACCAAACCGACGATAGGCAAACCAACGCGACCGCCTAATAATCGTAAGGCTAGGTGACCAAGCGCACTGATTGCCATGACTAAAATGACTATCAACCAAAGATTTCGCGGATTAATAGCGTTAAATGGACCAATAAATTCATTGGGGACTAAGGGCAACACGATTAGGGTAGCGGCAGCAAGAATCAAAAAATCGTTTAATTCATCTTTTGTTACCGCGCCACGCACAAAGCCGTGAATTGGCTCTTTTGCAGCCAGCAGTATTGCCGCAGTCACCGCAAGGCTAGCCGCTAACGATGGCGCGCTCATTGCCAAGCCTCCAAGAATGACGGTAAATACTAGCGTGATTTCCGTTGTTAAACCTGGATGCTTATCCACCCGAACCACATAAGCTATTGCGGCAAATACCGTGACACAAATTACCGAAACGACCAGTAGCCAAAAGTTAACGGCCGTGCTGACCGCCCCCAGCAAAGAGGCAATGGTAAAGGTACGTATTCCCGCCAAGGTTCTATCGGGATCTATGCCTTTGCTACGCTCCCGCTCGGTACCAATTAATAGCCCGATGCCTAGTGCCACGGCTAAATCAAGCCACAGTACGTTATCAATCATCTTTATAATATCCCGAAAATCAACTTTTACAACAAACCACGTTCTGCAAACGACAAGGTATTATTGCCCGCCACAATAAAATGATCCAGCACCCGCACATCGACCAAAGCTAGCGCTTGTTTTAGCTGTTTGGTGATAAGTTCATCCGCTTGGCTTTGTTGTGCAATGCCTGAAGGGTGATTATGCGCAAAAATCAGCGAGGCTGCATTATGGTAGAGCGCACGTTTGACGACTTCTCGCGGATAAACACTGGTTTGCGTCAGCGTGCCGCTGAACATTTCTTCGCTGGTTACGATTCTATTTTGAGCATCTAAGAACAATACCAGAAATACTTCACGCGTTAAATTGCCTAGCTTGAGACATAGATAATCTCGCACTTGTTGCGGTGAAGTTAATATATCTTTAACTTGCATTTGCTCATTAAGTGCACGGCGGCTCATTTCAAAAATTGCTTGCAGTTGCGCGTATTTACTGCTGCCAATGCCATTCACTTGTGTCAGTTCGCTTAACTGTGCAGAAAATATGCCATTTAAGCTACCAAACTGGGTGAGCAAATCACGGGCTAAATCAACTGCGCTTTTACCCGTGACGCCTACACGTAAAAAAATAGCCAATAATTCAGCATCAGATAACGCCTCAACGCCCAGTTCCAGCAGCTTTTCACGCGGGCGTTCACTTGCGGGCCAATCGGTGATTGCCATCATTTTCCTCCTGTAGATTTTAGTGTGGATTTTAGCCAGCCGATTTCAAATGCTGTTTTATCGCCAATCAATGTTTGCCCCAAGTTTTTAGGAATCTCTGCTTGCGTATCGCTTACCGGGATTCGCCCACCCATTAATTCAGCAAAATCTTGAGGGTATCGCGGCGACTTTTCGGGCTCCGCATAACCATCAGGGTACACAGGCAAGGTCGTGCTTAAATCATACTTATCTGTCGCACCTAGCGTATGCAACATTTCATGGGACAAAATAACCGCATTCTTTTTATGATAAGCCTGACTGCCAAACAGATTTACATAACCGACACGCCCCTTACTTAACGCAGTTGAATGACCTAGCCTATTGTGAATTGCGGGGTCGTAATACAGTAAATACATGCGTATTTTGGGCGTAACGGCCACTTTAGGGCTATTTTTCCAAGCATAATATCGAAACTTTAAACTCCAAATAATCGTTTTCAATGCTGAAGCGACCTCAGGTGGCACTGGAGGTCGACGCTCAACTCTAGCGCCTAACTGCACCTCCATTGGCCGACGCATATTCAGGCCAAAACGCTTTGCTTCGTCTGAAAAATATTCGGCAATCGGCTCGAAATCTGCTCTGGTTAAGGTCTTAATGTAACGATCAACCTCAGGGGTTCCATCAGCATTAATGGGATACACCACCACATAAAAATTATCATTCCAATCCAAATCGGCTTTGTCTAACCAAGTTTGTTTAAGCACCGTGACTAATATCATTAACAAAACAATTATTCTTAACTTGCGCCACATGAAGGTTGAATCTTTCGCAAACGTTATTAAAAAGAAAAACTAGGTTAAAATGAAGGCATTACAGACATATTAACCTTAATCTTTCACAAAAACATGCTAAAAAGCAAATCGTTAGTATTGGGCATTACAGGCGGCATCGCGGCTTACAAAGCGGCTGAGCTCGTGCGCCTGTTGGTAAAAGCTGGTGTGAACGTGCAAGTGGTGATGACCCGTGCGGCTTGCCAATTTATCACCCCCGTGACCATGCAAGCCTTGTCTGGCAAGCCCGTGTTTATTGACATGTGGGATAGCAGCATTAGCAACGGTATGCCGCATATAGAGTTAAGTCGTGCCGCCGATGCAATTTTAGTTGCACCTGCCAGTGCAGATTTTTTAGCTAAATTGGTGCAAGGCCATGCCGATGATTTACTTTCCACCCTATGTTTGGCGCGTGATTGCCCGCTATTAGTGGCGCCTGCCATGAATAAGCAGATGTGGGAAAACCCGGCAACACAACGCAATATAAAACAACTTACTGCCGATGGCGTTAATATACTCGGCCCAGAAAGCGGCGAGCAAGCCTGTGGCGAAGTGGGCTTAGGTAGAATGCTTGAAGCAGAACTACTTTTAGCATTGCTAAACACTCACTTTACACCTAAATTACTGGCTAGTAAGCGCGTACTCATTACCGCGGGCGCCACGCTTGAGATGATAGACCCCGTGCGGGCAATCACCAATTTAAGCAGTGGGAAAATGGGCTACGCCATCGCACAAGCGGCCGCCGATATGGGTGCAGAAGTGACGTTAGTTAGCGGTGCAACTGCACTTGAGGCGCCGCCAAATGTCAAAAACATCTCCGCTACCAGTGGCCAAAGCATGTATCAAGCGGTGATGAGCAATATCCTCCAACAAGATATTTTTATCTCGGTCGCCGCGGTGGCCGATTACCACCCAGTGACGCAACACTCCGAAAAAATCAAAAAAAATAAGTCGTCACTCACTCTAGAACTCACGTCGAATAAAGACATTCTTGCAGAAGTTGCCAGCCTGCCCAACGCCCCTTTTTGCGTGGGTTTTGCAGCTGAAACAGAAAACTTACTTGAGTATGCAGAAGCCAAAAGACAACAGAAAAATTTACCTTTAATAGTAGCGAATCTGGCAAGCGATGCTTTGGGTAGCGATGCAAATAGCGTTACGTTGCTGGACAAAAATGGCGCGCATCCCATCAAACGCGGACCTAAAAATGAAATTGCCAAATTACTACTAGCGCATATAATTAGCCTACTTTAGGTTTTGCTTTCTTTTGGCGCCTATTCTCGTAGTACCTAACAAAATTAGGAGTTAAACCTTGATTTCTAAATTTAGCAACAGCCCTAATCTTACCGTGTTTTTTAAACACTTTTTACCTATTCTCTTTATCATGCTCGTTGGCTGCGATTATTCGCAGCCTGAATCAAATGCGACTTTAGTTAATCTTGAAACTGAAAACAACTACGTTTCTGATGTGGATAATCTACGACAAACAGGTTTTTTAGAAATTAACCAAGGAAGTATTGCCGCAACATGGCTTGCCTTAAAGGCTAAGCCAGAGGACAGTACTTACTTGCCTGAGGAGAATGAAGTAGCACAATATGAAACACATATCGTGTTTTTATCAAAAAAATTAATCGAAGATAGACGCATGGTCGCCAATAGAACTGTGCAAATTCGAGACAAACTCGCCAATGAGAATATTCATGAATCACTGTTAAACTTACTTGAGGGCTTATCAGATGTTGCACGTGAAGGCGTTAAAGGAACTTACAGCGACTATTGCCAATGGTATCTTATTTTAAGACAAAATAAACTCAGTCATGAAGCCGCTATTAAAGAAATGAAATTAATGAAATCTTGATGCATTTTTGATGTTTACCAGAAATCTAATGTGTTACTTGAACCGAATATCTGCGCCTTGCTTGACTGCATTTTTTAGGAAACTTTGTACATCGGCATCGCCCAGTCGAATGCCATAAGCAATATAAGGATAGTCAGACAGCGGAACATCTCGATTAAAAAAACTCCAGTACGCGCTTTTGTTGTAAAAACGCTCAACATAACTCGTAATAGCCACTAAACGATATCGACCATCCTCTTCATAGGTTAACCATGGCCCACCTGAATCACCATCAGTAGGCATGGGCTCATCTACAGAATAATTACCTTGCGAATCTAATCGATTTACAGCTAATAAGGTACTAATAGACTTGATTATTTCTTGTTTATATTCAAATTGCGCTCTAGCCTTAATATGCAACATTGGGTCAAGTGCTTCGTATGTTTGCGGCATGATCTGGTAAAAATCTTGCAAGGTAGTCAATGTTTTTTTCTGACTACACCTCGGATTTTCAAGTCCCGTTTCATCGTAGCCTAAGCCAAATCCACAGAGTAAAACAACATCAACTGCGCGACCTTCCTGCTTTAGTGATATTGCATGAACCCCATCCTCCAAAGTTGCATTAAAGACCAAGATAGCAATGTCCAAACCCACATTTTTTTCAACTTCTTCAAATGGATGAAGAAAAATTTTAATGAGTTTAGCTTCAATGATGCCGCTTGCATCTGCATTATTGATGAGTAATTCTGGTAAATGGCTATCTGAATTAGTTTTTGCCTCTTTAAAACAATGTGCGGCCGTTAACAATGTTAAAGGTTTAGTACCTACTATCACGGCGCTGCAGTTACCATCGTACTCTTCCCATAGATTTGAAGAGCGTAGCAGATGCTGATGTTTAATTGTAAGGCTTACAGTTGAAACCACAATTGCAGGCGTTATATCCCCGTTTATCAAGGCATTAACGCTAACTGAA
Organism: Methylotenera sp.; assembly: GCF_013141425.1. Lineage (GTDB taxonomy): Bacteria > Pseudomonadota > Gammaproteobacteria > Burkholderiales > Methylophilaceae > Methylotenera. Next base: position 1,040 of record NZ_JABFRA010000118.1, on the reverse strand, counting down.
TAAAGTGTGAAATAAACCAAAAGCATCACTGCAACTTTTTTCATACTTAATCCCATGACATTGACATTTAGAAAAATCTAACGTGTAAGCATAATTATTTTAAATTTCGTTAAGTTGGGCAACATAACAGATAAGTCGTTCCCTTAATAAATCTAAGAATAATTCCCTCTGTTAGGGTTAAAAAATCACGCTGAAAGGATTTGATAGAACTTTAGTTTATTTAACACACTCCACTAAGCAAGCTAGTTTCCATAATCATCAATAGGGGTAATAATTATGTATAAATTAATTTTGGTTGCACTTTCCTGCTGCTGGGCTCTTACTTCTCACGCTATCACGGTCACTTTAGATGAATCATCACTCTCGAAATTTAACAACTCAAAGGAGATATTTGACACGCCAAAGGAGAGCAATGGCGCGTATCCAGAATACCCAATTATCGGAAATTGGAATTATCAAGTTCCCAGCACAAACTGTATTGAAACATATCAATTTCAGCCAGATGGTACCTTGCGAGGCACTAGCGCAAAACAGGTGGTTGATAGCACCTACACCATTTCAAAAAAACACACACAATATGCATTTTATGAACTTAAACACCAAATAATCACAAGCAATATGGAAAAAGACTGCGATGAAGAGTTTTCTGAGGTTGGCCTGAGCGTTACGAATTTTATTAGATACGACACAACAGGCGATTTAATGCTAATTTGTGCGGATGAAAATGCCCTACTCAATAACTGTTTTGGACCACTGATAAGAAAGAAATAATATTAACCAAGATTTACCTCGCATTCTGATAAAAATCATGGTTTTCTTGATTGCTCAAGCACAGCCTGCCATATACCATCCAGGCTCCATAAATTTATAATGCGCTTTGCCATGAACAGAAAACCATTATTTTTATTGATTGCCGCTATTGTTACGCCACAGGCTTATGCTGAAGAGGCTATCAATCTTGCGCCTGTTGTTATAACTGCTACAAAAAATGCGCAAAGCAGCTTTGACTTGCCCGTTGCCATTGATGTTGTTGAGAAAAA
>NZ_JABFRA010000091.1 GCF_013141425.1 Methylotenera sp. | reverse complement strand
GCCCTGGTTAAACACAACACGTTGGGTTCTTGCATTTTTGGTTACATTTGGCCTGTTGTTTGGTGCAATATCTGAATACATTTTTTGGCAAGAATTTACCACGCGCTTTAACTTCATCGCGGTTGATTATTTGATTTATACCAAAGAAGTCATCGGTAATATCCGCGAATCCTATCCCGTACCGCTCATTTTATTCATCATTGCCTTGGTGACATTGGTAATTTTATTTAGCCTCAATAAATGGATAAGTTTTGATACTCAGCCGCAATCTAAAAAGAGAAAAATGGTTCTACTGATTGCCGCAATTGCACTGCCAGTTATTAGTTTTGAAGTGGCGAATGTCGATCAAATGGAATTCAGTAAAAATGCCTACGCCAATGAGCTTGCTGGTAATGGGTTGTTTAGCTTCTCTGCGGCGGCGTACCGCAACGAGCTGGATTACGACAAATTTTATAAAACCATACCTGTTGAATTGGCTAAAAAGACCTTGTTATCCATAGGTTCTAATCGACTATCTACGGCGGCTATTTTGCCAGCCAAAATTAATAAAGAGGCCGCGCTAGGCCCATTCAAACGCAGCCCAAAGAATGTCGTGTTAATCTCGGTGGAAAGTTTATCGGCAGAATATTTAGGTGTTTACGGTAACAAGCATAACTTAACGCCATACTTAGATAAACTGGCCAGTGAAAGCGTTGTTTTTGACCGATTGTTTGCGACTGGTACGCGCACGGTTCGCGGTTTGGACGCACTCTCTATTGCCACTCCACCCATTCCAGGTCAGGCCATTGTGCATCGTCCAAACAGTGAGCATTTGGCGACCATAGGCGAAATATTGCGCAAACAGAATTACGACACATTCTTTATCTATGGTGGCTATGGTGTGTTTGATAGCATGAACAAGTATTTTAGTAGTAACAATTACAAAGTGGTTGACCGTACCGATTTCGAAGCAAAAACGATACAAAGTGAAAATGTTTGGGGTGTGGATGACGAAAGTTTGTTTAATAATTCAATTAAGTTGTTTGATGAAAATGCTAAAACGTCAAAACCATTTTTTGCGCACATCATGACCACCAGCAATCATCGGCCCTTCACTTTCCCTGAAGGCAAAATAGATTTGCACCAAGGTCAGCGTGATAGTGCCGTGAAATATACTGATTATGCGATTGGAAAATTTATTGAAAATGCAAAAGCAAAAGCATGGTTTAAGGATACGGTATTTGTCATTGTGGCGGACCATTGCGCCTCGGTGGCAGGTAAAACTAAATTGCCAGTTAATAAGTACCATATTCCCTTGTTTTTCTATGCGCCAGACATGTTACCTGCAGGCCGCTATAGCCGTGTAGCCAGCCAAATAGATATTGTGCCTACATTATTGGACGTGCTTGGTACCAAAGGTTCTGAGCATTTTTATGGGCAATCGTTATTTAAGGCAGAGGCTGAAAAGCAACCTGAACGTGCGTTCATCAGCAATTATCAAGCCTTGGGTTATTTAAAAAATAACCAGTTGATTGTACTCAACCCCAAACAAAAAGTTGAAGCTTACCAAGTTGACCCGCAAAGCATGGAATCTACACCCACAAAAGTAGATGAAACCTTGCTAAATGAGGCTATTGCCTATTACCAAACAGCAAATCGGGATTACAAAACAGGCGCGTTAAAAATGACCGTCCAGCCATTGCAATAGTAATTGCCTTTATTTCGATGGTTTTTATATGAACACGCAAGGTGTTTAATCACACAAGTGAGCTAATTTAAGCTAGCTTGCGTGATGTGGCCTACCCATTCGGTTAGCCGTACTTTACAGCCTAAAGATAAAAAATTGGGTTGACATATTTTACTTAACATTGTTAAATTAACGTCGTTAAGTAAAAGTGTTGAGTAAACCATGCCACCCAAGCCTAAAACTGAAGCCGAACGCCAGCAATTGCGCACCTTGATTATTGATGCTGCACGCGATTTGTTTGTGTCGCGAGGGGTTGAAGCCGTCACCATGCGCGAAATAGCTAAACGCATCGGCTATTCTGCCACCAGTATTTATTTGCACTACGCCGACAAAGAAGCGGTATTGCGCGCTATTTGCGACACGGATTTTTTAGCACTAGCCACTTCATTAAAAGACATTATGCAAATAGCCGACCCAGTTGAGCGTATGAAAGCGCTCGGTCAGGGTTATGCCGAATTTGCTTTGTCGCATCCCAATCATTATCGATTGATGTTCATGGCGGCACGCCTTCCGTATGACCCTGCCGAGTCGTGTTTGCAGCAACATAGTGCCGAACAAGATGCCTATTTTCAATTAAAAACGGTGGTAACCGATGTCTATGAGGCGGGTCGCTTTAAGCCAGAACTGCAGGACGTCGATTTGATTGCTCAAACGATCTGGGCGGGTGTACACGGTGTTTGCTCGCTGCAAATTACCATGGCCTGTGATAAGTGGGTGAATTGGACGGACATATCCGCTCGTTTGCAATTAATGCAAATCGTATTGATTCGTGGACTGTTAAGAGAACCAACATGAAAAAATTAATAATAATCTTCAGCGTTAGCCTTTTGCTACTGGCTTGCCAAAAACCAGCCGAACCTCTACCTCCGCCACGTCCAGCGTTGGTTGTTATCGTAGGAAAATCTGCAGCCAACAATGCGATGGTTCTGGTGGGCGAAGTGAAATCACGTTATGAGTCGAATCAGGGCTTTAGAATCAATGGCAAAATAATTGAACGCAAAGTGGATGTAGGTAGCTTGGTTAAAAAAGGTCAGGTGCTAGCAAGGCTCGATGCAGTAGATACGAATCTGAGTGCACAGGCTGCCGCTGCTGATGTACGCGCCGCAGAAGCAAGCCACGCACTGGCAAATGCCGAAGTCGAGCGTCAGCGCACTTTATTTAACAAGAAATTCATTTCCGCTTCTGCTTTAGATATGCGCGAGGCGGAACTTAAAACATCCGCCGCCCGTTTAGCCCAAGTTAAAGCGCAGGCGGCAGTATCGGGTAATCAGTCAGGCTATACCGCCTTAATTGCAGATAGAGAGGGCGTGGTAACAAAAATTGATGCGGAGCCAGGTCAAGTGGTACAAGCTGGGGCGGTGATTGCGCAGATCGTGGATACCAAACAAATTGAGGTCTTGGTAGCGGTGCCAGAGTCGCGCATGGCAAGCTTAAAAGTAGGCAATCAAGTCGCGATTAAATTGTGGGCGGATCGCGAAAAAACCTATGCTGGCAAGGTACGTGAAATCGCTCCCGCAGCCAATTCAGCCACACGTGCGTTTGATGTGCGAGTGATAATCGTAGACCCTGACGCCGCTGTGAAATTGGGCATGACCGCAGGAGTTAGTTTCTCTGAAAATTCTGCAGATGAGATTATTGTGCCATCGACCGCGCTAACTCAACTTAATGGCAAGAATAGTGTTTGGGTTATTACACTTCAGGCTGATAAAACAGGCATCGCCAACCCGCGTGAAGTCACGACTGGCCCCTATAGTGAAGCTGGCGTAGTGATAAAAAGCGGTTTGCAAGCCAATGAAATGGTGGCGATTGCGGGTGTGCATACACTGCTTAGCGGTCAAAAGGTTATACCCAAAATTATCGATGGGCAGGCAGAAACGGCACCATGAGTCACGATAATTTTCCAGCGAGTGAAGTCCAAGCCGAAAAGTCACGCTTCAACCTTTCAGAATGGGCGCTTAAAAACCAAACTTTAGTGTTGTACATCATGCTAATGCTCACTATTTCAGGGTTTTTAGCTTATGCCAAGCTCGGTCAGTCTGAAGATCCGCCCTTTACCTTTAAGGTGATGTTGGTGCGAACCAGCTGGCCAGGCGCAAGCGCGGTAGAAGTCGAACAGCAAATCACCGATAAACTCGAGAAAAAAATTCAGGAAGTGCCGCATTTAGGCTATTCCAGTAGCTATTCTAGGCCTGGTGAATCGATGATTTTTATTGTGATTGAAGATGAAACTCTGTCGAATGCGATTCCAGAAATATGGTATCAGGTACGCAAAAAAATCACCGATATTCGGCATACATTGCCACAAAATATCGAAAGCCTGACTTTTAACGATGAATTTAGTGATGTGTACGGCAGCATGTATGCGCTGACGGGAGATGGTTTTGATAATTTTGCACTGAAAAAACAAGCCGAAATCATTCGTAGCGAGCTGCTCAATACCAAAGATGTTGGCAAAGTTGATTTTTTTGGCGAACGCAAACAGCGTATTTACATTGAGCTATCGAATGCTAAATTATCCACATTGGGCCTGAGTACCACGGCACTGATTAATATTCTACAAACGCAAAACGCGGTGGTAAAAGGCGGTACGTTTGACTCACCTAAAGAGCGTATTCGCATTGAAGTTTCAGGCCGCTATAACACGGTAGAAGATTTAAGAGATATCCGTCTACGCGCTAATAACCAAGATTTCAGGCTTGGTGACGTGGCAAAAGTTTATCGCGGATTTGAAAATCCGCCACGAGACACGGTGCGCTATAACGGTAAAGAATCATTACTGCTTGGGGTAAGTATGAGTCAGGGCGGAGATGTGATTGCACTAGGCCATGCGCTGGATGCAAAAATACATAAAATTCAGCAAAATCTGCCCGTGGGGCTTAGTTTTGAAACCGTCACTTCGCAGCCAAACATTGTGGCAAGTTCGGTCAATGATTTTGTGCAGTCGCTCATGGAGGCATTGGTGATTGTGCTTGGGGTCAGTTTGCTATCGCTTGGCTGGCGCTCAGGCATTGTCGTGGCAATTTCAATCCCTGTTGTGTTGGCCGCTACGTTTTTGTGCATGCATTTTTTTGATATTGGCCTGCATAAAATCTCGCTTGGCGCCTTGATATTAGCTTTGGGGTTGTTGGTTGATGATGCAATTATCGCTGTAGAAATGATGGCTTCCAAAATGGAACAAGGCTGGGGTCGAGTAAAAGCCGCCTCGTTTGCCTATAATTCAACGGCAATGCCAATGCTTACCGGTACATTAGTTACGGTGGCTGGCTTTCTGCCCATAGCCACGGCAGAATCTTCCACTGGCGAATATACACGTTCCATTTTTCAGGTGACCGCCATTGCACTAATCGTTTCATGGTTTGCCGCAGTGATTTTTGTGCCATATTTGGGCTATCACCTATTGCCAGATTACACGCATGCACCAAAGCCATCCAGATTTCGTTTATGGCTTAAGAATCGCTTTGGCTTGGCTGAAACAAGCAAGCCAAATAACCATCACCATGATATTTACAATACCAAGTTTTATAGCGCTTTTCGCAGTTTAGTTACAACCTGTGTGCGTTATCGTAAAACGGTGATTCTGATTACACTCATCATGTTTGTATTGGCAATCATTGGTTTTGGTAAAGTTCAGCAACAATTTTTTCCTGATTCAACGCGGCTTGAAATAACTGTGGATTTACGCTTAACCGAAGGTGCTTCTTACCAGGCTACCAATGATGAAGTAAAAAAACTAGAAAGCTGGTTGCAAGCATGGGAGAAGCAACACCAAGGCATTGATAATTTTGTGGCCTACATTGGTATCGGCAGTCCACGTTATTACTTGCCGTTGGACATACAACTGGCGCACCGAGGTTTTGCACAATTCGTCATTTTGACCAAAAATCTGGAGCAGCGAGAGGCTTTGCGCAGCGATCTCTTAAAATTATTTGAAAATGATTTTCCTGCACTTCGGGCTTCTGTCTTGCGTTTGGAAAACGGCCCACCGGTAGGTTTTCCTGTGCAATTTAGGGTAAACGGTAACGACCTTAAAAAGATTCGTGAAATATCACATGAAATCTCCGATATCATGCGCGCAAACCCGCATTTGTCCAATGTGCAGTTAGGCTGGGAAGAGCCCAGCAAAGTCATGAAAGTGGCCATTGACCAATCCAAAGCGCGGCTACTAGGTGTCAGCTCGGTAGACATTGCCAATATGCTGAACGGCGCGATGGGTGAGTTGTATATTACTGAGTTTAGAGAAGGTAATGAACGTATCGATTTAGTTGCACGTGGTGCGGAAATAGAGCGTACCAAATTATCACGCCTGCCCAATTTAATGATTAATACGCAAAATGGCACCAGCGTACCACTTTCACAAATCGCGACAATTACGTCTGAGTTTGAAGAAGGAGCCATCTGGCGACGCAACCGCGTACCTTCTATTACCGTGCGCGCCCATTTGCGTGGGCAGATGCAAGCGCCAGTGGTATCGGCTCAAATAGAAGAGAGACTGGGCGAAATCAAGGCGAATCTGCCGTTAGGAGTATCGCTGGAAACTGGCGGTGCGGTAGAAGAGTCCGCAAAGGGTGGAGCTTCGGTGGCAAAAGGTATTCCACTATTTTTGGTCACAGTGCTGACCTTATTAATTTTGCAAATGCGTAGTTTTTCACGGGTATTTTTAGTGCTGTTAACGGCACCCTTGGGCTTGATTGGGGTCACAATAGCACTGTTAGCTTTTGATAAGCCGTTTGGGTTTGTGGCGATGTTAGGCACCATTGCTCTATCGGGCATGATTATGCGTAATTCGGTGATTCTGGTTGACCAAATTGACCAAGATAAAGCCTCAGGCTTGCCCGAATGGCAGGCGATTATAGAATCTACCATACGTCGTTTTAGACCCATTGTACTCACTGCGGCGGCGGCGATTTTGGCGATGATCCCGCTGACTAGAAGCGTGTTCTTTGGACCAATGGCGGTGGCAATTATGGGGGGCTTGGCCGTGGCAACGCTATTGACCGTACTATTTTTGCCTGCCCTATACGCGGCCTGGTTCCGGGTGAAAATGCCAGAGCAGGCCTAATTTAAGCGCTAAAAGCGAGTTTAATCAAGCGTTTGTATCGCGCAGCTTGCGTTATAATGTAAAGAAATTGACGGGAAAATTCACCATGACAAATACACAACAAAACACAAGCAATCAGGCAAAAAAACAGGCTAGATTTAATATGATCGAACAGCAAATTCGCACTTGGGAGGTGTTAGACCCCGTGGTGCTGGCTTTGCTTGATGAAGTGCCGAGAGAAAACTTTGTGGCTGAATCTCAGCAAGGATTAGCCTTTGCAGATGTAGAATTGCCGATTGGTCATGATCAAACCATGCTTTCGCCTAAAATTGAAGGCCGAATTTTACAAGCGCTGAGTATTAAAAAAACAGATAAAGTTTTAGTAATCGGCACAGGTAGCGGCTATTTAACTGCGCTCATCGCCAAACTAGCGGCGCATGTGCATGCCGTAGAGATTATTCCTGAGTTATCTAGCCTTGCAAATACACGTTTACAGCAACATCACATTAATAATGTAAGCTTGCACATTGCTGATGGCGCCAATGGCTATGCGGCAGAGGCACCTTACGATGTAATTGTATTCACGGGTTCATTGCAACTCCATCCCATTGTGGCTGAACAAATGTTGAACATTGGTGGTCGTATGTTTGCTGTGGTGGGTGAGTTGCCGATTATGCAAGCGACGCTTACCCAACGTATCAGCGACAGTAGCTATCGTAAAGAAACAATCTTTGAAACCTGCTTGCCACCGTTAGAAAATATTCCGCAATCAGAAAAATTTGCGTTTTAGAAAGAAGTCGAATGCACCAATTCAATCGCCTGTCCTCTGCAATCACGCTGGTATTGTTGCTAGCGTTACCTAAGCTGGCCCTGGCGGCCGACCAAGCCAAGACGGAGTCATTGGCTAATGTGCAGGCATCGCAAAGCAATCCACAATCTTTGGTTGATATTTACCAGTTGGCTCTTTCACACGACCCAACCTTGGCGTCGGCTTTAAGTGCAAATCAGGCCGCACAAGAGATTATCGAGCAGGGCAAAGCTTTGTATCGTCCAACCGTAAACTTCAGTGCGAGTGCTTCTGCCTCGCAAACCGACATTAAATATCTGGGCTCAGGATTTAACCAATTTAGAAATGAAGGCCGCCAGAATTTCGAAGGCTATAGCTACGGCGTAGATGCGCGTCAGCCAATTTTCCGCAAGCAGAATTTGGTGCAAATGGACCAATCCAAAACGCAAGTTAGCCAAGCCGATAAACAATTGCATTTAAGTCAGCAAGCGTTGATTTTACGGACGACTCAAGTTTATTTTGATGTGCTGATTGCGCAAGATCGTATTGATTTAATTACGGCGCAAAAAACCGCAATTCTGAGTCAGCTAGAGCAGGCTAGAGCGACTTTTGAGGTTGGTACGGCAACCATTACCGATGTGAATGAGGCGCAAGCGCGCTACGATTTGATTGTAGCCCAAGAAATTGCCGCAGTGAATGAGCATCAAATCGCTAAACGGGCCATCGAAGCCATTACTGGGGGCATTCCAGATAAATTGGCAACTGCAAAAGCAGATATTCAAGTTAAGTCACTGAGCCAAAATATGCAAGATTGGCAGCATGTGGCGTTGCAAAACAATTTGAACATTCAAATCCAGCAAGACGCACTTAAACTGGCCGAGCAAGAAGTGGCACGTAATCAGGCGGTGCATTTGCCCACTTTGGATGCCGTAGCCAGTTATACTAATAACTACGCCAACGGCGGTGCCAGTGGTGTGGGTAATGACCTGACCAATGCTACTATTGGCTTGCAGTTACAAATCCCGTTGTATCAGGGGGGCGCCACTTCTTCACGCGTGCGTCAAGCCGTGCTCAATCAGCAAAAGGCGCAAGATGATGTTGAAATTACGCGCCGCCAAACAGAATTAGAAACGCAGCGTGCTTATTTGAATTTAAGCACCACTATTGCGCAGGTAAGAGCCTACGAACAAGCATTAATCAGCAGTCAAAGTCAGCTCGATTCTACCAAGCTAGGTTATGAAGTTGGGGTACGCACCAGTGTCGATGTGCTTAATGCCCAACAGCAATTTTTTAGTGCAAAACGGGATTTATTGCAAGCGCGCTACAATTATCTGGTGAATATCATTCGCTTAAAAGCGGCTTCAGGCATAGTGGCTGAGGCTGATTTATCTGACATCAATCAACAACTCTTGCTGAATAATGCCAATTAATTTTAAAGTGCAGCTTAACTTAAGCCAGCTTGTCGTTATTGACATGCAAACGCGGCTAATCACGGCAATGCCGCACGATGAGTTGCAAACAACCATTAAAAATGCCGGTATTTTGGTACATGCCGCTGCCTTACTCGCAGTGCCAACCATTGTTACCGAGCAGTATCCAAAAGGCTTGGGCCACACAGTGCCTGAGTTGCTGGCCTTGTTGCCCACAACCAAGCCCATCGAAAAAATCAGTTTTTCTTGTCTGGCTGAGCCTAAATTCAGCCGTCAATTAACGGGTGACCACACTCAAATTGTGTTGGCCGGCATGGAAGCGCATATTTGTATTTTGCAAACAGCCTTTGATTTAGTGCAAGCTGGCAAGCAAGTATTTGTGGCAGAAGACGCCATTCTCTCGCGCAATCCCGCCAACAAGGCCAATGCAATTGCCAGAATGCGTGAGGCGGGTTGTTCTATTGCTAATACCGAATCTATCGTGTTTGAATGGCTAGGTAAAGCCGAAGGCGATGCCTTTAAGGCCATCAGCAAGCTTATTCGTTAAACGCACCTGTTAAAAGCGCAATTTAAAACGCCATGAATTGGAAAGTGTTGTTATTGCTTGGTCTGATAGGATATGGCGCTTTCAATCATTACCAGCACCGTCCAGTCGTGCATGGAATCGGTGAAATTGCACCAAACGAACCCGTTCAAGGCCCCACCCAAGCTAGTGATATTCAGCTGAATGGCTTCACGCTTACGCCACTTGCTGATTTTGAAATTAAGGCAAGAGTGCTTTCAACAGAAGACTATGCCATGGGTACTGAGGCGAAGTTATCACCTACGGATTTAGCACTTGGCTGGGGGCCAATGTCGGATGAGGCAGTGCTCAACCAAGTTAAGATTACGCAAGGCAACCGTTTTTTCTATTGGCGAGTTGATGCTTTTCCTATCCCGCAGCGCGAGATTGAGATTCACGCAGCGAATGTGCATGTTGTGCCTGCTAACGCTACTGTTAAGCGTCAACTCGGTAAGATACGGCCAGGCCAGATTGTGTACATAAAAGGCCAACTCATTGAGGCAAAGCGTGCTGATGGCTGGCATTGGCGTAGCTCGCTTAGCCGTGAAGATACGGGTGCTGGTGCCTGTGAACTAATTTATGCGACACAACTTAATATAAGCGAGTTGTAAGGCAGCTAAGTTTAAGACTTCTCTAAAGCGACGCGAATAATGGCTAAAGTGCGTTGCGTCGCGCCCTGTGAAGCCTCGCATAAAGCAAGTCCTGCGGCGCCCATCGCTTGCTGTTTTTGCGGATTATCCACCAAGGTTTGAATGGCTTGTTTGATGGCTTGCACGTCATTTACGCGCCAAGCAGCACATTGGGCCACGGCAAGCTCTGAAACTTCTTTAAAATTAAAGGTATGTGCGCCAATCAACACGGGCTTGGCCATGCGCATGGCCTCAATTAGATTTTGCCCGCCGTAAGGCAGCAGGCTACCGCCCACCAAGCAAATATCTGCGCTAGCATAGTAGCTGAACAATTCGCCCATGCTATCACCCAAAATAAATTGCGTGTCTGCATCCACCGTTTGATTTAGAGCAGATCGCCGCGCATAGCGTAATTGGCGTTGTTGCAATAAAACTTCAACTTCGTTAAAGCGTTGTGGGTGGCGCGGCACGATAATCGTCAGTAAATGCGGAATTTGTAATGCGCTAACGGCTTCTAAAATAAGGCTCTCTTCACCTTCACGCGTACTGGCAGCTAAAAAAACTGGGCGTGTAGCACCAAATAAATTGCGTAACTGCTGGCCGAGGGCAATGGCATCTGCTGGCGGCTGCGCTTCAAATTTTAAGTTACCAGTAACACTTACTTGCGATGCACCTAGTTTTTGTAGACGCTCCGCGTCCTGTTTAGTTTGTGCAGCAATGGCAGATAAGCTTTGCAAGCCATTGTGGACAATTTTGCCTAGTCTGGCATAACCATTGGCGGACTTTTCAGATAATCTTGCATTAGCCAGCACCAGTGGGATAGCTCTGTGCTTGCAGCCTGCAATTAAATTAAACCAAAGTTCCGTTTCCATTAACACGCCAACGACAGGTTTAAAATGGTTTAAAAACCCCGCTACGGCAAAAGGTAAATCGTAAGGCAAGTAAACGCGCCGTACACTATCGCCAAATAATTGCTCGCTCGTGGCACGGCCAGTGGGTGTGGTATGCGTGAGTAAAATTTGATGGTTAGGATACTGTTGCAATAAAGCATTAATAAGTGGCGCGGCGGCACGCGTTTCGCCGACAGAAACGCAATGCAGCCAGATAACAGGCTTGCTCGTTGCTTGAGAATAAAAGCCAAAGCGTTCACGCCAGTGCTGACGGTATTCAGCTTGTTTGATACCGCGCCAAAGTAATTTAAGTGGCACAAACGGCAACACCAAATATAGTAGCAAGGAATAGATAAAACGATTCATACCGCATTTTCTCACAAAAATGACCAGCTTGTTTTTGTCTAAATTGCCCTACGCATAAACGCTCACTTTTTGCGAGAAATTTATTTTTGTAAATTTCTTAACCTAAAAAATTTGGTGAGTGATTACTCACCCCACCGCAATGTAAACACAGGCTTCATTTTTGCTAAAAAATAAGAAAATGCAGTAAAAATCACGTGTAAAAATAGTGTTGACGTACACAAAATAAAGGCATAAATTGCTGTTCAAGGCACAACATGTTGTGTTTAAGCATTCTTTTTTCACAAAAAAAGTAGTTTTTAATTAAAAATCACAGGCTTAGCGCAAAGTGTTAATTTTCTAGCGCATTAGTCTAAAGAAGAGGAGAGGCATCCATGCTCAAAGCGGTCGAATCAGGAAGTAAGTCAGAATCGGTTTTAGAAAAAGAAATTCCAATTCAAGCGGTATCGCTAGACATTTGGGATAAAAAGTATCGCTTAAAAACCAAATCAGGCGAGCATGTAGATGCCGATATGGATGCTTCATATGCACGTGTTGCGCGTGCTTTAGCAGACGTAGAAACCACTGAAGCCAAACGTGAAGAATGGCATGAGAAATTCCTATGGGCTTTGCGCCGCGGTGCAATTCCAGCAGGTCGTATTACATCAAACGCAGGTGCGTTAGAGCACAAACCAGCTACTTCAACCATTAACTGCACCGTGTCTGGCGTCATTTCAGACAGCATGGATGACATTTTAAACAAAGTGCACGAAGCTGGCTTAACGCTAAAAGCAGGTTGCGGTATTGGTTACGAGTTCTCAACGTTGCGTCCAAAAGGCGCGTTTGTTGCAGGTGCTGGCGCTTACACAAGCGGCCCGCTCTCTTTCATGGATATTTACGACAAAATGTGTTTCACCGTGTCTAGCGCGGGCGGTCGTCGTGGTGCGCAAATGGCAACCTTTGATATTTCACATCCAGATGTGACTGACTTTATTAAAGCAAAACGTGAAAACGGCCGCTTACGTCAATTCAACTTGTCATGCTTAATTACTAAAGAATTCATGGAAGCGGTAAAAGCGGACGCTGAGTGGAAACTTGCTTTCCCTGTGACAGAAAAAGAAGCGATTATTGATGGCCTAAATACGAATGATGCTAGCCAAGTAGTTTGGCGCGAATGGCCAATTAAAGGTAAATATCTCACTAAATTAGAAGGCGTAGATGCGGGTAAAGTGGCTTGCCGCGTTTATAAAACCATTAAAGCGCGCCGTTTGTGGGACGTGATCATGTCCAGCACATACGACTTTGCTGAGCCAGGTTTTATCTTGATTGACCGTGTAAACGAAATGAACAACAACTGGTTCTGCGAAAATATCCGCACCACCAACCCATGCGGCGAGCAACCATTGCCACCTTACGGCGCTTGCTTGTTAGGCTCTGTCAACCTCACTCGTTTTGTGAAAAAACCTTTCACTGACGAAGCTTACTTCGACTGGAAAGAATACCGCGAAGTGGTGGCGATATTCACGCGTATGTTAGACAACGTAGTTGAAATCAACGGCCTACCTTTGCAACAACAACGCGATGAAATTATGCGCAAACGTCGTCACGGCATGGGCTATTTGGGTTTAGGTTCAAGCCTCACCATGATGAAAATGAAATACGGTGAAGAAGAATCACTCAAATTCACTGATGAAGTGACACGCGTCATGGCAGAAGAAGGCTGGAACGTAGGCGTGCAACTAGCTGAAGAAAAAGGTCCAGCACCATTGATGGACGAGAAATTTGAAGTCACCGCTGATATGCTTGCAAAACGCCCAGAAATGGCGGCTGATGGTATTAAAGTAGGTCAAAAAGTCGCTGGTAAAGTGTTGCTTGGTAAATATAGCCGTTACATGCAACAGTTTCCAGAAGGTTTGCGTAATCAAATCGCTACTAAAGGCGCGCGTTTCTCACACCACAGCTCTATCGCGCCAACAGGCACTATCTCACTCTCATTGGCAAACAATGCGAGTAACGGTATTGAGCCATCATTCGCGCACCACTATGCACGTAACGTGATTCGTGAAGGCAAAAAATCAAAAGAGAAAGTCGATGTATTCTCTTATGAATTGCTCGCTTACCGTGAATTAGTGAATCCAAATGCAATGCCATTTAGCGATAAACCAGAAGAGCAATTGCCAGATTACTTCTTAGATTCATCTACCATCATGGCAAAAGCGCACGTGGATATTCAAGCGGCATCACAAAAATGGATTGATAGCTCAATTTCAAAAACCATTAACGTGCCAACAGACTATGACTTTGAAGACTTCAAGAGCATCTATCTCTACGCTTACGATAAAGGCCTAAAAGGATGTACTACATTCCGCTTTAACCCAGAAGCATTCCAAGGCGTGTTGGTGACAGAAAAAGACTTAGAAAACACCACCTACAAATTCACGCTAGATGATGGCACAGAGATTGAAGTGAAAGGCAACGAAGAGATTGAATACGATGGTGAAACTCACTCAGCCGCCAATCTCTACGACGCCCTAAAAGAAGGCTATTACGGTAAGTTTTAAGCTGCTTTGTTTGTTAATACAGCGTTGCATTTAAATTTTTAATCCTCATGTACTACTTGTACATTCCGGTAAAAAATCTAAATGCGCCTTGTCTTAACAGCACACGCGACGCTTAAAACAAGAGTAAATATACAGAGGCAAAGCCTCTCAAGGAGAACACAAAATGACAGTTAAAATTGAAAAGAAAATCGTTGGATACAAACTAGTAAGCGACGAAGACAAAGCCCAAGCTGCAAAAGAAGCACAAGCGCAAAAAGATACCGCAGCCACGATTATTCAACTAGGCGAGCCACTTAGCCGCCCAGACAAACTCGTGGGCAACACCTACAAAATTAAAACACCAGTGACAGAGCACGCGCTCTACATCACCATTAACGATGTGATTATGAACGAAGACACGCCACAAGAGCACCGTCGCCCGTTCGAGATTTTCATCAACTCTAAAAACATGGAGCACTTTCAATGGATTGTTGCGTTAACACGCGTCATGTCTGCGGTGTT
>NZ_JABFRA010000105.1 GCF_013141425.1 Methylotenera sp. | reverse complement strand
ATACGTTCAATACACCGCCGCCAGGAGCCGCATTGTATTTAGTTAATTCTGCATAACCACCCGCAGCGCCTAACGCGTCTGTTGGGTTAGTCATACCAAGGTTCATCGCCACGCCAGCCCAGCCACCAATGCCTGAGAATACACCAACGTATTGTTTACCTTTGTTACCGTAAGTGAACGCATTACCAATCACGCCAGAACCTACTTGGAATTTCCAAAGTTCTTTACCTGATTGTGCATCAACCGCTTTGAACCAACGATCCAAAGTACCGAAGAATACTAAGTCAGTTGCGGTAGTTAACGCGCCGCCCCAAGCAGAGAATTTCTCTTTGTTGTACCAAACTTTTTTGTTGGTCATTGGGTTGTAAGCACCAAAACCACCCATTACACCATCTGGACCTGGGAACATGGTCAATGTAGCACCCACCCATGGTTGACCAGCAACGTATTTAGACTCAACTGGCTCGTAAGTCATACACACGTGGTTTAATGGTGAATATACTAAGCCTGTTCTTGGTGAGTAAGCCGCTGGTTGTTGGTCTTTAGTACCCAATGCCGCTGGGCAGATGCCTTTAGCGTTGTAGTCTTGGTGAGTTGAAGCGTTTGCAGTTTTTGCAGGTACGCCTGTTCTCAAATCAACGCCCGTTGCCCAGTTAACGAATGGGTGTGATTTTTCAGCCGCAATCAATTTACCTGTGTGCGCATCCCATGTATATAGGAAGCCGTTACGGTCATGGTGCCAAGCGTATGTTTTGCCACCTTTGTCGAACAAGATGACTTCGTTCACGCCATCGTAATCCCACTCATCGTGCGGTGTCATTTGCATCGCCCATTTAGCCATACCAGTGTCTAAATCACGCGCAGTAACTGTCATAGACCATTTGTTGTCGCCTGGACGTACATCTGGGTTCCAAACTGAAGGGTTACCAGCACCGTAATACACTAAGTTTGTACGTGCATCATACGGCCACCAGCCCCAAACAGAACCACCACCATGTTGCCAACCATCTTTAACTGCTTGTGGTTTTAACCAAGTACGTGTGCCAAGTTCTTGCTCACCGATTTTTAATTTTTCAAAAGGCAGTGGTTTGAAAGAGCCACCAATTTTGTTACCACCGTTTACATCTTCGTAAACAGATAATGCGTTGTAAGCTGGCACGTCTGCATTGGTGTTTTTGTCATGCAATGTTTCTGCATCTGGGCCTGTTGAGTAAGCTTTCCATGCTAAAGAACCATCTTTAATGAAGTATGCAGCAATAAAGCAACGTACACCGAACTCAGCACCTGAACAACCAGTTAACACTTTGTCTTTGATCACGTGTGGTGCGTTAGTGTTTGTCGCACCAACTTTTGGATCATTTACTAAGGTTGACCATACTTTAGCACCTGTTTTAGCGTCTAAAGCAACTAATTGGCCATCGTTTTGTTGTAGGTAGATTTTACCGTCGCCGTAGCCTAAACCACGGTTTACGTTATCGCAACATAAAACAGCTTGTACAGATGGATCTTGTTTTGGGAAATAAGACCAAACGATTTTTTGATTATCGTTTAAATCAACAGCATAAACGTTGTTTGGGAACGCAGTATGTAAATACATCATGTTGCCAACAATTACTGGAGAACCTTCGTGACCGCGGTTTACACCGGTAGCGAATGTCCATGCAGCTTTAAGGCGTTTAATGTTGCCTTTGTTAACTTGTGAAAGCTTGCTATAACCTTGGTTGTCGTGCTGACCACGTGGATGCAACCAGTTATTTGAATCTTTCATTGCGGCTTCTTGGTCTGCAGCTGCTGATGCAACCACTGGCAAAGCCATGGCTACACATGCTGCAACACCTAATACTTGTTTTTTTGTAAACATATATATCTCCAAAGATAATATTTAAAGGATGAGGGAATACACCTCATATTTGCTCACATAAAACTGGCACTAGGATGACAGATTACTGATACAGCCAAGTATAAATCTTACAAAAATTCATACCCAATTGTTTCAATTTGTAAACGGATGTAACTGTATATAAAAAAGTAGTCGCATAGGCCATCCAGTTTTTTAATTCATACTGGTCCAGTTAATAAATTTAACCTCCATTCATTATTTTGGTAATATGCCTTTGTTGGGTCTCCTAGTATCCATAAAAGCGTAATTTCTGATTGATATCGTTCACTCAGATTTATTTGTTTGGCCATTATGTTGGCTGGATTTGGAGAAGGGCATGCTAAGACCGTGGGAACTCAACGTGGATATTGTGCGGGAATCAGGCACGGCCCTGCATGTGCAAATTGCACAAAAAATCATCGACAATATCCAAAGCGGACGCTTCACCCCTGGCGTAGCACTTCCAGGAACTCGTGACCTTGCAAACAAAATCAAAGTAAATCGCAAAACCGTTATTCAAGCCTACGATGAATTGATATCGGAAGGCTGGCTAATTAGCGAAAATAAGCGCGGGACATTTGTTTCAAATAGAGCGCTTGCAATCAATCACCACAATAAGCCAGCCCTGAGAATTCAACATCGAAAAACCCCGCAACCTCAAAAAGAACTAACATCAATTTATAGCAAACGCCAAGCGCATGACCTAATTCAATTTAGTGAAGGCTTGCCAGATGTACGCTTATTGCCGCTTGAAATGCTTTCGCGAGCGATGCGTCATGCCTTAATTTTTTCTGCGCGAAATAATAAATCGGCTTATGGCGACCCAAAGGGCTCTATGATTTTAAGGGAGGCCATTCTGCAAATGCTAAATATTGAACGTGGCCTGCATGCTAATCTCGACAATTTGTGTATTGTTCGTGGCAGCCAGATGGGAATTTTTCTCGCAGCCAGAATATTTATAGAGCCGAATGATTGTGTCGTGCTTGAACAACTCTGCAACCCACTTGCACGGGATGCTTTTAAAAGTTGTGGCGCTAAAATTCAGTATGTTTCGCACGATGATGAAGGCCTTGATGTCGATAATCTGCAATTGTTATGTGAGCTTTATCAAATTCGAGCCGTTTATGTTACACCTCAACATCAAATCCCTACTACTGTGTGCATGTCACAGTCACGCAGGAAGAAATTACTCGCACTGGCAGAACAATATGACTTTTTGATTATTGAAGATGACAGCGATCATGAATTTAATTATTCACCTAAAGCCACCCTACCGCTGGCCAGCATCCAAGCTTCTAATCATGTAATCTATATTGGCTCATTATCAAAAACCCTAACATCGGGCTTTCGCATTGGTTACATGGTGGCGCCAAAAGAAATTATTCAGCAATGTGCGAACCAAATCAGTTTAATTGATCGCCAAGGCGACATTATTACGGAATTGGCGATTGCAGAATTACTACATACGGGTGAAATTAAACGTCACAACTTGCGCACGCTCAAAATATACGAAGAACGCTACACTTTCATTATCTCGCTAATACGTAAAGAGTTAAGCGAGTTTGTAAGCTTTACACCACCAAAATGCGGCTTAGCCATTTGGTTAAAAGTGTGTTCATCGATCGATATGTATCGATTATTAAGTGATGCTGAAGTGGAAAAAGTAAGTATGACAAGTGGCACCAGCTACTCAGCTAGCAATAATCTAACTCCCGCAATTCGACTTGGCTTTGCAAATCTAAACAACGATGAAATACGTCTAGGTATTCAACGCCTAAAAGCTGCATTTTTAAACCAAGATACTAAACTTTTAAGCGCTTAACATTTTCTTCATTACTCATTTTTTATAAAAGTTGGTGGTTGTATACAACCAATTGGTGGATGTATACAACCAACTTGTTCAAAAGCCCTTTAAATTAAAAAATCTGATTTTTTAAAATGTTTAATATATTCATATAGTTGAAAGAATATAAGGCGATAATTTAAAGTTGGCACACTTTTGGCTGTATAAATATTAGGGAATACTATCACTAGGACTTTTTACTGTTCATAATTTTAAGGGTTGTGCGTACGGTAAACTGGATAGATTCCTCACTTAGTTTTTTGTTATTTGCATGTACTAAAAAGTAAAAAAGGCGTCTACGGGCGTCTTTTTTACTTTTTAACATCACCAAAGTGCTTAATTTATCCGCACATTAATCATCATACTCAGTGCAGTATTCATAATTTACCTCTTGGCCGAAATTAATTTGTTGGGCAATTATCTTATTTGAACTATTTAACCACTAGCACTCTCATAGCAAGAGTGCTAATATAGAAATTATTGGAGGGCATAAATTTCAATGAGCAACGCATTAACATTACCCGTATTAACCGCTACAGATAGCCTGGAGCAATATTCCAGAGCAATCAAGGCTTATCCTATCTTAACTGCAGAGGATGAATATTCGCTTGCCGTAAAGTTTAGAAATAATAATGATCTTGAAGCAGCGCGTCAGTTAATTGTTTCACACTTAAGGCTCGTCGCCAGCATTGCGCGTGGCTATAACGGCTACGGCTTACCGCAATCGGACCTGATTCAAGAAGGAAATATCGGCTTAATGAAAGCGGTAAAACGCTTTGACCCAGAGCGTGGTGTGCGCTTGGTTTCTTTTGCGATGCACTGGATTAAGGCCGAAATACACGAATATATTGTGCGTAATTGGCGGATGGTGAAAATCGCCACTACTAAGGCACAACGTAAGTTATTTTTTAATTTACGCAGCATGAAAACAGGCCTTAACAGTCTGCAAACTGCGGAAGTAGAACACATTGCCCGCGAATTAAACGTTAAGCCAGAAGAAGTTCTGGAGATGGAAGCGCGTTTGAACGGCCATGAGATTTCACTTGAAGCTAATATTGACGAAGACAGTGATGAACAATACAGTCCCATTGCCTATTTGCCAGATGAAGGCTTAGAGCCGTTAGATGCTTTGCAAGCCAAGCAGACCGAATTGGCAGAAACTACCGGCTTAGCAAATGCACTGCAAAATTTAGATGAGCGTAGTCGCCGTGTTGTTGAAGCGCGCTGGTTGCAAGACCAAGGCGGAAAAACATTGCATGAATTAGCTGATGAATTTGGTGTTTCTGCTGAACGCATACGCCAAATTGAGCAAAAAGCTATGCAGAAAATGAAAAGCCACATGCTGGCATGTCGCTAATCAAACACTAGTCCGATACAAATAAAAAAGGCTGCGATGCAGCCTTTTTTTATGCCAATGGTTACAACAGGTTAGGCTGCGACTTCTTCGATTTCCGGCTCAAATGCAAGTGCATTTTTCATGTGCATGCGTAAAATCTTCAAATCTTGCAATTGCGCTTGAATGCCCTTTTCAATGGCCTCTAGCTCTAAAATACGATCCTCTAATGTATCCGTCGCCTTATAGATGCGTTTAATACTTTCTAAACGGCGACGTAATTGTAATTGATGCTCACGCACTTGCGATTCCATAGGCGAGATTACTGCCTTAAGCCAGTTTTCGATATCACGATTGGCCACTTCAAACACATGAATAACCCGACTTGCCAGGGTTTCAAAAAACTTGGTGGTCAGCGTCATTTTCTCATTTGCAATCATATTAAATGCTGTATTGAACTGCTCTTTATATGCACGTTCTAACTTTGCTAATTCTTTTTGATAACGCAAGGTTGAAAAGGCGGGTGGCTCGGATTTTCGTAGGCCATGTTCTTTCGAGAATTTCTCGTACATGACATCCATCATTTTTTTAATTTCGTCGATCTGCACATCAGACGCAACCAATCTCTTTTTCAACTCACTAAAAAAATTATCCATGGCCTCACGGATTGTTTTGGTAAAACTAGCTCCTTGCATGGTCTCACGCGTTGAATGCACGTGGATTTTAAGCGCTTCCATACCAAGCAATGTAAACAAACGATTTGTATGTTGAGAAAAGATGCTTCGTAAAGCCTGAAAACGCTGCAAGCCTTTCTCAAAATTTTCTTTATCGACTTTGACCTTGTTCATCATGTGCTCTACAACGTCTTCATTTTTACCGCGCAAGCCACGTAACTCAAGCAATTGCTCATTTATGCCAGAAACACGTGCATCTAAAATTAGATGTGAATTCGCGATTAAATCTTCGATTTCATTTTGTGTATTATCACGCACGATTTCTTTTTTAGACGGAATCAATTCGTCTGATAGCGCCCGTTCCAGCTCTAAGATACGGCTTTTAACGAGTAAGTCTTGGTCATTATTCACTTTGGCCAACAGGCCTTTTTGCGCAGAAATCGGGTAGATCTGATTCGTTTCAAGGCCAAGTAATTCAGCACTTGTTTTAATCTGTTTGGTAAGCTCTTTTTGTATCTCTTTTTCGTTCTTTAACTCGTCCCAAAGGCCATCAATTTTATTGAGTACTGCTAGACGCCCTTTTTGCTTCCAACGAGTACCGCTGATATATTGGCGCCAAACATCAATCTCTGATTTTGTTACACCTGTATCCGCAGCCAAGATAAACAGCACAGCATGTGCGTTAGGTAGCATATTCAAGGTTAACTCAGGCTCCGTACCAATCGCGTTCAAGCCTGGGGTATCCAATATCACTAAACCCTGCTCAAGCAAGGGGTGAGGAAAATTAATCATGGCATAGCGCCAGCTTGGCACGTCCACTGTGCCATCTTTATTCACACTAAGCGCATCATCGGCACTGTTTGGATCAAACAAGCCGTATTTTTCTGCTTCTTGCACTGAAACAGATTTGGTATTACTTACCTCTTTAAAGGCGTTGACCATGCTCTCGTTTGACTCTACATCAAATATGACTGTTTTCCATTCGTCTGGGTAGCGCTTATATTCGGTAGTGGTTGCATCAGAAAGACGCGTTTCAATCGGTAACAGCATGATAGAGCTGGGTTTTGTTTTGTCATACAACAATTCAGTAGGACACATGGTGGTTCGACCTGCACTTGAAGGCAATAACCGTGTGCCATAGCCCGCAAAAAAGATCGCATTGATTAGCTCTGACTTACCGCGAGAGAATTCTGCAACAAAGGCAACATTGAGCTTATCTTCGCGCAATCTTTCTAGTAGCTGAGAAATGCGTTGATCAACTTGCCCGTCATTGAGTTCTTGCTCATTCAGCCAGCTACGATAATCTCCTATCGTATCGACCAAGGCTTTGCGCCAGTCGGTATATGCTGCAAATTGATGCGCTAATTTGCTATTAGATTTTTCTTGAGCCATGTCAATCCTTACCTATTTTTACTTAGTAGAACTCTATCATTATTTAGATAATAATCAACTGAATCAATTAACTATTATTTACATTTAAAATAATATTTAGATAGGCGGATTGAATTTCACGATAAACGGTGATACTAAGCTTCATCATCAAGCCATGTCATTCTGTTATCATCTTATTTTGCACAAAAGAAGCATTCATGAGCGGCTTAACCAACAACACACCTCGCCCAACCGACATTCGCCTGCATCAGGCTTCGCGCTTGCTTGAGGTTAAATTCGACAATAACACCGAATGCAAATTGTCTTGCGAGTTTCTACGTGTCTACTCACCCTCGGCTGAAGTTAAGGGCCACGGCCCTGGACAAGAAACGCTGCAAATCGGCAAAGAAGATGTCAATATTACTGCTATAGAACCTGTAGGCAATTACGCGGTCAAGCTTACATTCTCTGATGGTCATAATACCGGCTTGTATTCTTGGGATTATTTGTACGATATAGCACAGAATTACGAAGCGCTTTGGCTGGAATATCTAGGAAAATTAAGCGTTGCAGGCATTAAGCGCAAAGAACTTTAATACGGATCACTTTAAATGACAGTTGAACATAAGACTAATCAAGACGGCAATCAACCTACGCACTTTGGCTTTAAAACCGTCGCTGAAAATGAAAAAGCCAAAAAAGTAGGTGAGGTTTTTCATTCTGTCGCCAGTAAATACGACCTGATGAACGATGTGATGTCGGCAGGTTTACATCGCGGCTGGAAGCGCTTTGCAGTAGAAATTAGCGGCGTTAAGACTGGGGATAGCGTACTGGATATTGCTGGCGGCAGCGGTGATTTATCTAAATTATTTGCAAAAAAAGTGGGTAGCCAATTGGCGCAAAATCCAGGCCAAGTCATACTTACTGACATCAACGCATCGATGTTGGGTGTTGGGCGCGACCGCATGCTAGACGCTGGTTTGAATGTGCCCGCCTTGCAGTGCGATGCAGAGAAACTGCCTTTCCCAGACAATCACTTTGATTGTGTAATCGTCGCGTTTGGCTTGCGCAACATGACACATAAGGATAAAGCATTGGCCGAAATGCAGCGTGTGCTTAAAGTTGGCGGCAGATTATTAGTGCTAGAATTTTCCAAAGTATGGCAACCATTAAGCAAAATTTACGACGCCTATTCCTTCAAACTTTTGCCATTTATGGGAAAAATACTGGCAAAAGATGCCGAAAGTTACCAGTATCTTGCCGAATCGATTCGCATGCACCCTGACCAAGAGACATTAAAACAAATGATGGTGGAAGCCGGCATGAGCAAAGTCGACTATTACAACCTAGCTGCTGGCGTAGTAGCATTGCACAAAGGTTATAAAACCTGATGTTTAAGCGTATTTCCACACGTGTTCTTCAGCATATCATTGCGCAGAATAGCTGGGCTAACGCAGTATTACAGCCATTTTCAGGTCAGTCGGTAAAATTCAATATCGGCTTTCTCTCTGCCAGCTTAGTGATTCTGGAAAATGGCGACCTTGCCACCGCGGGCGAAACCAATATCCCCGATGCTACCGTTACAATTCCTGCCAGTTTGATTTTTCGTTTAGCTGCTAAAGATGAATCAGCAAATAGACAAATTAATATTGAAGGCGACACAGGATTAGTGGCTGAATTAGCAAAAGTCTTCAGCAATATTCGCTGGGATTACGAAGACGATTTAAGCAATCTAATCGGCGATATTCCGGCCAATAAAGTTGCAAATGCTGGTCGCCAAACAGTTAACACTGTAGTAGAAACCAGTAAAAATCTTGCTGAAATGCTTAGCGAATACTGGCAAGAGGAAATGCCATTAATCGCCAAAAAGCGTCATGTAGAACAATTCAATTCTGAAGTCGATACATTGCGTGCCGATGTTGAGCGCTTTGAAAAAAGACTTGCAAAACTTAGCACTAAAAATTTAGCCTCCAATACCCAAGATTTAACCTCCCAATCAAATTCCAACGACGTTGCTGTCGATAACAACCCTTAAATTTATGCGCATTTTTCGTCTTATCTACATTATTTTTATTGCATTACGATTTGGTTTAGACGAATTCGTTTTAAGTCACACTAAATTAAAACCGCTCCAAAGCCTCATTAACATTCTCCTTTTTTGGCGAAATACCGCCAAACCTCGGGGTGAGCGGCTCCGTTTGGCACTTGAAGCCCTTGGGCCAATTTTCGTTAAATTTGGGCAAATGCTTTCTACGCGCCGCGATTTGATTCCATTAGACATAGCCGACGAGCTGGCTAAATTGCAAGACCAAGTGCCTCCTTTTGCCTTTACAGAGGTTGAAGCAGTAATCCAAGAAGCGTTCAACTTACCCTTGGATCAAGTTTTTTCTGAGTTTGATGAAACTGCCATTGCCAGCGCTTCCGTTGCCCAAGTGCATTTCGCACACCTGCTGGATGGTACACCTGTGGCAGTTAAGGTGTTGCGCCCTGGCATCGAAAAAATCATTAATCATGATTTAGCTTTACTAGATACCGCCGCCTGGTTATTGCAATCCATCTCGGCCGAGGTCAAGCGCCTGAAGCCACGTGAAGTTGTAGAGGAATTTGCCGAGCATACCCATAGCGAATTAGATTTAACCTTAGAAGCTGCCAATTGCACGCGCCTTGCCGCAAACTTTAGCGATAAGCGCTTACTCGTTCCCGATGTATATTGGGATTGGTGCCGCAAGCAAGTAATGGTCATGCAGCGCATGATTGGTACACCCATTAGTAAAATTGATGTCTTGCGTGAAAAGGGCATTGACATACCTAAACTTGCCCACGATGGTGTAGAAATATTTTTCACCCAAGTGTTTCGAGATGGTTTTTTTCATGCCGATATGCACCCCGGAAACATTCAAGTAGCGACAGAAGGTGAATTCGCCGGACGTTATATTGCGCTTGATTTCGGCATCATGGGGACTCTTAATGACACCGATAAATACTACCTTGCACGCAATTTTCTAGCTTTTTTTAATCGAGATTATCGTGATGTAGCCGTAGCACATATTGAATCTGGCTGGGTACCCAAAAATACCAATGTTGAAGCGCTTGAAACCGCAGTGCGTGCGATTTGTGAGCCTATTTTTGACAAGCCATTAAAAGACATTTCGTTTGGGCGCACACTATTGAGCTTATTTCAAATGTCACGTAAGTTTGGCGTGGTGATTCAACCACAATTAGTCATGCTGCAAAAAACCCTGCTAAATATTGAAGGTTTAGGCCGAGATTTAGATCCAGACATTGACCTGTGGCAATCAGCCAAGCCCTTTTTAAAACGCTGGATGAGCGAGCAAATCGGCTGGCGCAGCATTACAACAAGCTTTAAAAAAGAACTGCCCCATATTGCAAAAAACCTGCCGCAGATGCCGCGTTTGCTGCATCAGTTTTTAAGCCAGCAAACACGAGCCGAACAAGATGTCCCTATAAGACAAGCGCTTGATACATTAATTAAAACACAAGAGAATCAAGCGCTCTGGCAAAAAAGATTAACGCTAGTTGTTGTATTTTTTATACTATTACAGATAGCGGGCTTATTGGCTTTTTGGTATTTATAACTGCGTATTTAGTGGCGCTTTTGGCACTGCTCACAATAGAACGTAGATCGTTGCCCCAGACGAATGCATTTAATGGGCCTGGTACATACTTTACATGGCTCACCAGTGCGGCCATAAGCAAAGTATTCCTGCTGAAAGTAGCCAGGATTACCATCCGTACCAAAAAAATCACGCAAGCTGCTTCCGCCCGCATTTAATGCGTCATTCAATGTGCTTTTGATTTCCACAACTAAGCGTTCGCACTGCTTCAATGTCAATTTATTAGCAGAAGTTTCTGGGTGTAAACGCGCACGAAATAGCGATTCTGATGCATAGATATTGCCTACACCAACCACAATATGACCATCCATAATTGCATTTTTAATCGCTAATGTTTTATTGCTCAGCACCCGATGCAAGTATTTTGCATTAAAGGCCTCTTCTAACGGCTCGGGGCCTAGCCTGTTCAGTAGCGCATGATTCCCATCTTTGTTGTTTATCCATAAGACCGCACCAAAGCGGCGCGGATCACGCAAGCGCAACACCTGACCATCACTAAATTCAATATCAAAGTGATCATGCTTTTCTGGCGGATATTGTTGCTCGAGTAGCTGAATACGGCCAGACATCCCTAAATGGAGCAGTAAGATCCCCCCCGAAACCGCATCGCCAAAGTCGCATAGGATATATTTTGCACGGCGCGTCAGGCCATTTAGCGTTTGCTTAGGGAGCGTTTGAATCAAATGCTGGGGGATTGGCCAGCGCAGTGTGGAATGGCGAATAGTAACCGACTCAACCTGTTTACCAACCAGAGGCAAAAGCCCACGGCGCGTGGTTTCAACCTCTGGGAGTTCTGGCATAGGCCTTACTTGCTTGGCAAATTAATCGGCGGATTGAGCATGGTAAAGCCAGCATCAGAAGGGAAGTTGTAAATCAAACCTTCGTCTGGGCGGGCCAATAGCAAATCGGGCGACTCTTGAATCTTATCAAAATGTACTTTACTGCCATCTGCCATTTTAATTTCAAACGACGGGTGCGTGGCTTTTGGATCAGGTGAATAAAACTCAACCGATTTTGCTGGATTATGCACCCAAGAGAATTCCAGCCATTCATTCATTTCATTTTGTTGCGGTTTTGCTTCAGGAATAGACGCTTTCCACTTACCCTCCACCAAATCAACCCGGAGCTTTGCATCTTGCCATTGTTCCAAGTGGCTAAAATCAAACCCCGCTACTTTTTCTGTTGGCTTTAATGGCGCTTTATCAATAAGTTCAATCACTTGAGTAGAGGCCACTTCAGAGTAAGCACTGGAAATCAAGTAAACGACATTTCGGTGTAACACATACTGGTCATCGTTGACTGGATTATGTGTACCAAAAGAAAACTCCTCAAAATCCGCTTTATTTCTAAAAAGTTTAAGTTTTACAGATGGATTATTTAATCCAAACTTTTCAAGATCAGCACCCTCGAAGTTTGAATTCGCGGCGCCTTTTTTAGTGATTCTTTCTTTTGATTTAGCGGCAATAATCGATAGGATACGTTGTGCAGTCACTTGGTCAGCACGCGCCTTAACAGGTGCGGTTAATTGCCAGAAGCCATTTACCTTTTCAAACGTTACCGCCGCTTTTGCAGGAAACTCCACACTTAGCGCAGTAAAATCTGCCAACTTGTAACTGGATACTTCGTAAACCGCTTCTTGCTCGGCCGTTTGTTTAGGCCTTAAGTATAAAAATGCCACCAAGCCTGCCACCACACAGAGCATGACCAAATTAAGTAACCAGCGTTTTTTCATGTATGCCTTACTAAAATATAAACTTTAAACCTGTAGCGGGCGCCGCGGTTCCCTGAAACTATTAGCCCCCTTCGACGGGCTCATGGACCAGCATTGGTTACTCACGGCGCATTATTTACCTTAAGCTTTTCTGCGTTTCCACCAGAAGTAGAACCCTGCAATCATCATACCGAGCGGAATAAAATATTGGAAAGCATGGAATACTGTCCAAGCCACCAAGCGGCCAGAATCGGTGTCTGGTATCGTCACGTTAATGTCTTTTAGTGGCATCGGTTGAATCGTGATGAGTTTGTCATCCCCTGCAAGCCAGTTCACCATATTGACGCCTAAATCTAAGTTTCCACCGTTGGTAATAAACGTGTTCGATAAAAAATTACCGTTACCCATCACCACGACGCGCTGGCCTTTTTTACCATAAATACGCTCTAAGGCGACGCCAATATTGATTGGACCGCGTTTATCTTTTTTCTCGTTAAACACAGGCTTTGCATCCTTTGCCAGCTTTTCTGCACTTAGCCAGCCATTGGGGGCCACTTCAACCAAGTTACTGACTTTCCAGCCGTTTTCATCGGTACCTTTAGCGGTCACTTCATGCGCTTCTGGAAACAAGGTACGCAACATAAAATTGGTCGTAATTGGATGTTCTCCATATAGGCTAGCAAAAGACACGCGTGCATCCGCGCCATACTGGGCGGATGCCATATCAAGCGCAATTCCAGATGACACCTGCAAACCTAAATATTCTGCCACTACATTTAAACCACGAAAATTATCATCATCGAGTAACCAAAGTAAATTACCGCCACTTTCTAGATACGTCTTGATTTTTTTAGCCTCAACTTCGCTCACATCCACCTGTGGGCTGGCAATTACTAGCATGGCACCGTTGCTAGGTACCGCTTGTGCGATAGTTAAATCTGGGTTGGCAAATTTAAAGCCTTTTTTCTCTAACTGCTTACCAAACTCACCAAGGTCATGATTCTTAATACCCAATAGATTACGTTCGCCATGACCATCTAAATACATTACGGCTTGCTGGTTAGTACGTGAAAGCCTCACTAGCAGATTGGTCATTTCCTGCTCAGCAATTGGCGGGGTAATGTGTTCCGTGCGTTTTTGGTATTCGACAACAACTTCACCATCCTCTTTCACGCCCGCTTCTTGTGCGAGTTTGGGCTCAACCGAAGGATTGATAAAAGTTAAGTTGATGTTCTTCTTTTCACGTTGATAACGCGTGACAAAATCGATCATACCTTTACGAAAATTGTCTCCGCTGGAGGCATCGTCTTTAGTAGCAAACACGGTGATATTGATTGGGCCATTCATCTGCTTCAGCACGTTAACACTGCCTTGCGTCAAAATATTGCGGTTTGCTTGGGTAATGTCTTTTGCAATGTGATATTGGCTCGCGAGGTAGCCTAATAAAATCACCAGCAATAAAAAGAGTAAGACAAAAAAGCCATTTTGCACTAATAATTGAAAACGTAATTTACGATTGATGTTCATTTCACAAGGTCCAAAATTTTACAGGGTTAACAGTTAACAAGGTCTGATTAACCACGCAGACGGTCTGCATCTAACCGACGTACCGTTAATGTTAAGAATGTCGCGATAAATAAGATGAAATAAGCAATATCAGCCGTATCAATCAAGCCGCCTGAGAAAGATTGAAAATGGCGCGTCAGGGATAGACTAGCTAAAGTGTTGCTTGGATCTCCTGCGAAGAATCGATCGAGAAACATTAAAGCGAAGAGCGCAATAAAGGTCAGAATCGCCGCAATGACTGGTTGCTGCGTCATACTGGAAAAGTACAATCCCAGTGCGGAGAAACTTGCCACCATAAGCAATAATCCGATTGTATTAGCAACAAGAAAACCGAAATCGATATCCGCCCAAATGTTGAGCGTGGATAACATCAAACCAATATAGAGGACCAATATCCCCAAAAAAGTCACTAAGCCTAAAAATTTGCCCAGCACAATCTCCGTCAATGAGATTGGCGCACTGAACAAGAAAGGGAGCGTTTGACTACGGCGCTCTTCCGAAATCAGACGCATCGAAAGTAGTGGCACGGCAAATAACACCATAAACGATGCAAAGCCATAAACGATTTGCCCAACAAACTGAGTTACGCCAGTACGCTCCGCAGGGCGCATGGCGCCTGACATCACAGCAAAATAGTCATTTACGCCATTTAAATAGTAGGTGCCAAACGAAAACATCAACAAGGCCAAAATCACCCACCCCATCGGCGAGGCAAACATACTTTTTAATTCTTTTCTTGCTACATTAATAATCATGGTGGAATCCTTAAGTCCTAATCCTTAGGCGGCCGTTTGTTCTGGCAGGGCTTGTTCT
>NZ_JABFRA010000100.1 GCF_013141425.1 Methylotenera sp. | reverse complement strand
ATTTCGCCAGTTTTTTGATTTTCATTGGCACCCAATGTCGGAATGGTGGCTTTGGCGGGCGCTGGTGGTAGCGCTTTGTCCAAAAAATAGCCACCACGCTTGTCATCCACTATTTCTAGGCCGGTGCCTTTAAGTAACTCTTTGAAGCCTTCTTGGGTGCTGTAGTTGCCTTTTAAGCCTTTGGTTTCTTTGCCTTGGGTCAGTTTTGGGTCAAAACCCAGCAAGGTGCCTGTTTCGGCGGCGTAAGCTGGGAGTGCCTCGCTTAAGCTTCCTGCTGGGATATTGTATGTTTTGGAGGCGCTAGCTTTTGTTTGATTATCTGCAGCTAATGCGGTGTTTTGTTGTGCGCCATTTAGCAAAACAAACATAATGCTAGCCAAACCTACATTGATGGATTGCAAGTTCTTAGATTTATTTATTTTGGTATTTCTATGCGCCATGTAATGCTTCCCTTACCAATTCTCCAAAATAATTATTTTGGTTTCTATTAGCTATGCCGCACGAGATTTTAAAACAGGAAAGAGATGTGAAAATATTTTTATACGGGCACCCTAAATAACAAACATCATGCATCGGTTTCAGTAGGAGCGGTCCGTGACCGCGAACTTTTACTCTCGCGGTCACGGACCGCTCTTACAAAAAAGTATGGTATGAGCTTATTTATTGGGCCAACTTTAACTGGCTTGAATAGTCGTCCAATATCCCATTATTGTGTGGATGCGAACAGGCAAGGTGTTGGTAAGCGTTTCAAGTACGGCATCGGTATCTTGTGTGGGAAACGAGCCGGAAATTTCAAGTTTGGCGACTGCGGGGTCGCAGCGCAACAAGCCTGGACGGTAACGTGAGAGTTCCGCCAAGAATTGCGCTAAGGGCATGGCATATGCTACTAAAATACCTTTTGACCATGCAGCATCGGTTAGCCTTGCTTTTTCAGGGCGTGATAGTTGCGTGCTAGTAAAGTTGATAGATTCCCCTGCATTTAGGACAATATTTTGCCCTAGGTTGCTTTCAGGCTCTACTTTAATTTGACCTTCAAATAGGCTGGCTTTTGTGTAATCTGCAAAATTACGAACAGAAAAATGGGTGCCTAATGCTGTTACCAAACCATATTGCGTTTTTACGGTAAAGTTGCGCTGTGCGGTATCTTGGTGGCCTGTTTTAATCAGCACTTCACCTTCTATCAACTCTACTTGTCGCTGCTGGTTGTTATACAGCACATTAATGGTGGTATTGGTATTTAGGTAAAGCTGCGTGCCATCCGCGAGCTGTATTTCGCGAGTCTCACCCACAGCGGTTTTGTAGTCTGCTAATAATTCACGCCAAGGTTGCTCTTGGTAGGTATACCAGCTGGCCGTGCCTACACTAAACATTACAGCGAGTTGTTTCAATGCTTGTCTGCGTGGCGGCGCTGGTTTTTGTAAAGTTGTTAAACCTACTTTAGGTGGTAATTGCTGAAATTGCTGATTGATTTCTTCTAACTGCTGCCAAGCTTGGGCATGTTTGCTGCTGGCATCTTTCCAGCTTTGCCAAGCCGCGTAGTCACGTTCATTGGCTTCTCCCGAAGCTAATTTTGCATACCATTGGCTGGCAGCGACCATTGCTTGCGAAGGTTTTAACATGAGCGTTTTAATAAAGTGAAACTCATTTAATTCGATAAATGCTGCTTAAAAATTGCACAATGTAACGCGGCTTTGGCTATGTAGTTTGTAACAGAGCGGCTTGTTACGCCAAGCTGATTGGCAATCTCGGCGTAACTTAAGCCTTCTAACTGTAGTAATAAATAGGCCTTGCGTACTTTAGGTGGCATGCCGTCTAGCATCGCATCAAGCTGCACTAAGGTTTCTAAAGTGATTAACCTCGCTTCAGCAGAGGGTTGCTCGGCAACGGGGATATTGGCCAGCGCTGCAAGGTAAGTTTTTTCGAGTTCTCGCCGGCGAATGAGACTCACCATCAAACCGTGTGCGATGGTGGTTAAGTACGCGCGGGGTTCAATAATGCCAATGTGATTGTTTTTATGTAGTAGCTTAAGAAAAGTCTCTTGCGCTAAATCTGCCGCACTATGCTGGCAACTTAATTTTTTATTCAGTAATTTAACTAACCAGCCATAGTTGTTCGCATAGATGTCGTGCAGGAGCGATAAGCCAATCGATGAAACATTGTTGTCTAAGGCAATGTTCTGCGCTTGCTTGATACTACTACTTTGTAAGACACTCGCAATGCGCATAGGATAAATGAATGGTTATTCAGGTCTAAAGTGTTTTGCGCAAACTGGCAGGGGCAATATTGAGTGATTCACGATATTTTGCTATGGTGCGACGCGCCACTACGATGCCTTGTTTGGCTAGTAGATCAGTAATTTGGTTGTCAGAAAATGGTTTCTTAGGATTTTCTTGTTCGACCAA
The DNA here is from genome assembly GCF_013141425.1 of Methylotenera sp. Lineage (GTDB taxonomy): Bacteria > Pseudomonadota > Gammaproteobacteria > Burkholderiales > Methylophilaceae > Methylotenera. Next base: position 79,836 of record NZ_JABFRA010000100.1, on the reverse strand, counting down.
CTGCTTGATCAGCGCACGTATCGCAGTAGCTGAACAGGTGCCGCCGGTATCGGTTGCAACCGAGCTACCAAAAAAGTATTTCAATTCAAAAATACCGCGTGGCGTCAGCATGTATTTGTTATTGGTGACGCGCGAGATGGTGGATTCATGCAATTCAAGTTCTTCAGCGATTTCACGTAGTACTAGCGGCTTCATGGCAACTTCACCATATTCCAAAAAGTTGCGTTGACGGTCAGTAATCGCTTGAGATACACGCAATATAGTAGAAAAACGCTGTTGAATATTTTTAATCATCCATTTAGCTTCTTGCATCTGGCTTTGTAAATATTGGCTCGAGCTATCGCGGTTGCGTTTTAAAATATTGGCGTAGAGTTGATTGATTTTCAGTTTTGGAATCACCGCGTCATTCAGGCTGGCAATCCAAATGCCTTTTACTTTTTTAATAATGACTTCATGCTGTATGTAATGCTCAGAACCAATCACGCTGAACGCACTGCCTGGGCGTGGGTTCAAATTAGTTATAAGCTGTTGCACACTTTTTAGTGTGGATTCATCGCAACCCAATTCTTTACGCAATTTACCAAAGTCGCGGGCGCCCAATGCGGGCAAATAATGCTTGGCCATTAGCTTGGCAAGCGCCAAATGTGGGGTATATTTAGGGAGTAAATCAAGCTGCAATAATAGGCATTCACTTAGATTACGCGCACCTACGCCTGCGGGGTCTAGATTTTGCACATGATGCAAGGCGGTTTGTAGCTCTAGCGCGTCAATTTCAAGCTCAGGCGGCATTTGTTCCGCAATGTCTTCTAGCGACTCTTCTAAATAGCCATCTTCATTAATACTATCTACGAGTAATAAAGTCAGTGTTTGATCGCGCTCGGATAGCGGCATCAATTTGAGTTGAGACAGTAAGTGTTCGCGTAAACTGACTTGCAAGGTTTCTTGTTGTTTGAAATCGCTGTCGTCATCCGCAGGCGTATTATTTTCGTCCCACAGGCTACCATTTGAATACTCGTCATATTCATCGTTGAATTCGGCTGAGAAATCGCTGGCATTTGCCTCAAATTCAGTCGTGCTAGCTTCAAAGTCGGAAGATTCCGTTGAGCTTAATTCGGTTTTACTTTCTGAAAAGTCGGTATTGGTTTTGTCGAGCTCAAAATCAATATTAGCGTCAAAATCTTGATTCGGTTCTGCGGTATTTCCATCGTTGCTGGTTGTGTTCAGCGTGACTTCGTCTTCAATGTTATCTGTAGAGTTGCCGTATTCATCTTCACCGTCATCGCCACGTTCTAGCAATGGGTTGGTTTGCATCAGTAAATCAATTTCTTGATTGAGTTCTAAAGTAGAAAGTTGCAATAAGCGAATCGCTTGCTGCAACTGTGGCGTTAGTGATAGGTTTTGAGAAAATTTGAGTTGTAAGCCTTGTTTCATAGTCTAAAATCTTTGCCTAAATAAACTTCACGCACGCGCTCATTTTCTACGATTTCACTTGGAATGCCTGATGCAAAAACATGGCCTTGATTCACGATGTAGGCACGATCGCAAATACCCAAAGTTTCACGTACGTTGTGGTCGGTAATCAAAACGCCAATATTGCGAGCAGTTAAAAAGTGAATAATTTTTTGTATATCAATCACGGCAATCGGGTCTATCCCTGCAAAAGGTTCATCCAGCAAAATAAAGCTAGGATTGGATGCAAGGCACCGCGCAATTTCAACCCGGCGGCGCTCACCACCGGATAAACTCACGGCCGCGCTGTCGCGGATATGTTCAATATGCAGTTCTTCGAGTAAGGATTCCAGTTTTTCATCCATCGCCTCTTCAGTCATGTCTTGTAGTTGTAGCACCGCAAGAATGTTTTCAGAAACTGTCAATTTGCGAAAGATAGAAGGTTCTTGCGGTAAATAAGATAACCCTAGTCGAGCACGCTTATGAATTGGCATGCGGCTTAAGTCGTTGCCATCGAGCATAATTTTGCCATCGTCTAAAGCAACTAGGCCCACCATCATATAGAAGCTAGTGGTTTTGCCTGCGCCATTCGGGCCAAGCAAACCTACTACTTCACCACTTTTTATGCGCAAAGAAATGTCTTGCACTACAGTGCGTGTTTTGTACGATTTACGTAAATTTTCGACTATCAGTTCGCTCATTTTTGCATATTCATTATTTTAAGTGTCAGGCGATTATTTTGCTTCAACATCTACCGATTTTACTTCAGGGGGTAGGCTAATGGTTCGACTAAATCGCGTGTCTTTCAATGGAGAGATGCTAGAACTCCCGCCGCCACTGCCTGTATTTTTAGGCGCCTCAGTTGCCGGGTCAGTGGCTTTTTTGTTTTTTGGCTGAATAATGGCGTGCACACGGCCGCTACCTGTAGTCACGCCATCGGCAGATTTTGTGCCGCCTATCACCTCGGCATATTCTGTATTAGCGTCATAGCTAATGTAATTGCCGTGTACGATATCTTCGCCGCGCTTTACCCAAGCGTTCGTGTATAGCTGCACTTTATCCATGCGACCATCGTATTCAATGCGCAATGCACTACCTTCCATATATTCATTTTTACCCTCACGTTTTTGTTTGAAGGTGGTAGGATTGCCAGTTGAGGTGCTGTGCTGAAAGCCCGCGCTGTCTTCACGCACCACCAATTTGTCGGCACGAATAATTAGGGTGCCTTGTTTTAAAATGACATTGCCCGAGTAAGTGCTAATTTGCTTGGCGTCATCCACTTTTACAGAATCCGCTTCCAAATCAATAGGCTTGTCGCGATCGGCCGCTTCTGCAAAGACAAGGCTGGCGAAACCCATTGTTAAGCAGGCTAGCGTTAAACTTATCAACAGATTAGGTTGTATTTTTATGGATTGGTTACTCATAGCGTCTCCGAATGCGCGCATTATTCGTGTTGGATTTTTTTACTGTTGAAGCTGTTTCTTGATTACTTATTGGTTTAACTTTTATTGGTTTAACTGTAGTTACCTGATTCGTTTTAGCTGGTTTTTCATAATGTGCACGTACATTATGCAACAAGGTGACGGTGCGTGTTTTTTTTTCGTAAATCATGCCCGTGGCATAAATAACGGTTTTAGGTGCTTGTTTTATCACCACTGGGCTATTGGTTTGCACTAAATCTTGATTAGGCAAGATGTTTAAATAGTCTGTTTCAATGGTCATTTCACCTTTTTCAGCAAAAGCCTGACGCTTGATTTTGACTTTGTCTACTAATTGCACTTGTTCGCCATCGCTCGAAACATAGCCGCGCAAAGCTTCAACTTCGGTATACGGTTTGTTGACAGCAAACTGGGTAAAGCGCGGCAGTTGTAAATCTGTCGTGTCATTATCAGGAAAATGCTTCATCTCCGCCGCAGCCAATTTATAACGTAAGCGTCCATCCTTATCCGTTTGTGTGGTTACAAAATTACTCATAATGTAATCTGGGTCATGTCTACTGCTGCCATCCAATTTTGGTTCTGGTGGTTGAACCATGTGGTTAATCCAAGCGGTTAGCAATCCAACTAATGATAGCAATGCTATCGGGTAAACAATGGCCGAACGATTGCTTACGGCCATTTTATGAAATTACCGTGCCACAAGTTAAGGGTTTACACTTTTCTTTAGTAGGCATATTTTTAATTGGCAATACTGGCTTGGGTTAAAAATTTTGCCATTTGTGCATCAAATGTCCCTTGTGCTTGCATAATCAGCTCGCAAATTTCGCGCACCGCACCAAACCCACCTGCTTTTTTGGTTACATAGTGTGCGTGTTGAAGTACCAAAGCTGGTGAATCTGGCACCGCCAGTGCCAAGCCACATTTGAGCATGGGCGGTAAATCCACCACATCATCACCCATAAACGCACATTGATACGCCTGTAAGTTACTTTTATGCACCAAGTCGTTGAATGCCACTAATTTGTCTTCTGCGCCTTGATAAAAGTGCGCGACCCCAGTAGTTTCGGCACGCTTTTTTACCACATTCGAGGTGCGCCCAGTAATAATCGCCAGTTCAACACCTGTTGCTTTCAGTAATTTCATGCCAAGGCCGTCATGCGAGTGAAAGGTTTTATATTCTTGGCCATCATCACCAATTGTTAGTCCGCCGTTAGTCATAACGCCATCGACATCCAGCACCAGCAACTTGATGTTTTTAAAGCGTTCGTTTAACTCGGGGCTTAGAGTGTAGTTTGTCATTTAACTTAAACCACCTTAGCGAGTAAAAGGTCGTGCATATTCAATGCGCCGACTAGAACACCTGCATCATCGGTTACTAATAAGGCATTTATTTTGTGTTGTTCCATAATCTCAACCGCTTCTATGGCTAATTTAGCTTGATGGATAGTAAGCGGATTTTTGTGCATCACGTCGGCAATGTTTGAGGTGGCTGCATTGACGTTTTGTTCAAATGCACGGCGCAAATCACCATCGGTAAAGATGCCAATCGGTGCATTATTCGCGTCTACAATCGCAGTTAAACCTAGGCCTTTGTGCGTCATTTCCAATAAGCCTTGCGAGAGTGAAGCCTCTGCTGTGACTTGTGGAATATTGTCACCTGTACGCATCAGGTCATGAACATGAATCAATAATCTGCGACCTAGACTGCCGCCAGGATGAGAGCGAGCAAAATCTTCTGCAGTAAAGTCGCGTTGATCCAACACACATAAAGCCAGTGCATCGCCCAGTGCTAAAGCCACCGTAGTACTTGAAGTGGGCGCCAAACCTAGTGGACAGGCTTCTTTTGCGACACTCGCACTTAAATGAATGTCTGCGGCCTTCGCCAAGGTAGAAGCATCATTGCCAGTAATGGCGATGATGCTTGCGCCGAGTCGTTTTAGCGGAGTAACAATGGCGAGAATCTCATCGCTTTCACCAGAATTTGATAAGGTAATCACAACGTCGCCAGCGGTAATCATGCCTAAATCACCATGGCTAGCTTCTGCAGGGTGCATAAAAAAGGCAGGTGTTCCTGTGCTAGCCAGAGTAGAGGCAATTTTGCCTCCAATGTGGCCGGATTTTCCCATACCGCTAACAACAACTCGCCCAGTGCAATTTAAAATCAGAGCAACTGCTTCGGTAAAATGATTATCAAGCCGGTCTGCAAGTGTATTAATCTCATTGGCTTCAAGCAATAATACCTCGCGCGCCAATTGCAGCGTTGGTTGTTTATTTTTTGTAGCTTGCTGGGCTTTAAGACTTAATGACATTGTGCTTTATGAATCAGTTTAATTGACATAATTGGCTGTTAGTATAAAAGGGAATGCCAGATATATAAAGTCTATGTCACAACTATCTGGCAATAATTTTGTTATTTTAAGTAACTATTTTAGTTTTAGGCATAATTTTTGCTATTGCGGCTATTGTTTGAATACGCTAGTTAAAAGAAAATGTGACGGATATTAAATATTCGATTGAAGATGTGAAACAATAGAGTTCAATCCGACACGGAATATACAAAGGTTAAAAAGTAAACTATGTTTGAAGCATTGCCCTTAGTATTAATTCTACTCATCAGCTCAGTGCTGGCGGTAGCTTTATTTCGCAAACTACGACTACCTGCAATGCTGGCGTATTTTTTAGTGGGTTTGGCGCTTGGGCCGAACACTTTTGGCTTATTGCCCGATACTGAATCTAGCCGTGAGTTTGCCGAATTTGGTATTGTATTTTTAATGTTTAGTATCGGTTTGGAATTCAGTTTGCCGCAGCTTTATGCCATGCGTAAAAAGGTTTTGGGCTTAGGTGGTGCGCAGGTGGCTCTTACCTTGGCTATTATTATGAGCATAGCAAAACTCAGCGGATTAGATTGGTCTGCGGCTTTTGTGATTGCCGCAGCTTTGGCCATGTCATCCACGGCGATTGTTTCTAAAATTCTAGCGGAGCGGGTTGACTTAAATTCACGCCATGGTCGTTTGAGTATCGGTGTATTACTTTTTCAAGATATTGCGGTAGTGCCAGTGTTGGTACTTATTCCAGCACTGGGTATTGTGGGGGCCAATTTAACCGATGTGCTTGGTTTGGCATTATTAAAAGCCGCCGCCATGCTGTTATTTTTATTTACTGTGGGTAAATGGTTAATCAATCCTTGGTTTAACATTGTGGCCAGTCAGCGCTCACGTGAGTTATTTGTAATGAACGTGCTGATGATTACCTTACTATTGGCCTTTGCAACTAAGTTGGCGGGTTTATCTTACGCATTGGGTGCCTTTATCGCTGGCATGTTGATTTCAGAAACAAAATTTCGCTATCAGGTGGAGTCAGACATTTCACCGTTTCGAGACATCTTGCTTGGTTTGTTTTTTATCAGCGTTGGAATGTTGCTAAACCTGCAACAAATTGCTAACCATATTGGCATGGTACTGTTGGTTTTGGTTTCATTCATCGCTTTCAAGGCGGCGGTAGTGGCTTTGGTGGTAAGACTCGTCAAATATGAATGGGGCGTGGCCATTCGTACAGGCTTGATACTGGCGCAAGCGGGAGAATTTAGCTTCGTGATTCTGGCACTTGGCGTTGAACAAAAGTTAATTAGCGGACAAGCTTTACAAGTGGTATTGGCGGCATCGCTGCTTTCGATGGTGATTGCACCCTTTCTGATTCAATACAATGGTCGATTAGCCAGAAAAATGGTGCGCAGTTACACGCGCAATAGCGGCCAAGTGGTGCAGGATATCGATGATGTTGGTAAGCACTTACATAATCATGTGATTATTTGCGGTTATGGGCGCAGTGGCCAGTATTTAGGCCGATTTTTAAGAGAAGAGCATATCCCTTATGTCGCGCTCGACATTGACCCAACGCGGGTACTTGAGGCTTCCGCCGCTGGTGAAAACGTGATGTTTGGCGATGCGGCCCGACGTGTGGTGCTAGACGCGGCAGGTAGCGCACGCGCCAAAGCGCTCATTATCAGTTATGCAGACAATCGTGCGGCCATGAAAATTCTGCATATTGTGCAAGAAAATTACCCGCAACTGCCCGTCATTGTCCGTACCGTGGATGATTCTAATATGGAAGCACTGCGTGAAGCGGGCGCTACAGAAGTCGTTCCCGAGATTTTAGAAGGCAGTTTAATGCTGGCCTCACATGCCTTAATGTTACTGGGTGTGCCGCTTCATCGCGTAGTGAAACGCATCCGTATTTTTCGTGAAGAACGCTATCAGCTATTTAAAGGCTATTTTCATGGGGTTTCCGATGCAGAAGATGAGTCTTTAGAAAAACAGCAAGTGCGACTGCATTCGGTCATCGTTTCCCCTGGGTCTTATGCGATTGGAAGGCGTTTGGCTGATCTACAATTGGAGAGTTTTGAGGTGAAAGTTAAATCCATTCGACGCCCAAATTCCAATGGCACGGTGCCTAACAATGATAGTGAGCTTGCAGAAGGCGATGTGATTGTGTTGCTTGGTCAACCGACTGGTTTAACAAATGCGCAGAATGCCTTATTAATTGGCCGCGTAGCTACTAAGTAATTAATAAATTATGAAAAAGAATGTAGTAATTGTAGGCGGCGGAATCGTCGGCTGTATGACCGCAATGGAGCTGGTTGGTCGCGGTTGCAAAGTGACCATAGTCGAGCGCAATCAAATCGCCAGTCAAACTTCGGGCGAATCTTCTTGGGCAGGTGGCGGCATCGTTTTTCCACTGTTGCCTTGGCTGTACTCGGATGCGGTGAATGTACTCACGAGCTATGGTGCAAAATCCTATGCTGAAATCTGCCAACGTTTACTACGTGAAACTGGCATTGATACTGACTTTGAACAATCAGGATTTTTGCTGTTACCGGAATTTGATACAGATGCCGCCACTGCTTGGTGTGCCAACAATCTAGTTTCCGCGCAAAAAGTCAAAGCCTCAGCATTTGGTGTGCAGTCCTTGAGCGGTGAAGATGCGCTTTGGCTACCCAGCGTTTGCCAAGTTCGCCCGCCTTATTTCATGCAAGCCATGCGTAAATGGTTGCAGCAAAATAACGTCACCCTGTTGGAACACACCGAACTTTTGCCATTGCAAGAAACGCAAACATTAAATGCATGGCAAACGACGCATGGCGAAACGATTACGGCAGACCAATTTGTGGTAACTTCTGGCGCTTGGAGTTTTGAGTTGCTTAAAGAAACCAGCGCAAAACTCAACATCAAACCCATGCGCGGGCAGATTCTGCTGTACAAACCTGAAAAAAATCTTGAGCAAATTGTCTACAGAGAAGGTTTTTATATGATTCCTCGCCGTGATGGCTATTTATTGGCAGGTAGCACGCTTGAAGATGTAGGCTTTGAAGCCGCCGTCACCCGCGAAGTACGCGATGAAATTAGCGCAAAAGCTGAGGCGATTATGCCCGAGTTAAAAAACCAACCCATTCTCAAACACTGGAGTGGTCTGCGTCCAGGCACACCTGAAAACCTACCCACTATTTCCGCACACCCAACAATAAAAAATCTGTACTTGAACACAGGCCATTTTAGATACGGTTTAACCATGGCGCCAGCGAGCGCAAAATTGGTGACGGCTTTAATGCTAGGTGAGAAGCCGTTGATTGATGCAACGCCATACACTTGCTAATTTCACTGATAATTTTTCAGTTTGAGTTATCAGAAATATTCAAAAAATTGTTGAAACTAAGTGCTTTCATGAAATGTCCGACCTAATAGGTAGGGCTAAGTTGTAAATTTTACAGAAGCCAATTCATCGTGTAGTGACATTTACCTTATATATCGATTTTGGGAGAATAGGATGCTTAAAAAATTATTGTTTTTAACGCTGTTTTCTTTTTCTGGTTATGCATTCGCTGAAGACAAGATAGCAGAAAAAACCAACCCACTTGAGGGGACTTGGGAATGGGTAAATGTGAAAAATGGTTGCAGCGAAACCTATATTTTTGCACATGATGGTTCAAGTCATATTGTGAGTGGCACTGAGGTTTCTGACGCAAAATATTGGCTCTCAGAAAAACCAACTGAAAAAGGCTTTTACAAAGTCACCTTAAAAATTGAAAAGGACCTAGGTGGGACTGACTGTTCTGATGATGTAAGTGACAGTACGGGACAAGAGTATATTAATTTCTTGGCCTTTCATCCCTCTGGAAATTTGTATGTGGTGTGCGAAAAGGAAACTACAGACAGTTGTATTGGCCCGCTTAAAAGGATTCAATAACGACACTTCTGTTTAGTGGAAGTTAAATGCAAGCCACTTAATGTAAGTTTTAAAGTATTTAGAGCACAAAATAATGGTTGCTGAAATATATCGTCAGCTAGCAGTTTTTTTGGTCGCAGGCATTGGGTTGTATGTCGCTGGTGTTTCGCGTGCCCAATCGGATGAACTGCAACTTTCAGGCAAGGAGCCAGAGGCTGAAATTGTGTCAAATATTGTAGCGATAGCAATCCCGCCCCAGCAAATTCCACTAGAAAAATCTGAATATGTTTATAAAAATGGCTATCAGCTAAAACTGCTAGATAAATTTAGTCTGCACGCCAGAGTGCTTTCAAAGCGGCTCTATTTTGGTGATGAACGTGCAGATATTGCCCCTGTCGATTTAGCCGTTGGCTGGGGTAAGTTGGCTGACCCCGCTATACTAAAATATATTCAGTTTCGGCAAAATAATCGATTTTTATATTGGCATGTAGACGAGTTCCCCATTCCGCGTAAGGAGCTAGAATCTTCCGCAACAAATATTCACATGATTCCTGCGAATGGAAATATAGAAAAACAGGCCAAATCCATTAAACGCGGACAAGTCATTTCCTTACGAGGTTTTTTGGTCGACGCGAAAGCGGGTGATAATGCGGTATGGCCAACTTCCAGAAGCCGTGAAGATTCTGGCGAAGGCGCTTGCGAGATTTTATATGTAAATGAAATTGTGGTGCATGACCAGTAAAAAGTAACTTGTAAGCCAGTTATCTATCTTTGATTTTCTCTATCCGCTCATCCATACGTGATAACAAAAACCACCATTCGCTGCCATCGCTGCGATATTCTCGTACCGCGCCAGCGCGCACGAGTATTTTACGCAGTTCGTTGTCTTCAAAGCCACCCAGATGTTTTTGTAATACGTCAAACGACCTATCGGTGTAGCTTTTGTGGCTTAAAAAGTGTCGGGCGGTTTCTTCTGCCATAAACTCAGTTTTGTTTTGCTGGCGGATGCTGGCAAGTTGGTGCTTGAATTGTTGCCGATTCACGGCGAAAGTAATTAGGCCGCCAATTAGCGTGCCGAGTAGCGTGAATAAGGGTAACTGTATTGAAGCGTCCATCGATTTTCCTTTCAGCGTTATTTGCGTTTATTTTACTTGGCAACCCAGTCGTCCGATTTTCCGCCGTGCTTTTCTAGTAGTTTAATTTCGCTTATTGCCATGCCACGGTCAACTGCTTTGCACATGTCATAAATCGTAAGTAAGCCCACACTTACAGCTGTTAGTGCTTCCATTTCAACCCCAGTTTGCCCAATAGTTTCTGCAGTGGCGGTGCAGATGACAGCGGAAATTTTATCGTCTATCTCAAATTCGATGGAAACTTTGGTTAGGCTAATCGGATGGCAAAGTGGTATTAAATCAGCGGTACGCTTGGCGCCTTGAATCGCGGCAATACGGGCAGTACCTAGTACGTCGCCTTTTTTGGCACTACCATTTATAATAAGTTGCAAGGTGTCAGGTAACATTTTAATTGTGCCAATGGCAACCGCGATGCGCTTGGTATGGGCTTTGTTGCCCACATCAACCATGTGCGCTTGGCCGCTGGCATCAAAGTGCGTGAGTTTTTTTGCTGTTGATTCGCTCATTTAATTACCTTATTTTCTGAAACTTTAAGACTAAAGTCATTATCATATAACAATGAAATTAAAAACCATTGTAATTGCCCTGTCACTGGCAATAAATTCTGTACAGGCTGCCCCAGAACCACGTATATCTGGCGGACCTTATTCTGGCTCCAATACGGGCGCAACCAATCTTGATGTGAACTTGCCTGATTTGGGCGATGTTTCGCAAACTGTGTTTACACCACTTGATGAGCAGCGTATCGGCGAGCAAATTATGCGGGATGTCGCGGTGAGCGACGAGGTGGTGCAGGATGTTGAGGTGATTGATTATTTGAACGCGCTTGGAAATCGCTTAGCCGCAGCCAGCTCAGATAAGCATCAAAAATTCAATTTTTTTGTGGTGCAAGATAATTCCATTAATGCGTTTGCCATGCCGGGCGGAGTTATCGGTGTGCACACGGGCTTGTTTTTGGCAGCGAATAATGAATCCGAACTTGCGGGTGTGCTAGGCCATGAAATTGGCCATGTTACTCAGCGTCATTTGGCACGTATGTTGGCCTCACAGAAATACGATACGTTTAAAAATATCGCGGGTATAGCGCTGGCTTTATTAGTGGCGCGGGCAAACCCACAGTTGGCGAGTGGGGCGCTGACTACAGCTTCTGCGGCCGGTGTGCAGAATCAGTTGGACTACACGCGAGAACATGAACGTGAAGCAGATAGAGTCGGCTTGCAAATACTCAATACTGCGGGTTTTGATGTGCGTGGCATGCCCTCTTTTTTTACAACTTTGCAGCGCGGCTCGCGCTATTCCGAAGGCAGCGCACCTGGATTTTTACGCACTCACCCACTCACCAGTGAGCGTATTTCCGATGTCACCAATCGTGTCGACCAGATGGCCTACAAACAGGTGCCAGATAGCGTTGAGTTTCAGTATGTAAGGGCTAAGCTGTTTGCAAATAATGGCGCGGTAGATACCAATATCGCGGTGTTTGAGCAAAATATACGCGAGCGTCGTTATACAAATGAAGCGGTTGAACATTATGGTTTGGCGGTATCGTATTTACGAAAAAATGCACTCGCTCAAGCTGAAAAAGAGCTGATCTGGTTGAAAAAAAATGCCCCACAGCATGCCATGGTTGAGAATTTAAGCGCACGCGTACAGGTGGCGAAAAATAATCCTGCACTGGCTGCTAAGCAGTATGCCGAGGCTTTGAAGTTGTACCCAGATAATCGTGCTTTAATTTATGGATATGCCGACCATTTTTTGGCGGTTAAGCAAGTGGATAACGCAATTAAGCTGATTAAGGATAAGCAAAGTTTGTATCCAAGTGATGCTTATTTTTATGAAGTGCTGGCAAAGGCCTATACTATGCAGAGTAAAGCTTTGCTTAGTTATCAAGCGCAAGGCGAGGCTTATTTTAGGAAATACGACCTGGCGCGTGCAATCGAGCAAATGGAGTTGGCCACAAAAGCAAAAGACGGTGACTTTTACCAAATATCAATCGTAGAAGCGCGCTTAAAAGAACTTAGACGTTTACAAGGCGATGTGAAAAAAAGTTGATGGAACTTACATGTTGATGGATTTTGCAATATGCAACGTAGAAATTTTTTAACGCTGTTATTCGGTGCAACAGCGGCTTTGTTCTGGATGCCGATTAATGCAGTTGCAACTGCTTGGAATCGAGCAGCTTTTGAAACTACAAAACTGAACGAAGCGACCAGCAGTCTAGGCATAATTGAAGAAATTGCCAGTGACGCCATTCTGATTAATGCACCAGATAAAGCTGAAAATGGTGCCATTGTGCAGATTGAGGTTAAAAGTAATATCGTAAACACCGAGACAATTTCTATTTTGGTGGAAAAAAATCCAACGCCACTCATTGCACATTTTAAGTTTGGCCATGGCGCTGAGCCTTTTGTGGTAACGCGCATCAAAATGGCGGAAACTTCTGATGTTAAAATTATTGTAAAAGCGGGAAGTAACTATTTTACCAATGCTAAAAATGTCATTGTGTTAGAGAACGGCTGTGGTTAAGGATTCTTATGGCTTCCGATAACATGAAAATGCGTGCCCAACTTAAAGGCGCGGTGACCGAAGTTAAAGTATTGATGAGTCACCCGATGGAAACGGGACGCAGAAAGGATGATGGGGATCGGCTGATTCCAGCCCATTTTGTACAATTACTTACGGCAACATTAAATGGTGAACCCGTGCTAGAAGCACAGTGGGGAACCGGAATTTCAAAGAATCCGTATCTTACCTTTAGATTATATGGTGCAAAAGTTGGCGATATTATTGCGGTGACTTGGCATGATAATTTAGGTGAGACGGCAACGCAGCAAATTATTGTTTCTTAGTGTTTGATAAATTTTATTTATCATTATCATTAGAACGATATATTAGATTAAGTAAATTAAACGCTCTATAATCTCTCCCACAAGTTAATTAGTTTTAACAAAAACAGTTTTTGCAGTTTTTTTAACCCAACTTTTAATTAACCCAAAATAAGGAAATCACAATGTCATTAATTAATACACAAGTTCAACCATTTAAAGCGCAAGCATTCCATAACGGCAAATTTGTAGAAGTCAGCGATACCAGCATTAAAGGTAAATGGGCGGTAGTGATATTTATGCCAGCTGCATTTACGTTTAATTGCCCTACAGAAGTAGAAGATGCGGCTGAACACTACGCAGAATTTCAAAAAGCGAATGCGGAAGTTTATATCGTTACAACCGATACACATTTCTCACACAAAGTTTGGCACGAAACTTCACCTGCAGTAGGTAAAGCAAAATTTCCGCTAGTGGGTGACCCAACACACCAATTAACACGTGCGTTTGACGTGCATATTGAAGAAGAAGGCCTAGCATTACGTGGCACTTTTGTGATTAATCCAGAAGGTGTGATTAAAACTTTAGAAATTCATAGCAATGAAATCGCACGTGATGTAAAAGAAACACTACGTAAATTAAAAGCAGCGCAATTCACTGCAGCTAACCCAGGCCAAGTATGCCCAGCAAAATGGCAAGAAGGCGCAAAAACATTAACGCCTTCGCTAGACCTCGTTGGTAAGATCTAAGCAGAAATAGCGAATTAACATTCGTTAAATTTGTTAGCAGTTAGCAAGACGCTACACCTTTATAACACCCTTTAAAGGTGTAGCCATTACAAAAGCATTATTCAAAAGATAATGCTTTTTATTTGTGATTTTCATAAATGATTTATACGTTTGATGATGAATCATGCGTCAGTCACCCTGATAGAGACAATTTAAAGAGAATAATCATGGCACTAGAAGCAAATATCAAAGCACAATTACAAAACTATTTAGGCATGCTACGTGAACCTATCGAACTGGTAGCATCACTGAATGAAAGTGCTGGCGCGATTGAAATGCGCGAGTTATTAGAAGAAGTTGCTAGTATGTCGGACAAAATCACACTGACAAATGGCGAAGATGCGCGTAAGCCATCTTTTGCGGTAAAGCGTTCAGCATCGCACAAAGACGCTGACCAACCAGTTGGTGTGCGTTTTGCTGGCATTCCAATGGGCCATGAATTTACTTCCTTGGTATTGGCATTACTCCATACGGGTGGCCATCCTATCAAGTTAGAAGCTGAAAAAATTGCCCAAATTGCGGCGATTGAAGGCACATTTAATTTTGAGACCTACATTTCCTTAAGTTGCCACAACTGTCCAGACGTGGTGCAAGCCATGAACATGATGGCGGTGATTAATCCCAATATCACCCACGTCATGATTGACGGCGCACTTTACCAAGATGAAGTTAAAGCCAGAGAAATTATGTCGGTGCCAACCATCTATCTAAATGGTGAGGTGTTTGGTGCGGGCCGCATGGAGCTTGATGAAATTCTGCTCAAAATTGATACAGGCGCTTCTGCACGTGAGGCTAAAAAGCTAGACGCACAAGCGCCGTATGATGTACTCGTGGTTGGCGGCGGGCCAGCGGGTGCTTCAGCAGCCATATACGCAGCGCGTAAAGGCATTCGCACAGGTATTGTCGCAGAACGGTTTGGCGGTCAAGTCATGGATACGCTTGGTATTGAAAACTTTATTTCAGTACAAGAAACCGAAGGCCCTAAATTAGTAGCCGCCTTTGAAGAACACGTAAAAAGTTACGATGTCGATATTATGAACTTGCAACGTGCCGTGAGTTTGTCTGAGCCAGGCAAAGACGGTAATAAAAACACCGATTTAATCGAGTTAAAATTAGAAAGTGGCGCAACGCTTAGAAGTAAAGCGGTTATTGTGGCAACGGGCGCACGCTGGCGCGAGTTGAATGTACCGGGTGAAAAAGAATACCGTGGCAAAGGCGTCGCCTATTGCCCGCATTGCGATGGCCCGCTGTTTAAAGGCAAGCCAGTGGCGGTAGTAGGAGGTGGCAACTCAGGTGTTGAGGCGGCGATTGATTTAGCCAACTTTGTTGCACATGTAACACTTTTGCAATTTGATACCACTTTGAAGGCGGATGCAGTATTGCAGAAAAAACTACGTACTTTGACGAATGTAACCATTATTACCAGTGCACAAACGACTGAAGTAACGGGAGATGGCACGAAAATGAATGGTTTGACTTATACAGACCGCGTGACTGCCGAGAGTAAGCATCTCGAACTTGATGCGGTATTTGTACAAATTGGCTTGTTGCCGAATAGTGATTGGCTAAAAGGCACGGTCAATTTGAGTAAATTTGGTGAAGTTGAAGTGAATCATCATAATGCCACTTCATTGCAAGGTGTATTTGCCGCGGGTGACGTCACCACAACCCCTTATAAACAAATCATTATTGCCATGGGTGAGGGTGCAAAGGCGTCACTGGGTGCGTTTGATTACTTGATTCGGCAATAATAAAAAACGATGGCGGCAAGATTAGCTCAGCAATTGATTGCCGCCATCGTACGCATTTTAATTTATTGCTGCTTGATTTTGCAGGTATTGATACCAAAAATGCTATAGGCACCGCAAAAGCCTACTAAGCCTGTGGCTAGAGGTATTACGCCAATCCAAGCCCACACAGGTCCGCCAAATATTGCCCAAGCAATCAAAGCTACTCCAACGGCAATGCGTAATGCCCGATCAAGGCCTCCAATATTTACTTTCATGATAATTCCTTTAGAAAAATGAAAACATGTTGAATAAGAATAGCGTCTAAAGCCTAGGACTTTGCTGCTTGTGCATTAGTTTCATAAGACTTTATTTGTATTACAGCAGTGGCTTAATCGGCGTTAGTTGATAAAACACGACACGCTTGCGCTTCATGGCTGATGCATATTGATCTGGTTTGTCAGTAGCGGCATTCCAGCTATTTTCGGGCCGCATGTCAATTTCAATGGCTTGCTGAACATTCTTAGCCAAGTTCTCATTTTGCACAATAACGCCGACTTCTGTGTTGAGGTTTTGCGAGCGTGGATCGAAATTAAACGTACCAATGTACACGCTTTTATTATCCACAACCATGGTCTTGGCATGAATAGCAAATACAGGTGGCCTGATGTTCTGTAAAACTGCTTGGCGCACCAATTGCTGTTTAATCTGTGGATCAGGTTTATATTCAAATATTTCTATGCCCATTTTGATCAGTTGATCACGCTGATTTCGATAACCACTAAAAGCTTGGATATTGTCAGTAGAGGCGAGGGAGTTGGTGTTGATACGCACTTTTACACCACGTTTGATAGCGCTTTTAAATAGGTTTTGGGCTTGGTTTGACATGACCAAATAAGGCGATTGTATGACGATCTGTTCGTTAGCGCTCTCAACTAACTGGGCTAATTTTAAGGTACTTGCGCCACCGCCGCCCAGCAAATATTTCATCTTGTTTTTGCCAGGCGTGTCGCTGATAAATTCAACATCTGTCCAAGTGATTTGTTCTGCAAGGCGCATGAATGCTGTTGGGATATTTTGAATTGCGTTTAAGTTTTCGGCAGAGAAATTTTCAGGGTTTTTGGCGTAGTTATGCAGTTCATGGTAAATATTCTGTATTTCATCGTCCTTTACTTTTACGTGCTTTTGCATTAAGCCTAAGCCATCGTAAAGCTCTTCAACAGGCGCACTGAGCGGGCTAGACCAAAATTTTTCAAAGCTCGTTTGCATGCTCTTGGCAACGTCACCAAGCAGAAGCGCATCGCGGTCGCGAAAATTATAAGCATTGTTGTAGTCAAAATACTCTGCCGCCATATTTCGCCCGCCTGTAATTGCTAGTTTGCCATCGACGATAAAGGTTTTATCGTGCATGCGTTGATTGACGCCGCGAAAATTCACAGCAATATTCAACAATCGTTTATGAAACGGTGTGCCGACAGAATGTTGCGGGTTGTAGATGTGAATATCAATATTCGGGTGTTTTGCGAGTGCAAGTAAGGATTTATCGGGCGCATCGATTAATAGATCATCTACAATCACACGCACCTTCACCCCTCTATCTGCTGCGCGCAATAAGGCTTCTGAGGCTAATATGCCAATATTATCGGTGCTCCATATAAAATATTGCACTTCGATAGTTTTTTGCGCGTTGTCGACCAACCATGCGCGTGCTAACAAAGCCTCTTCACCTTTATCTAGCACGTAAATGCCACTTTGGTTGGGGTGTGAGGTGATTTGACTATCAATAAAAGCCAGTTCTTGTGATGCAATGGCCGAATTGGCAAACCAAATCAGGAATACAAAAAATAGGCTAAGCTTCGAAATCTGGCGAGTCATTATTATTCTCTATAAGCGCGATAAACTTAATGCAACAGCTTCAGCCACCCTGATGCCATCGACACCGGCAGACAATATACCCCCTGCATATCCAGCACCTTCGCCGGTTGGGTATAAGCCTTTTGTATTGATGCTTTGCAAATCATCGTCATGGCGCTTAATCCGGATTGGCGAGGAAGTTCGCGTTTCAACGCCGGTAAGGATGGCCTCTGGCATATCAAAACCTTTAATCTGTTTTGCAAACTGTGGAATCGCTTCACGAATAGCACAAATCACATATTCGGGTAAAGCAGTATCTAAATTGGTGAGATGCACACCTGGCGTATACGAAGGGGTCACCTCACCAAATTCTGTAGATGGCTGATTGGCTAAAAAGTCCCCCACGAGTTGCCCAGGAGCCTCGTAGTTACTGCCTCCCAGGGCATAGGCTTGTGACTCCCATTTACGTTGTAACTCCATGCCTGCCAGCGGATGTCCTGGATAATCCACTTCAGGCGTAATGCCAACCACAATGCCGGCATTTGCGTTACGCTCGTTACGTGAATACTGGCTCATGCCATTAGTCACCACGCGGCCTTCTTCAGAAGCCGCTGCTACAACGGTACCGCCCGGGCACATACAGAAGCTATAGACACTGCGGCCATTGCTGGCATGGTGCACAAGTTTGTAATCTGCCGCGCCTAAAATTGGGTGCTGCGCATTTGGGCCGTGGCGCGCTGCGTCAATGAGTGATTGCGGGTGCTCGATACGGAAACCAATAGAAAAGGGCTTCGCTTCAATATAAATACCGCGTTTATAAATCATTTCAAAAGTATCGCGTGCGCTGTGACCAACGGCCAAAATTAGGTGGTTCGTGGCAATCCGCTCACCATTATTTAGCACAACCGCTTTTACTTGTTTGTCGATAATCTCAATATCTTCGACTTTACTTTGAAAGCGTACTTCGCCACCTAGTGCGATAATCTTGTTACGCATTTCTTCTACCATGCCGACTAATCTAAAAGTGCCGATATGCGGATGGCTGACGTATAAAATCTCTTCAGGCGCGCCTGCTTGCACAAACTCATTTAACACTTTGCGGCCATAATGATTCGGATCTTTAATCTGGCTATAAAGTTTGCCATCAGAGAAAGTGCCAGCGCCGCCTTCGCCAAACTGTACGTTAGATTCTGGGTTAAGTTTAGCTTTACGCCATAAATTCCAAGTGTCTTTGGTGCGTTCACGCACGGCTTTGCCGCGTTCTAGCACAATAGGTTTAAAACCCGATTGTGCCAAAATAAGCGCAGCAAATAGCCCAGAAGGGCCTAAGCCAACAATTACAGGTCTATCTTTAAGTGTTATTGGTGCTTGCGCTACAAATTTATAAGTAGTATCTGGCGCGATTTTTACGTGCGGGTCTTTACCTAATTTGGCTAATACTTTAGCTTCACCGTTGACTGTGACATCGAGCGAATAGACTAATAATATTGCATTGGCCTTACGTGCATCAACTCCTCGTTTAAAAATAGAATAATTGACTAAATCAGCAGCATTTATAGCTAGTTTTTTAATTAAGGCGGCTTTGACTGCGCTTGGCTCATGCGCTAATGGTAATTTGATTTCGGTGACACGTAACATAGATTTAGCTAACTTTATAAATTGAGCGGAAATTGCAATAATTGCCGCAACATCGGTACGGTAACTGGTTTTTTGGTGGTCAAAGACCATTCGTCTAAGGCGTCTAGCGTTGCCATTAACGTTGATAAATCGCGTTTTAGGTAGCGCAAGCAATAATCAACCACTTCGGTTGGCAGGCGTATGCCACGTTCGGCAGCGTGATTTTGCAAGGCAAGGGCTTTTTCCGCGTCATTCAATGGTTGCAATTGATAAACTAAACCCCAAGCCAAACGGGTGGCTAAATCGTCACGCAAGCCCATTTGCGTTGGTGCGTAACGCCCCGCGGTGATGAGAGTGCCGCCCGTTTCTTTAAGTTGATTGTAAGTGTTAAATAAATCAATTTGAGCGTCATTGTTAAGTAAATGCACATCGTCCAGGACCCGCATGCCTATTGCCTTGCAGGCCGATAGTAAATGGCTTTTACCGCTACCAGCTTCACCCCATAAATAGATAAATTTAGATTGCGCTGCATTCCTAGCCGCAGCATTCAGGCTGGCAAGTGCTTCTGCGTTACGCCCTGCAATGTAGTTCAATAGCGTGGGTGGAGACGCAGGTTTAATGTCGAGTAAAAGTTGTTTCATTTGCAAAATAGGCGTCGCGATATTTTAAAATTGTAGCTAAATTAATTGAATCAAAGTTAATTTAGATAAGTGTCGCTATTTAAATAGTTATCTCGGGTGTGGCGTAAACCCACCGCTAGCGCTGCCGTGATTGGCAAGGCTAGCAACACACCAGTAAAGCCAAAAAGTTGTCCACCAGCAATCAGGGCAAAAATCACCACTACTGGATGTAAGCCAATGCGGTCGCCCACTAATTTGGGCGTGACAATCATGCTTTCAATTAACTGGCCAAGCCCAAACACCATTAATACCGGAATCACTTGTGCCAAACTTGTGAATTGCAGAACCGCAACTAACAGCGCTAAACCCAAGCCCAAGGTTGGGCCTAAATAGGGTACAAAGCCCAGCAAGCCAGCAATGATACCAATGGCTAAGGCCATGTCTAGGCCAACAAACCATAAGCCAGCAACATAAAAAACGCTCATTACTGCCATTACCGCAAGCTGGCCGCGTAAAAACTCAGACAAGACTTGATCAATTTCAGTGGCGATAGAAGTAGTCTTTCCTTGCCAATCAAGCGGAATCAGTTGGGCGATGCTAGCAATAAAGCCATCCCAATCGCGCAGTAGATAAAATAACACCACGGGTAACAGCAAAATATTGGTTAGCAAGCCGATAAGCGCCAAACCATTATTGCCGGCAATTTTGAGTAGATCACCTAATATACCGCCCGCGGTTTTCCAGTTTTTACTGATGATTTCTTGAATTTGCGCGCCGTCAATCGCAAAACTAATTCCAAAATGGCTTTGTAGCCAAGGCTCCACAATGTTGCGAATATTGCTGATGATGCTAGGCAATCGTTCTGCGATGAGCAGTGACTCTTTTTGTAGCAGCGGTACTAAAATTAAAAATAGCAGCGTGATGATGCCAAAAATTCCAGTCATTACAACCAACGTGGCGAGGGTGCGGCCAAGCCTTAACCTGCCAATGCCAAGCAAACATAAGCGGTCGACCAAGGGGTCGCAGATATAAGCGAGAATTGCGGCGATTAAAAAAGGCGTAAGTACAGGCAGCAGCAAATAAATAATAATCACGAAAATCACCGCAATAATCAGCCAGCGATTGTCGATAAATACATTTTTTGTTGCTGTTTTTTTGGGTTCAGTCGTCATATGGGTTAAAATTATACTTAAACGTTTAGAAGGCGTTCCTATTAATTCAATTTTCGTCATTATACGGTGTTGCTCACAAAAAATAACTCCTTATATATCAAATATATACAGCGTCATAATTTTTTGTTTGCGCCTTGTCTAATTTAGAAAATTGAATTTATAGAAGCACCCATAACGAGAAAATAAGTAATTATTCAATTTATACATTAAGCGAGAGCCGTTTTGACTACATCTTCTACTGACACAACCTCAATTAGCTACCGCGATGCGGGCGTCGATATCGAAGCTGGCGATGCGCTGGTAGAACAAATTAAGCCATTTGCGAAGCGCACCATGCGTCCTGAAGTGTTGGGTGGCATTGGCGGATTTGGATCGTTGTTTGAAATGCCAAAAAAATTTAAAAATCCCGTGCTGGTTTCCGGTACCGACGGCGTTGGCACTAAACTTAAGCTGGCTTTTGAGTTGAACAAACACGATACCGTGGGAATCGATTTAGTCGCCATGAGTGTCAATGATATTCTAGTGCAGGGCGCCGAGCCGCTGTTCTTTTTAGATTATTTTGCCTGTGGCAAGTTAGAAGTGGGTACGGCGGCGCAAGTCATTAGAGGCATTGCCGAAGGTTGCGAGCAGTCGGGCTGTGCTTTGGTGGGCGGTGAAACAGCTGAGATGCCAGGCATGTATCCTGCTGGCGAATATGATTTAGCAGGCTTTGCCGTGGGTTGTGTGGATAAACAAAATATCATTAATGGCACTACCATTGCCGCGGGTGATGTGGTGCTGGGTTTAGCTTCAAGTGGAGCACACTCAAATGGCTATTCGCTGATTCGTAAGCTTATTGAAAAATCAGGCATCGATTTTGAGTCTGATTTCCACGGCAGAAAATTCAAAGATGTGGTGATGGCACCCACGCGTATCTACGTTAAGCCGCTTTTGCTGTTGATTGCTACCTTGCCTGTTAAGGGCATGGCACATATTACTGGCGGTGGCATTACCGAGAATATCCCACGGGTGCTACCAGAAGGCTTAACTGCAGAAATTCAAAAAGGTAGTTGGGACATGCCGCCATTATTCAACTGGTTGCAAGCACAGGGTAATGTGGCGGATGCCGAGATGTATAAAACTTTTAACTGCGGCATCGGTATGGCGGTGATTGTGGCAGAAGAGCATGCCGCGGTAGCCATCGACCTATTACGCGATGCAGGTGAAACGGTGTTTCATATTGGTAATATACGCGCTCAGCAGTCTGGCGAAGCGCCTACTGTGGTTGTATAAGTAAAGAATCTCAGACTTTTTTGTATCTAAAAGCAAACTTCATGCGTTAAGTACGGGTGTGACTTTTTTACAGTCTTATTTAAGGAGTGCGTGTGTTTAGATACATTAAAGTGATAAGTTTAGTTTTTTTATTGACCTCGAACACTGTTTTTGCAGCACAACAAGTCGCCTTACCGAAAAGAATTCAAGCGAATTATGTGGTGTCTAAAGATGGAAAAGCTTTTGCCAATGTGCGCGAGCAATTTGTCATTACAGGTAAAACCTACCAATTAGAAAGTGTTACAAAAGGTATTGGCGTATACGCACTTCTTGGTGAACGCAAGTTGATAAGCACAGGTAAGGTAACCAGCAAGGGCCTTCAACCTCGGCATTTTGAATTACATCAGGGGGATAATCCGAAAAAAGCGTTGTTTGCCGATTTTGATTGGTCAAAAAATACCTTACGCATGTTAGTGAAAGGTGAGCCACGTGAGGCTAAGTTATCGTCTGGGACACAAGATCTGGCAAGCTTTGCTTATCAGTTTATGTTTCTACCTAGGCCAATTAAAAACGACCTGACAGTGAAATTGACCACGGGTAAAAAGCTTAACGAGTATTCGTATAAAGTTAAACCTGCGCTGGAATTGTTGAATGTTGAAGGAGGACAGTATAAAACCTTGCATCTGGTTCCGACCGATCAAAATGAAGGCAAAGAGCTATGGCTGGCGACTGAGAAAAATTATTTATTAGTGCGCTTTTTGATGGTGGATGAAGACGGCGCAAAACTCGAGCAAACTTTAACTGAGTTACATGTGGAATAGCCTTTATTGGATTCGCCTCAAATCGCTATGGCAGGATATTAGCTATAGGCGTCTAGCATACGCGCTAGCTTTATCAGGCCTATTGCATCTATTTTTAATTGGTAAGTTTCATTTAAATTTTATTGATTTCACGGACAGCCGTCAGGTAATTGAGGCGCGGTTGGTTTTGCCTAAAGTCGCACCTCAACCTACCGAGCAGCCGCTGTCTGTAAAAGATAAGCCCGCAATCAAACCAGTCGATTTAAAAAACCCTGCTGACGTTGAATCACCCCCTGCAGAACTAGCTACACCAACAAAAATATCTGAACCAGCAGACCCAGTATCTATCGCCGAGTTACCCAAAAACGAGCTGATTGAACCTGCCACTGAGCCTGAAATTGCAGAACCAGTTTTAGCTAACCTAGCAGAGGAAGTTGGGCTAATAATAAATCCTAAGCCCTACCAATATATTGAATCTGAATTTGATGTTTACACGGATAAAGACACGGTTGTTGATAGAGCGCCCGCTGGAAGCGCTAGAATGGTATTCCAGATTTTACCCAGTGGCGAGCAATATAAAATAGAAAGCCTGATAAAAGCCAAAGGTTTGGCGGCATTGCTAATACCGGATTTGTTGCAGACCAGTGAAGGATATTTAGACCAGATTGGCCTAGAGCCCGCGCATTACCTATATAAATTTGGCGATAAAAAAGAGAAGACTTACCGCGCAGACTTTGATTGGGAAAGCAAAAAACTAAGTTTACGCACCGAAAAAGGCGAACAGAAACTTGATTTAGCCGAAGGTACACAAGATTTACTCAGCTTTATGTATCAGTTTATGTTTGTGCCGCCTTTGCAAAACATGCAAATTCTTATTACTAATGGCAAAAAACTCGGTGTATATGATTATAGTTTTGAAGGCGAGGAACTTATCGCAACAAAAATGGGCGAGTTGAATACGCTACACTTAGCGCGTCAGGCGGCAGAAGGAGAAAAGAAAACTGAATTGTGGTTGGCCTTAGATTATCGCTACGTACCTGTTAAAATACGCGAAACCGATAAAGACGGTAAGGTCTATGAGTTGCTGGTGACCGATTTAAAAACAGAGCGCGCTGCAACTTCAGAATAACCAATGGTCAGAAATACAGGCTCTGATTTAGAGCCTTTTAACATTATTTTAAAGAGAAATAAATGACGCCCAATCTAATACGGCAAGCCGCAGTGATGTTATCCAACCTGCTCGAATTCAATAGTCCAGCAGATGCAAAGTTGAGCGAATTCTTTCGCAACAACCGCGATTTGGGTACTAAAGAGCGCGCCTTTGTGGCCGAGAGTGTTTATGGCGTATTGCGTCGTTTACGTTTTTTAAGCACGGTAACTGCTAATGATGATAACGACCCCGATGATGCACGTAAGCTGATCTTGGCGTGGTTGTTACGCGTGCAAGGTATGAGTATACGCGAGCTTGAGCCGATGCTGAATGAACAGCAAAAAGAGTGGGCGCATCTCATTAAAGCAAAATCGACGGAAAATATGCCATTGGCCGTGCAGGCCGATGTGCGTGATTGGTTGTGGGAAAAATTAGTGGCTCAATATGGCGAGGCCGAGGCACTCACTATTGCTCGCAGTATGCATGAACAAGCTACATTGGATCTACGTGTAAACACCATTAAAGGCACGCGTGATGAGGTGCTGGCAAAATTCATAGCTGAGAATACATCAGGTGAAACCAATGTAACAGTAACACCGTATTCGCCCATTGGTATTCGCATGCCAAACCGCATGAATATTGGGCGTCACATTTTGTTTACTGAAGGTAAAATAGAAGTACAAGACGAAGGCAGTCAACTGTTGGCGCATCTGGTTGCGGCTAAACGTGGCATGATGGTGGCCGATTTTTGTGCAGGAGCAGGTGGAAAAACCTTAGCTATCGGCGCGTTGATGCGTAATACAGGGCGCTTATATGCGTTCGATGTTTCAGATAAGCGCTTACACAATCTAGGCCAACGCTTAAAGCGCTCTGGCTTGAGTAATTTAAATGCGCAGAGTATCAGTAGTGAAAATGACCCAAAACTAAAACGCCTTAATAGTAAATTTGACCGCGTGCTGGTGGATGCACCTTGTACGGGTTTAGGCACTCTTCGCCGCAACCCAGATCTTAAATGGCGCCAAACGCCACAAGACTTGGCCGAACTTACCCTTAAACAAGCCGCTATTCTGGCGCGTGCCGCAAAACTCACCAAAGCAGGCGGTCGCTTGATTTATTCAACTTGTAGTTTACTTAAAGATGAAAATGAGCAAATCGCAGAAAGCTTTTTAGCCGCACATCCTGATTTTACCTTGTTGAATGCTACGGAGATATTAAGCCAGCAACAAATTCAGTTGGACACAGGTAAATACTTAAAGCTATTGCCGCATTTACATAATACCGACGGTTTTTTTGCGGCTGTGTTTGAAAAAGTAAGCGATACCAAAATTAGCGACACCAACAAGCCAGCAAAACAGGACCAAAAAGTTCAAGTTATTGAGGCCACAAAAGCTGCTGAAATTGCCGAGCCTGTGTCTGAGGCTATAACGCCAAAAGTTAAAAAAGCCGCAGTAAAACCTAAGGCGAATAAGCTTGATAAACCGCCAGTGGAAAAAGTAGTGATAGAAAAAGTGGCTAAGTCAAAGGTAGTTAAATCAAAGGTGGTTAAATCTAAAGTAGCAAAAGCCAAAGCTGCAAAGGAGTAAGACAAGATGAAACTCCCCAGTCTCAACATTCAGATAATCCTGGGCGCGATATTTGGTGTTGTGATTGGTTTGTATTTTCATACATTAGGCGCCGAGGCTGTCCCAGTAAAAGGCGGATTGTACGCGGCAGGACTGATTGGCACATTGTTCATTGATTTACTCAAAATGATATTGATTCCGCTGGTGTTTTGTTCCATCACAGTTGGTATTGCCAACTTAAGACAACACCAACAAATGCATCGCGTTTGGGTCAGTACTTTAGTGTTTTTTATAGCGAGTATGGCGTTCGCAATCACGCTGGCTTTAATTGCAGGAAATTATTTTAGCCCTGGCGCGGGCATGCAATTGGCGATGTTCGATAGCGCCATGCAAAATTTTGAGGCCAAGCAACTACCATTACCTGAATTTTTTGCTCAATTTTTGCACTCACTATTCATCAACCCTTTTGCAGCTTTGTCGCAGGGTAATGTAATTGCGGTTGTGATGTTTGCACTTATTTTGGGCATTGCCTTAGTGATGGGCGGCGAACGCTATAAGAATGTATTGTCACTCTTGCAAGAGGGTTTGGAAGTCAGCATGCAAATCGTGGGCTGGGTAATGCGTTTGGCGCCCTTCGGCATTATGGCCTTACTTATTAAACTGGTAGCCGTACAAGACCTTGCGATGCTAAATACGCTGGCTAAGTTCGTTGCTGTGGTAATGGGCACAACTTTATTACATGGCGTAGTCGTATTGCCATTAATCCTCTACTTAATTACCGGTAAATCGCCTTTGTGGTTCTGGCGCGGCGCACGTGAGGCATTGGTAACGGCCTTTGCTACTAGCTCAAGTTCCGCCACGCTTCCCATTACCTTGCGCTGCGCAACGCAACATTTACACGTTAAGCCAGAAATTGCGGGCTTTGTCATACCACTCGGGGCAACCATCAACATGGATGGCACCGCGCTTTATGAAGCCGCTGCGGCATTATTCATTGCCAATTTGGCTGGGATTGAGTTGAATTTGGCACAGCAACTAATCGTGTTTTTTACGGCAATGATAGCTGCCATGGGTGCACCTGGCATACCAAGTGCAGGTATGGTGACCATGGTCATGGTGCTGCAATCGGTGGGGTTGCCCGCTGAAGCGATTGCGATATTGTTGCCAATTGACCGATTGCTTGATACTTTGCGTACTACCGTGAATGTTGAAGGTGATATGGTAGGTAGTCTAGTGGTACAAAAACTTATCAAATAGTCGCCAATAAGTTTCTAGAGCAAGTGTCTTGAAAAAGTTAGCTAATATGACTGAGGTAACAAGTTTTAATTATTTTGGAGATTGACTGTGCCTAGAAACTTAATACTAGTTGCTGTAATCACTTGCTCTTTCTTATCAGGTTGCGCTAACGTAGCCGCTGATAGAACCTTAACTGTTGCAAATGCTGGCAGAGACTACGTTCAAAATATTAAAAAAGTGAACGATATTGCCTTGGATATTTCAATTGACTTTACGGCTGATATTCTCCCTGCACTACCAAGAACCGAGCAGACGCTCAATGATTATTCAGATGAGCTGAAAATACGCGTGCATTACGTTGGGGATGCACATGATTATATAGACGGAATAGCTAGCTACTTTTCAGAACTGCAAGCACTAAGCAATGGTGATCAAAGTGAGGCCACGGTCAATGCACTGGCTAAAATTGCAGATTCGTTAAAGGTTGAGCCAGTAAACCTTAAGCTCTCCGATGAACGCAAAGTGGCACTAACAGGTCTGGCGGGCTATGTGGCAAAACAGGTCCATGCAAAGGCTGTTGAAAAGGCGCTTATTCGAGATTCAACTACTGTAGCTCAAGCGCTTGCCTTAAGTGAACAAATGCTGGATGAGCAAATAAGGTGGTTGAACCTTCGAGAAAAAGCCGAGCGATTGAAGAAAAGAAAACTAGCGGTCTATAAGCCTTTTATAGAAAATGCAAGTTTAGGTTCAGAGTGGAAAAATGCATGGAAGGAAGATATCCGTGGGCCAAAAATTGAGGCCCTACTAGTGGAAGCTAAGCAATCTTCTCAAGAAATGCAGAAGCTGTGGGTTAATATTCTTCGCGGACAATATTCAGTGACAGAGTTGCGAGCATCGCTGGATAACGTTAAAGCTGGTATCGATGCGATAACACTTTTACTTCAATCCAAATAACTTTTATGACTAAACTACTATAGGTGTCACTGTTAGTAAATTCTGGCAAGGAGGTTGAAATGAATAGTAAGGACTATGAAGTGATGCGTAAACAAGTTGAAGATGTATTCATCTCACTTTATGTGATAGATGTTGGCTCCTTAACCTCAGCACACCGCGTTAGCCATCAAGAAGCTTTAAGTGTGGCTTATCTCGCAGTTATTCGTATGGAGAACAAGGCCTTCAGCACGCTAACCGAGCAAGCGAAAAAGAAGCTGGAGAATCTGGCGATTGAAACTAAAAAATTACAAGACGACTTGACCGGACTCAAAAAAGCTACTGAAAAACTCAGTCTAATTTCATCTGCACTAAATGTACTGACTTCGCTAGCCAAGCTGTTGAAGTAGTTATTAATGAAACCAACTGCTTTATGTGCAGTGACTAGGGTCTTTTAAAAACGGCACGATTCTAGCCTTGGTATCTGGATGTGATGATAGCATTTCAGGGATAGATGAACCCTCGCCATTATGACTTTTTTCAAGCCGCATTAACAGTGTGGCAAATGATTTAGCCGGGATGCAAGCAGCATTCAATGACTGTAATGAATAGTTGTCTGCTTCAGTTTCTAATTCTCGTGTGTAGCTCATGTTCATCATTAAGGCTGGCAACCCAGAGGCGACGCTACTCACATCTCCTGTGATGGCAATTATAATGAGCCCAGAAACTGTACCTTGTAAGGTTTGCCGTAGGGCATGACGTCCTTTAACGTGGCCGAGTTCATGCGCCAAAACAGCGACAATTTCATGATTATTTTTTGCCAACGTAATCAGTTCATCGGTAATGACCATATAGCCACCTGGCAAAGCAAAGGCGTTAGCACCTATTTTAGGGCTCTTTCTGAAATTCAATTGATAGCTTGGGCAGCTGCTCGTTTTAGTACACATGGCTTCTAGGGCGGCTTGCACTTCTTTTTGTTTGGATATTGGTAGTTCACTGGCCTCAAAATAGCCAATTTTTTCGTGATCTAATGTGTCTAGGGTTTGTTTGCCGAGATATTGCTCAACACTGGCAGGGGTCGCTAGTGCCGCGTATTTGGCAATGGTAGGTACGCCGTATTGCAACAGCAGCCAGCTGGCGAGCGCAATACCAATAAATGCGATAAAAATGACGGATTTATGTGTTTCAGCAAAATGCACAAATTGCCAGAAAGTATGGGCTGGTTTTTCAGGTAAGCAATTTTCTAAATCTTTAAAATCAGTTTCTAAGCGTCCGCCATCGGGCAAGTCGATCAGTCGCTTACCACTGCCGAGTCTGGCCTGTACATGGCAATCGTCGATTAAGAATTTAAGCGTTTGGTTGGAAATGCTACCTTCATCGTTTGGGCTTGAGAATGAAAACAGAAAATGATTTTCTTCAATGTACACCAACACCCGCTTGGCGCGGGGGCTGATGCCATTGTAAAAGTCTGCTTCAAATTGCATGGAAATATTACAAATTAGCCGAACGAAATATCCACATCAAACATTTCGGCAATCTCTTCACCAGTCGCACGTGTTGCGGCTTTTTTGTCGCCGACAAATTTATCCCAATCGGTTTCGCCCGAAAGCGCTAAATGTTCTGCGCGATAGCGCGCCATGCGGATTTGCGCCCATGGGGTTGCTAAACCAATGGTGAGAATTAGCACTAAGGTATTGGTGATGTAAAGCAATAATAAATCGCGCATACGTTGATCGCTGAAAAATCTTACCTGATCAAGCGTTGTGTTGTTCCAAACCAAGTTTTGGATGCGTGATTTAAAATACGCTGCGAATGAAAAGATGATGGCAAGGTAGACTAACAATGCTAGTATTCCACCAATAATTGCCGCTGCAATTCCTTTCGTTGATATTAAATGTTCAATAACTCTTGCAAGAGGATCTTTCTTCTCAGGTGCTACCTCAGTTTCAGCGCTATAAATGTCAGCTCCACCCTCAATGGCTTGTTGAGATTCGGCAGACTTTATTAACTTGTCATATTCGGCGCGCTCTTCAGGCGTTAAGTTTTTTAGCATTTCTTCTTCTGAAATACTGTCCTGAATATTTTGCGCTTCAAGTACAGTATTTTCAGCTTCTGTGGCCAAGTTTTCAGGCGCATTATTGGTCGTATCTTCAGCCGTAACCTTGATAAATCCACCAGCATTGATGCTGTTAGTCAGGCTTGAAGAAACTGGCTGAACATATTGAGCTTCACTTAAATTCGTCGCTTTAATTTTATATTGCTGATAGGCAGGAATCGCTACAGCGGCAAGAATACCTATCAGTGGAATTAGAAAAATAACGAGGTAAATCTTGTAGAAGCTTTTAACTAAGGCTTCTAGATTGAAATGGCTGGTGCCAAATTTGTGATTATCCACCACAAATTTATGCGTACGTTGAGCTGCAAATGGAATAGCCAAGCCCAATGTGACAAGGGATAACAAGGTGTAACCAACAAATACCAAGGCGGCTTGGCCATATTTTCCGTCAAAGTCAAAACGTAAGCCACGATGGCTAGAGTTGCGTGCGTTAAACGTCATACTGCGTACGACAATCCAAGGCAAAGCAACAAAAAAAGCGATTAACAATACTATCGCGGCGACAGGGCTAAAAGCGGCTAGACCTTGATATAAAACAAATAACACAAAAGCGATGATGCGGCCTTTTAGTATGGAAACAGGATTGGCGTGGTAATCAAAGCCAACACCATCGACTAAGGTATTATTATAAAAGTATTTTTTGCGGCGAACTTTTGCCCATGCAGAATAGATGCCTAGTGTGACGATAGACAATAGTAGATTTACAATCCAAATACCAAAGTATTCGCCAGCTTTACCCGTAAATTCAACGGGGGTTTGACTGTTTGACATTGTGACTCCCTTTTTTTATTGAGTTTATTTGTAAATATAAAAGGCTAGGAGTCCCCTCATAATTAAAGTGATATTACAAATTAATTGTAATACCGTCCCAGAATAGTAGCATTTAGAATATTGAACAGCAAAGTAAAATGTTGTAACCTGCGCTTAGGCAACTTAACTAACTGATTTTTATTATTAAATGAACGCTTTGAATCAACATCTCCATTTTCGCAAGGCTGAATCTACTGATGCGCCAGCAATCACCATGCTTATCAATTCAGCCTATCGTGGCGAATCTAGCCGCGCTGGATGGACGACCGAAGCCGATATCTTAGAGGGCTTGCGCACTAGCGCTAAGGATGTGCAGCTTTTAATTGAGTCTGAAAATTCAATGATATTGATCTGCTTAGATGGAAATGACTTGCTGGGGGCAATCTGTCTTGAGAAAGCGTTGGGGGCCGTTCACCTCGGCATGTTTGTGGTGAATCCCATTTTGCAGGGTAAAGGTTTGGGTAAAAAGTTGTTGAATACCGCTGAAAAATTGGCGCAACAAGTTTGGGATGCTGAAAAACTGCAGATGCATGTTATTACTATTCGCTATGAGTTAATCGCGTTTTATGAGCGACGCGGCTATCAGCGCACTGGCGTTCTAATTGATTTTCCAGTCAACCCAAGCGTGTGGCAGCCTAAGCGCGAAGGGCTTCGGCTTGAAACCCTCGAAAAGATAATCAAGTGCTAAACCTGTTAGGTGCAATGCACGCGTCTAAATGCGCATGTCTAGTTGGAGCAATATATTTTTGTACAAAAGATTAAGAATGTTTACCTAAACGCAGTACTCTGCCCATCACCAGTGAATAAGCTGCGGGCACTACAACCAAGGTCAGCAGGGTGGAAGAAATCATGCCACCAATGATTGCAACGGCCAGTGGCTTGTTGGTTTCGCTACCAGCACCTAAGCCAATTGCGGCAGGGAGTAAGGCTAGGATAATGGTAAACGAAGTCATCA
The DNA here is from genome assembly GCF_013141425.1 of Methylotenera sp. GTDB lineage: Bacteria > Pseudomonadota > Gammaproteobacteria > Burkholderiales > Methylophilaceae > Methylotenera. Next base: position 48,186 of record NZ_JABFRA010000100.1, on the reverse strand, counting down.
ACACTGGCCTTAGGCGGATAGGACAGGCTTCTTTTAGGGCATCATTGATGTTGGCGCCTTTTTCTACCAGTTGATTGGTTAAATCGACCAGCAAGATGGAGTTTTTGGCCACTAGGCCGATGAGTAATATCAAGCCTATCATCGAGTACATATTCAAGCTGTTGCCCGATACCCACAATGCAATCAGGCCACCGATAATGGCCAGTGGCTGGGCAAGCATGATTAATATTGGCTGTATAAATGAGTTGAATTGGCTTGCCAGCACCATGTAAAGCAAAGTGAAGGCGAGAATGAGAACAAATTTTACATTTTTCATGGTTTTGCCAAACTCTTCGGCCTGCCCCGTCATTTTAATGACGTAATCTGGCGGTAATATTTTTGCTGTCGTTTCGTTGACCAATGTTACAGCGTCACCTAGGGGCATGCTGGGGCTGGCATAAAAGTTTGCGGCGTACTGCAAGTCGTATTTGCCGATAACTGCAGCGCCTAATTCTTGCTTAAATTGAGCCACAGCATCAAGGCGAATCAGTTCACCCTGCGTGTTTCTAAGATAGATTTTCTTTAAATCATCAATATTCGTTAGCGTACCTTCTGCCGCCCGTAAGCGCATGTCATAACGCTGGCCATCGCCATTTTCTTGATTATATTTGCCTATGTTAATACCACCCACATACAGTGAAACTGCATTAGCAATTTCAGTGGCGCTTAAACCAAAGTTGGCGGCACGTACGCGGTCGATACTCATGTTGAATTGTGGTAAATCAAGTTGAACATCAATGTCCACCTTCCCCATGTTGGGATTTTCACTCAACGATTTTTGAATGGCTTGGGCATAACGCGCAATTTCTTGCAAGCTATTCCCGGTGAGATTAAATTGTAGTTTTTCGGATCGTTGACCACGCACCATGCTAACTGGCGCTGGAGATGCACTTACTCCAGGAATTTTATCGAGTTCAACTTTTAACGTCTTGATGAGTTCTTTTTGACTAATGCTGCGGGCTTCTTTTGGTTTAAGCCGTACTTGTACACTCCCCTGATTTACCTGCCCACTTGCGCCTGAGCCAATAAGGGCAAAATAGCTTTCAATTTCATTTGGATGCTTGCCAAGTTCAGCTTCTATTAATTTTAGGCGTGAATCGGTGTAGTTAATATTAGAGCCTAGAGGTGTTTTAAAGTTGATTCTAAAATTGCTTTCGTCTGTTTCAGGTACAAAGTCCTTCTCAACATATTTAAGCGAAAAATAGCCAGTGACTGCGACAAAGATTAGTGTAGCCAGCAAAACGAAACCGCGGTGATGCAGTATCGCACCTAATAGTTTTCGATAAATATTATCCATACCATATAAAAATCGACCAAAGGCGCGATAAATGGCATTTTCATTGTGCGTTACTTTTAGGTAGCGCGAGCAGAGCATGGGCGTGAGTGTAAGCGACACAAACAGTGAGACCAATACGCCAAAAGTAACCACCACTGCAAAGGATTTAAAAAACTTGCCAATCATGCCGTCCATAAAAATGACGGGCGCAAAAATACTCACCAGTGAGGCAGAGGAAGCGAGCACCGCGAACACCACTTCGTTACTGCCGTTAATGGTGGATAAGGTGCGAAATTTAGCCACTGCCCGTGGATTTTGCCTATCTGTTGCACTTAAGCCCGCTCCAATGTCGCCCTCCATGTGCCTTAGAATGCTCTCTCGCACCACAATGGCATCATCCACCACCACGCCGATGAGCAGCAGTAATGCCAGCATGGTCATGCTGTTGAAGGTGTAACCAGCAAAATACATCACGGCAATGGCGCCGAATAATGAAACAGGAATCTCTAAACAAATCATCAATGTAGAGCTAAAAGAGCGCATAAAAATTAGCACAATGAGCGCGGCAAACAATGTGCCTTCGACTAAGTGTTCTTTTAGCGAGGCAACCATTTGGTTGATAAAGATTGAATCATTGGTAGAAACTTCAAGGCTTAAACCAGGCGGCAGGTTTGGTCGTACATCTTCATTTAATCGGCGTTCTACTTCTTTAATAATTTCTACGGTATTGGCATTGGCAATTTTTACCATCCCTAAGCCCACCGAAGGCTTGCCGTTAAAACGCGCCACTTGGCGTTTGTCTGCCATGCCACTTTCAACAATTGCAATGTCTTTAAGGCGGACAGGTGCGCCATCTCGGACAGCAATCACTAAATTGGCTAAATCTTTTAAGTTATGAAATTCAAGGTCTAATTTAAGCAGGTTCTCAGATTGCTCACTTACCAAAAATCCACCTGGCATTTGAATATGTTCACGATTAAAGGCATTGGCTAAATCCGTGGCGGTGATTTTATAAGCCGCCATGCGTTCTGGTAAAACATTGGCACGAATGGTTGGTTCTTGCCGGCCACCTATCATCACTTCACCAATGCCGTTAATCGTTTCAAACTTCTTTTTCAGTACATTATTGGCGTATTCATTGAGTTGCAATATCGTTCTGTCGCCACTTAGCGCCAGCCAAATCACTGGAATGCTGGCAGCATCTACTTTACGAATCGAAGGGGCATCAGTGCCTGTAGGCAGACGTCGCATGACCTGACTAACTTTAGATTGCACCTCATTAAACGCCACATCGATATTTTTATCGAGTGTGAAAGTGACGCTAATATTAGATGCGCCTGGCGAAGATGATGATTGGATGTGCTCAATGCCAGGGGTGGTGTTGATTGCCGTTTCGATAATGCTGGTAACGCTCGTGTCAATTACATCGGGGTTTGCCCCTCGTAAAGTGGTGGTGATGGTAATGACAGGAAAATCTACGGTGGGAATACGATCAACGCCAATTTTTTGATAGGCAATTACGCCAAATAGCACAATGACCGCAGATAGCATCCACGCGAGTACGTGGCGTTTAATGGAAAATTCAGGAAGCGTCATGGTTTGTCGTACTACTTTTTATCAGTGTTGCTGTTGCTAATTTTAACCGGTGCTTTATCGGTTAGAAATCCTGCACCATCGACCACAATCGTGTCATTTATATTAATACCTGATCGTAATTCCACTAGGCCATTTTGACGCTCACCTGTAGTGACAATCGCTTGATAAGCAGTATTGTTGCGAACTATGTACACTACTTCACCCGCAGGACGAAGTACAACGCTCTGCTCGGGCACCATTTTAGCTTCGGCGCGTTCACCCAAGATCACCTTACCCGTAACGCTGGCACCTGGTTGCCAGCCTGGTGCATCTGCAATATCGGCAATCACATCTACCGAGCGACTACCTTCAACTATCATGGGTTTTAATTCATGGATGACGGCCTCTACAGTTTTGTCGCTAATCGGCGAGCTAAGGCGTACTTTTAAGCCTGCTTTGAGTTGTGCGCCAATATGTTCTGGGAAAGGCAAATGCGCGCGTAAATTTTGAGTTGATACAATCAGTACAATCGGGTCGCCAACGCGTAAATATTCGCCGTCATCAACTAACTTTTTTTCAATATTGCCGCTGACAGGGGAATAGATTTTGGTTTTACTGCTGCCATGGTCAATACTGCTGATGCGTGCTTTGGCACCTGCAAGCTGTTCTTTTAATACGTTTTCTTGCGCAATGTCATTATCGACGGCGTTTTGAGAGATGAATTTTTTACTTACCAGTGCTTGATTGCGTATAACGGTTTTGGCTTGATTAGCAAGTTGCGCCTCAATGCGAGCAACTTCCGCCTGTGCTTCATTCCGCTGCAAACCAAAATCCGCCGCATCCAAGGTGGCGATTAATTGCCCTTGTCTTACTGTCTGGCCAGTATTTACGTGAATTTTTATCACGCGTGCAGCTACTTCGGCTGATATTGTTGGATTGGTTAAACCTTCAAGTGAGCCAACAGCTTCTTCGGTAATCTCTATGGCCTGGTTTTTCACCTGCGTAACAGTAACGAGTGTCGGTTTTGGGCCATTTTTGTCAGCTTTTGATTTTTCTTTCGTAGTATCCTTAGTGCCACATGCGATTAATAGGGTTGAAAGTAGAGCAATGAATGCAAGTTTAAGGAGTTTTCTCATGTTTGTATTTTTATTTAATTTTTAATTAACCGCAAATTTTTATCTTAGCTCAAAAAGAGCAAGGCCTCACGACCAAAGGTTTAATGGTTTATTTTATCGAGTCGCGCCCAATCAAAATAAGGGCCTGGGTCAGTTTTTCTGCCTGGCGCAATATCTGAATGTCCTACTATAGCTTGTATTTCATAGGCTTTGGAGAGTGCAGCAATTAAATTTTCAAGTGTTTGATATTGCGCATTCTCAAATATTTCAAAGTCAGAGCCTTCCAGCTCAATTCCGACCGAGAAATCGTTACAACGTTCCCGCCCTTGCCAATTAGAAATGCCAGCATGCCATGCGCGATTTAAACTAGAAACAAATTGAATGAGTCTACCATCGCGTCGAATAAGAAAGTGCGAGGATACTTTACGCGTATGAATCCCAGCGTAGTAGGGATGTTCATCAGGATTCAATTGATTGGTAAATAGCTCAATAATGCCATTGCCGCCATATTGGTTGGGTGGCAAGCTGATGTTGTGGATGACAATCAGGCTAATCTCATTTTCAGAGCGAGAATCAAAATTTGGCGATGGGATATAAACCCCTTGGCTAGCAAACCCTGCATCCGAAATAGTGATTTGCTTGGTGGCTTTAGAGTGCTTGTTTGATACGATTTTAGTAAACTCCTGTAAAATGCGTGTTTTATGTATTCAGCTAGGGGCAACGCATGGTTTTTGCAACATTGTTTTTAATGCTTATTGTAATTCTAATTGCAGCCGAGGTGTTTACCAATGCGTTGGAACATTTAGGCGAAAAATTAGGTATTTCTGAAGGCGTTACAGGATCGCTTTTTGCCGCCGTTGGTACGGCATTGCCTGAAACCATGGTGCCCTTGCTGGCGTTGCTTGCTGGTACGCAGAATGTAGCGACCAATGAAGAAATTGGCGTAGGCTCAATATTGGGTGCACCGTTGATGCTCGCAACGTTATCAATTTCATTAATGGCGATATCGGTTTGGAAGCGACGAGGTAGCCATGGTCACTTACGCCCAGAACGCACGGGTTTAATCCGCGACCTTAATTTCTTTATTATCGCTTTTAGTTTTGCGGCCATTGCCATGTTCGTGCCGCACACGCTCACTGTAGTGCGATACGGCATTGGCGCTAGCATGGTGATGATTTATTTTGTTTATGTGATGATGACGCTTAACGCATCAAAAGCGCTGGTGGCCGATGGGCATGCCACAGAAGCTGGTGGCGACATGTTTTTATGCAAACTGGGCTTGCCTAACAATATGATTGTGATTGTGATTCAGTTGATATTGGGTGTGGCTTTATTGATAGCCGGCGCGAAAGGCTTTATACATGGTGTAGAAGAAGCCGCGCAAATTATCGGCATCTCTGCCTTGTTATTGTCTTTATTGATTATCCCTATCGCAACCGAATTGCCTGAAAAAGTGAATAGCATTTTATGGATACGCAAAGGCAAAGATACGCTTGCCTTTGGTAACATTACCGGCGCAATGGTATTTCAGGGCACCTTGTTGCCAGCAATCGGCATTATGCTCACCCCTTGGGAGCCGCGTAAAGAAGTGTTGCTAGGTATTGTAATGACCTTGCTTGCTTCAATTTGGCTTCGTTATCTGGTGGCAAAAGGTGGCATAAAGGTCTGGCACTTGTTTGTAAATGGTGCGATGTACATTAGCTATTTAACCTTAGTTCTTGCCTAAAATCTATTATCGCCACACGCCTATCTTAGTAAATTCACCGCAAGCAAAAAACTGATAAGTTGATGATCTTGAATCCATATAGAAAGCTTACGTACGTCCTTTTTGTAGCGTTGGCAATTTTTATTCTGCTCACTTTTAAGCAGTATGGCATAAGTAATGATGAGGAAGTGCAGCACCTCTATGGCCAGCTGTTGCTGAAGTTTTATCAATCAGGCTTTACTGATTTATCAGCATTTACTTATAAGAATCTTTACCTTTATGGTGGATTATTCGACCTAGTGGCCGCCACTTTGGAGAAAATTCTGCCACTTTGGGTGTGGGATATTCGCCATTTGCTATCTGCAATTTTTGGGTTTGCTGGGATAGTTGCAGTTTATAAATGTACACGGGAACTTGCAGACGAGCGGGCTGCCTTCTTGGCAGTGTTGTTACTAAGCATCACAGGCGCGTGGACAGGTGCGATGTTCACTCATACTAAAGACGTGTCGTTTGGCGCATGTATGATGTGGGCGCTTTATTACACCTTACTTATTTCTAAACATCTGCCGCGCATTCCTTTGCTATTGTCGCTTAAGTTGGGTGTGGCCGTTGGTCTTGCTTTGGGTTTGAGAATTGGTGGGGCGTTTGCTGTTATTTATTTGCTGTTATTAGTGTTGATTGCCGGTTTGTTACGTACCAATAAGTTGCAAGAAAAACTCAGTTTTTACTGGCAGAGTGTGTTGGGCTTACTGCCTGCGGGAGTGGTGGCATTTATCCTGATGGCGCTTTGCTGGCCTTGGGCAGTCATGGGTTTAGACCATATTCTGATTGCCGCAAAATCATTTTCACATTTTACCTTTGATATGGAAACTATATTAAATGGTCGATACCTCAAAATTGGAGATGTGCCGAATACTTATTTGATGCAGTATTTAGGCGTGCGCTTACCCGAAGTATTTTTATTGGGTCTATTCAGCGTAACGGCTATCTTTTTATTCAAAATAAAGCGTATCGATTTTAGCAAGCAACTGCCACAACTCACTGTTGCAATTGCACTTTTAACGCCACTATTGTTTGTGCTTTTCGATCGCCCAGCGCTTTACAATGGCGTAAGGCATTTCACGTTTATTCTACCTGTGCTGGCTATCGTTGCAGGGATTGGCTTGTCGCAAGTTTTTCAGCTTTTGGCAAGTTATAAAAAGCTACGTTTGGGTTTTACTGCATTCTGCCTGCTATTCATTTCAACTACGGCTTATACGCTTTATTCGTTGCATCCTTATGAATACATTTATTACAATCAATTTGCAGGCAATAGTTTTAAAAAAGCCATTCATGATTGGGAAGGCGATTACTGGTCAAGCAGCCTCATAGAGGCAACTACTGCATTGGAAAAGTACATTGATCTTGAACAGCAAAAGACCCCAAACAATCCACATGTATACTCTGTCGCCGTATGTGCCGAGGCGTTCCAAGGTCGCGCCTATTTAGATAAGCGTTTTACTGTTACAGAAGATTGGGTGGTGGCGGATTTTTTTATTTCCAGCACCATTATGCATTGCGATAAAGTGTTGCAGGGAAAAGTCATTGCATCTATAACGCGTTTGGATGCGCCATTAGCTATCGTTAAAGACCGCAGAAACTTGACCGGTGAGGATCGCCGCCCGCATGCGCCACCGCGAGATTAACGTATAGTGACAAGAGGCCAATAGATGACGCAAAACGAGTTACCACCGACCAATATTATTCAGCCACACATCACGGTGATTGTGCCTGCTTTTAATGAACAAGCTACGATTGCAAGTACCGTAAATCATATTGCGGAGCATCTTAGGCAACTAACGACACGCTGGGATATTGTCGTAATCGATGACGGTAGTCGTGATCAAACAGCGCATTTGGTTAGAAATTTGCCGATAAATCTCAACACTACGTTAGTGAGATTTTCGCGTAACTTTGGTAAAGAGTATGCCATTAGTGCTGGCTTGGAGCATGCAGGCGGTGACATCGTAATCTGTATGGATGCTGATGGCCAGCATAGTGCAGAATTGCTGGGGCAGATGTTGCAAAAGTGGCGCGAAGGCTACAATATGGTGTATGCAGTACGCCAAGATCGTGAGTCAGAATCGCATTTTAAACGCTGGGGCTCGCGTGTTTTTTACCGAATGATTAGCTTGGGTGGTCAAATTCATATTCCGCGAGATGCGGGTGATTTTCGCTTGATGGATAGGCAGGTAGTGGATGCCTTACTTTCCTTACCTGAACGCAATCGATTTATGAAGGGGATATACGCCTGGGTAGGTTATAAGTCGGTTGGCATTCCCTATAAACCTTTGCCACGGTCACACGGTGAAAGTACATTTTCTAAATTAAAATTGATTCAATTAGCCTGGACAGGGGTCACGAGTTTCTCAGTCATGCCACTACGGCTGGCCAGTGCCGTTGGTGGATTGCTTGCTTTTTTAGCATTTATTTATGGGCTTTATGTGGTTGTTGACCATTTATTCTTCAATGAATCTGTGCCGGGTTGGCCAACCATTGTGGCAGGCATGATGTTCTTTGCTGGTGTTCAACTTCTTTTTATTGGTATATTGGGCGAGTATTTAGCCCGTATTTACGACGAAGTTAAAGGTCGCCCGCCGTATATCGTTGCAGAAGTTAACAAGCCAGAAGCCAATTCGTAATTGCGTATACGATTCAGTGATTAAAAGTAACGTACCATGAGCAATCTGCATAAACAATCCATTTCATGGTTCGCTATTATTGGCGCGCTAGCGGCAATTGTACATTATATTGTAGCCGTGAGTTTTGAATTTACGGGAGTTTTGCCTCCATCACAGGCTAATATTGTTGGTTTTTTAATGGCTTTTCCAGTCAGTTATTTTGGGCATAGAAAGTTCAGTTTTTCAAAGCAAACTTCCACACACAGCCAAGCTTTTCCACGTTTTTTAACAGTTGCGGTTGCTGGGTTTATTGCAAATCAGTTATTGCTGATAGCGGCATTGACTTATACTTGGCTGCCTTTTTGGCTGGCACTAGGATTGGTGATGGTTATCATCGCCGTTTCCACCTATTTACTGAGTCGTAATTGGGCCTTTAAGCATTCGCCATGAAATTGGAAATGTGATGAAATCGGTAATTATCTGTGCGGATGATTTTGCGCAAAGCTCTGCGATTGATGAGGCGATTATCCAACTAATACAAAAGAACCGATTGACTGCAACGTCTTGCATGGTATTAAGTCCACGCTGGTTTGAGTCGGCGCAAAGGTTAACTGCTGACATAAGACAAAAAGCAGACATTGGCTTGCATTTAGATTTCACCCATTTTGGTGATGCCCACCGCCATACTGCTTTAATTGCCCGTAGCTTATTTAGGAACTTACCTCCAAAAGCGATCAAACACTGCATTGAGGTGCAACTCAATCGTTTTGAAAAGGCGCTTGGCACTGCCCCAGATTATGTGGATGGCCATCAGCATGTGCATCAACTGCCGCAAATACGTGAGGCCTTACTCGACGTTTTAACTACGCGATACAGCCAGCAATTACCGTGGATACGCATTGCGCGTCCTCCAGTCAACGATGGTTTGAAGGCTAAAGTGATTAGTTCGTTAGGCGCATCAGCGCTCGAAAAGGCAGCTAAGCGCATGGACTTTAGATGCAGCGGTGATTTGTTGGGTGTTTATGACTTTTCTGGTACTAGCGTTGACTATAAAAACGCATTGAATTTTTGGCTATCGAATGTCGATAGCACACTAGGCACACCAGTTTTAATGTGTCATCCTGCAACGGCCAAGATGGAGGGGGAGTTGAATGACCCCATTTACTTTGCAAGGCTTATTGAATACTCGGTTCTTGATAGTGATGCAATGGATGGTTTGTTGCAAAAAATTAAACTAAGCCGCAGCCCTCAAGATTGTTAAAGACGACGTTCAACCGCATTTGTTTTCTTGTTCACTAGTTTTTTTGTTTTTTTAGCCATCTTTGCAGGCTTTTCCATCACACAATACTCCGTTCCATAATCACCACCAGAGTCATCGGGTTCATAATAATGGTTGGTATAAGCCCAACGGTTAGGCGATATCTTTTGAATGTCAGCTAAGCCGGTACTGTATTCCGCTGCTACACCATTGGATAAGTTAAATGTCAGCGCAAGTTTATTACCATTGGCAATCGCCTGACCTTGATAAATCCAGGAATTTTCGGTTTCAGTATTGAAATCATATACACCAAAGGCACCTTGGCTACTGAGGCGATTGAGTTTTAATGTTGCCTGTACTTCATAATCGCCGACCTTATTATTGCTCCCCTTGCAGGCGTATACGCCGCTGTAATCATTGCCTTTAAAATTGGATTTTGCATGGGCCAAGCTCATTAAACTTGAATATAGAATGATTAAAAAGAATAAAAACTGTTTTTTCATGCAAATTTCTCAAATATTTTTATAAGTTGTTATTGTAATGCCAGCCGAGCGGTCCATGTAAATTTGCACATATTTTAGCGGTAAAATTTTGTTATGTGAACGTCCTAGATTATCATAGGCGCTACTTAATCTATCTAGCCGTTGCATCAGCTGTTCTTTCAGAAATTTATGACTATTCACAGTGCTAAATCTACTTGGTTTTTTGCTCTATTTAATTTGGCATTGCTAGCACTGTTGAGCGCTTGGTTATGGCAGCAAAATCAAGCCTTAGCCATTATCAAGCCGCAATTACCTAGCGATGGAAAACTTCAGTGCGTTTCTTACTCGCCCTATTATCACCAAGAGCAATCACCGCTTAATTCGAGCACACGTATTAATCCTGCTCAAATTGACCAAGATTTAACAATATTAGCTAAGCAGTTCAATTGTGTTCGCATCTATTCGGTTAGCCAGGGTTTAGATTATGTTCCAGTGGTAGCCGCTAAACTGGGGATGAAAGTATATTTAGGCGCTTGGATTGGCTGGGTGAAAAGTTTGAATGACAGTGAACTCGGACTCGCTATTGCAATTGCGAACAAATATCCTAAAACTATTAAAGCTTTGATTGTCGGAAATGAAGTTCTGCTTCGTGGGGAGCAGACTGAAGCGGCTATGAAAGCCTATTTGGAAAAGACAAAGCTTGCCACGCAGGTACCCGTTACCTATGCCGATGTTTGGGAGTTTTGGCGCAAGCATCCCACGTTGGAAAATTCTGTAGATTTTGTGACGGTGCATATTCTTCCCTACTGGGAAGACAATCCGCAGTCCATAGAAAATGCCTTAGACCATACCAGTAATGTGATGAGCTTAGTCACTGCAAGTTTTAAAAAGCCGATTTTGATTGGCGAAACAGGCTGGCCCTCAGTGGGAAGGCAACGCCAAGAATCTCAGCCTAGCGTTATAAATCAGGCCGTCTATATTCGAGGGTTTTTGCAACTCGCGCATGACAGGAATTGGAGCTACAATCTAATTGAAGCTTTCGATCAGCCATGGAAGCGCGTCTTGGAGGGGACTGTCGGTGGTTATTGGGGGATCTACCAGACCGATTTCTCGCCAAAATTTTCTTTCAATGGGGATATTAAAGCGCGGGCAGATGGATTGCGACCATTTATAGTGGCTAGCATTGGTGCTCTATTGTTTTTAGGGTTAAGTTTTTTTCTTGGAGAGCGCAGGAAAGCAGGGCTGATTGGATTGGCCAGTTTGGGCGCATTATTGGGAATCACTATTTTATTGCAAACCGAATATTTGTTTAGCGCATGCCAAAATAGTCGGGAATGGCTGGCTTTAGGTGGAGTGGCGGCGATTGGTGGAATTGCAGTAATTAGTCTCATCTGGACGGTGAGTAGTACTGGCCTAAACAACACACGACTATTGTTAGCATGTTCAACCCTATTGCTACTAGCGGCAATCACATCAAGCACATTGTTGATTATTGATGGACGCTATCGCGATTTTGCAGTCAGTTTGTATGCACTACCAGCGATACAACTTTCACTCGGGTTATACTTGCTTAAACAACGTATTCGGCCAAAGATAAAAATTTATTATGTACTCCATGCTTTATTAATTGTATCTGCGGTTTATTGCTTGTATTTGGAGCCTAAGAATTTACTCGCAGTCCTTTGGTTAGCAATCAACATCATGCTTGCAACATCTGCTTGGCCTAGGTCATTCAGCGCATCTTTGAATTTCTTTAGGAAATACTAGTTATTTTGATTTCTATACAATTTAAGCGTTTTTTAAATCCAATCCTATTCGCCACCGCGCTTGGTTTAATCCATTTTGGTATTTGGAGTCTTTTTAACCAGGCATTGCCGGTGATGAATGCCCCGACGATTGTTCATGGCTTTGCTTATAGTGGCTTTCAAGAAAATCAGAGTCCGCTAGATAAAGAATATCCTAGCACAGCTGAGTTGGAACTCGATCTCAAGTTACTAAAACCGCTGACAAATCGTATACGTATCTATGGAGCATTGGAAAATAGCGAAGTTACTGCCTTAGCTTCTAATCTCGGGTTTTATGTTACTGCTGGTGCTTGGCTAGGCAGTGATACTAATGCTAACCGACGTGAGGTAGAGGCATTAAAAGCAAAAATTAAAAACTACCCTCGTATCGAACGTGCCATTGTTGGCAATGAAGTCTTGCTGCGAAGTGACTTGAAACCAGAAGCTTTGTTTAGCTATCTGGATGATGTACGAAAAGCCACTAAATTGCCAATTTCTACTGCCGAGCCTTGGCATGTTTGGCTCAAAAATCCGGATCTAGTCAAACATGTGGATTATATCGCGGTGCATTTGTTGCCTTATCACGAAGGTTTGCCAGTTGAAAATGCAGTGGATTATTCACTCAGTCGCTATAAAGAACTGATGGAAGCGTTTCCACGAAAAAAAATTGTTATCACTGAAATTGGTTGGCCTAGCCATGGGCCTACTATTGGCGCGGCTATTGCTTCAGATGTGAACCAAGCGCGCTTTGTTCGAGAGTTTTTAGCAAAGACCGCCTATAAAAACTATGACTATTATTTGATGGAAGCGTTTGATCAGCCTTGGAAACAAAAGCTAGAAGGCTGGGCAGGGGCTTATTGGGGCATGTTTTCGGCAGACCGTCATGAAAAATATTCTTTGCAGGGCGCTGTGCCAAAAGATAGCCGCTGGGAAGAAAAAGCCTTATGGGCTACTTTGTTAGCATTCTTGCCTATTTTATTTATCGGTTATCGTTTTAGACGCTGGGGTCTGGGTGGTAGATTATCCATGGCAATTTTATTACAAGCCTGCGTCACTACTTTGGTCGTGGCTTGGAACTTGCCTGGCGATTACTACTACACATTGCGTGATTTTATCGTTTTAATCGGCCTGATTATCGGTATGGGGCTTACTTCTGCCGTGTTGATGATTTATGGCGTTGAATTTAGTGAGGTGATGTTTAAAGGTGGCTGGAATCGGGCTTACAAGCGTGCAAAACCTTTACCCACGGATAAAGAACTGTATGTTTCGATTCACCTGGCTTGTTATAACGAACCGCCTGAAATGGTGATTGCGACCATTGAAAGTTTGCATAAGCTTGATTACACCCATTTTGAAGTGATCGTGGTGGATAACAACACCAAAGATGAAGCCAAGTGGAAGCCACTCGAAACCTACGTAGCAAACATGCCAGCTAATTTTCATTTTTATCATCTTCCGCAATGGCCTGGCTTTAAGGCCGGCGCTTTGAACTTTGCATTAGATAAGACCAATAAAAAGGCACAAGTGATTGGGGTGGTCGATGCTGATTATGAAGTTACAGCGGACTGGTTATCGAATCTTGTGCCACACTTTTCTGACGCGCAAGTTGCGGTTGTGCAAGCGCCCCAGGCGCATCGCGAATGGGAAAATAACTTTTTTAAACGGATGAGTAATTGGGAGTTCGAAGGATTTTTTCGCATTGGCATGCATCATCGCCATGAGCGCAATGCGCTAATTCAACACGGCACAATGACTTTGGTCCGCCATCAGGCCTTGCTGGATAGCGGTAAATGGTCGGAATGGTGTATTTGTGAAGATACTGAGCTTGGATTGCGCTTGCTGGAAAAAGGCTATGAACTCCGCTATGTGGATGATACTTTTGGACGTGGATTGACGCCCGCAGACTTTAAGGCGCTTAAGTCGCAACGCTTCCGCTGGGCTTTTGGAGCCATGCAGATATTGAAACATCATCTGCCAAAATTGCTGGGTGATTCAACACTTTCTTTTGGCCAGCGCTATCACTTTCTTACCGGCTGGTTTGGTTGGTTGGGCGATGCCTTACAGTTATTTTTTACCATTGGTTCTATTGGCTGGACAATCGCGATGTTGGTCTTTCCAACAGCCTTTAGTTTGCCAGTCTCGATTATGATTGTGCCAATCTTGTGCTTCTTGGGCATAAAGGCCGCCCTCGGTCCGATTCTTTACAGAAAAACCATGAATTGTAGCTGGACTGATATCTTTGGCGCTTCACTTGCCAGTCTCGGGCTTTCTCATGCTATTGCTAAAGGTGTAATAACAGGAATATTCAAGAAAGACGGAGTATTTAAGGTCACGGCTAAGGGCAAAAATAAAATCAATAAACTACAAATTCTAAATCCAATTATTGAAGAACTCACGCTTCTAACGGCTTTGATTTTGTGTGGCTTCCTTATGTTAGCAACGCGTGGTTTAAATAATATAGATGCTCAATTGTGGGTCGCCATGTTGACCTTGCAATGCTTACCTTATGCCAGCGCTGTCACTTGCCAGTTTATTTCGCAACGCCCAAATTAAAAGTAAATCAACATGCTTAGTCGCGCCCAACAACTTCATAATCGCCATCGCCATTTTATTCGCGGTTTAATTCGATTTTTAACCTATTTAAGTGCATTCTTTTTAGCCGCAAGTGCCTATTGGATTGGAGACAATTTCGGTGAGCCTTCGTTAGAGCAGATTTTTTACCATGCTCAATTTGGTTTAGATGGGCTGGTGGATACCGATGCAGCTATCATTAAAAGCTTTTTGGCTTGGTGCATAGCGCTTCCTGTAAGTGCTGCAATGCTATTGGTGTTAGTGGAGTATTCCATCGCACTATTTTTGATTCACGGGTCTGCGCATTGGCTGACCCGACCTGCACGTTCAGCCAATATTCATTTTTTAAAGGTGATTTATTGGTTTATCGGGCATCGGGCGCCGTTATATACCTTGCTTACTGCTGGTCTTTATTTTGGGGTGCAGTTTTCAATTAGCGTGTTTATTCATCACTTGTTTGGAAAAGATTATTTTGCAGAGCATTACCTCGCCCCAGCACAAGTCAAGTTAGTCAAACCAATCAAGCCCAAGAACTTGGTGTTTATCTATGTAGAAAGCCTGGAAGACTCATACAAAGACACCCATCTGTTTGGGAAAAACTTACTTGCTCCGCTAGATCAATTAAAAGGCACCAGTTTTGTCAGTTACAAAACGGCACCTGGAAGTTGGTGGACAATTGCGGGTATTACTGCAACGCAATGTGCGGTACCACTTAAAAGTGTCAGTTTGTATGATGGGAATGATCAAGGTGAAAAAATTAAATCATTTTTACCCAATGCAGTTTGTCTAGGGGATGTTTTACACGACGCAGGCTATTACAGCGTTTATTTAGGCGGGGATGCCTTAGCCTTTGCTGGTAAAGGTATGTTTTTTCGGGATCATCATTACGATGAAGTGCTTGGAAAGGATGAATTAAAAGGCAATCTTAGCGACGCTGATATGAATTTTTGGGGTTTGTACGATGACGATTTATTGTCAATATTCAAAGACAAGTTGGTGGAATTGCATGCGAAACAACAACCCTTTAATCTCACTATTACCACGATTGATACGCATGGCCCAGATGGCCATTTTTCAAATTATTGCAAAGAGAGGGGCATTAAAGATTTTGAAGGCATTGTTGAATGTACGGCCCAACAGGTTGCGGATATAGTGGCGTTCATCACAAAAAATGGTTATCTTAAAGACACTAATATTGTAATTTTAGGCGATCATTTGGCGATGGAAAATCCAGTATCGAATAAATTAGACCAAATTAAAGAACGGCATATCTTCAATCGATTTATTTCAGAAGAGACTATCCATAAAAATCGCGAAGCTATTTTGCCTTTTGATTTATTTCCTACTGTTTTGGATTTTATTGGTTTTAAAGTTGAAGGCGGAAAATTAGGTCTAGGCTATTCCGCCATTGCTAAGAACATAAACCTGCCGCCAGAAACTGAATATGAGGAAATGAACCGAGATTTGCTAAATAAGTCGAATAAATATTTGGATTTGTGGAAGCCTAAAGTGTTGCCTGTATTAGTAGTTGAAAATGCACCAACGCATTAGTTTGAATACATTTAAAAGGTAGATTTAAACTTGATAACCCGGATTTTTCAATCATCCTCAATCTCTAAGTCACTCTCCTTTGCAAGGCCAAGCTTGGCGAGTCGGTAGCGCAGAGTACGGAAACTAACTCCTAGCAGTTTGGCAGCAGCAGTTTTGTTGTTGTTGGTTTTTTCCAGAGCTTTCACAATGGCACGCTTTTCTACGTCTTCTAAGTAATCGGTTAAATTAAGGTCTTGAGTTTGCTCTGAATTAAAACTTGCCTTATTCAATGTTTCTGAAGTCGTTGCGTTATGAAATCGTGACGATTCATTTTCATTTCCTAAATCTTCTATAGTGATGGTTTTACCATCGCTCATGGCTAAAGCTCGCTCTAGCATATTCTCTAATTCACGCACATTGCCAGGAAACTGTAACTTTGAAAGATAGGTCTGTGTGTCAGCTTCAATTTCAGGTAGCGGAATATTTTGGTTGGTACATAGTTTTGCTAGTAGTAAATTTGCTAACAAAGGAATATCGTCTGGTCGATCCCGTAAAGCAGGCATTTTAAGCTGAATGACGTTTAATCTGTAGTATAAATCCTGCCGGAATTGTCCAGCCTCCATCATGTCGTTGAGATTTTTATGAGTCGCACTGATGATGCGTACATCGACCGCTTCCTCGGTTGTGCCGCCCACCATGCGTATTTTTTTCTCTTGAATCGCACGTAGTAATTTTACTTGCATGGCTAACGGTAAATCAGCGACTTCATCCAAAAATAACGTACCGCCATTTGCGGCTTGAAACATACCTTCTTTATCTTGGCTGGCACCGGTGAATGAACCCTTTTTATAGCCAAAAAACTCACTTTCCATCAAATTTTCTGGGATGGCGCCACAGTTAACAGCAATAAAAGCACCTTCGCCACGTGAACTATTGCTGTGGATGAGTTTTGCGGCTAGTTCTTTACCGCTACCAGATTCACCACTGATGTACACTGGAGCTTGGCTCCGAGCAAGCTTGGCAATCATGGACCTTACATGAGCCATGGGTAAAGAATCCCCTACCATTTCTAGTACATTGGGACTTTTAATATTTGATTGTGTGGTCAGTTTGAGTGCAAATTCAATCACTGGCCGCAGTTGCTTCAAAGAGATTGGTTTGCTTAAGTAATCAAATGCTCCCGCTTTGAGTGCGGATACTGCATTTTCTGCACTGGCATGTGCAGTAATGACCGCAACAGGCAGTCCAGGATGAAATTCATTGATGTAGTTAACCAGATCCAAACCAGTTCCGCCTGGCATTTGCATATCAGTCAGACAAAGTGCGTATGCGCGTTGTTTAAGTAATGCTTTTGCCTCGTCGATGTTGCTGGCACTATAGGTGTCAACGTCCATGCGCTCTAGCGTCATGGTCAATAGTTCACGAATGTCAGTTTCATCATCAACAATTAGGCAAGTAGGATTTTGTGTCATAAGTAACATTATGCCTTTTTTAGCTGGACTTTTTAAGGTGAATTATAAATGCGCTGCCCGGACTTAGGGCTTGATACTGTAGTTTTGCACCATTGGCTTCTGCTAATTCGCGTGAAATATAAAGCCCTAAACCGTTGCCAGTCGTTTTTGTGGTGAAAAATGGTTCAAACAGTCTCGCTTGGTCATGCTCAGCAACGCCAGCGCCATCATCTTTAATTATGATATTCAGCCCTGTTTTGCTCAGGTCTTGAACACCAATGGATAAACTGCCGATTTGCTTTTGACTGTGCTCCCAGCCATTTTTACAAAGATTCCATAAAATTTGCGTTAAATGACGCTTATCAAACATAAAGTTTTTATCCTGAAAACTTTGAAGTTGAAAATGGGTACTTGGAATATTTTCAACAGCGCAGAATTGCGAGTGAAAGTTCGTTAAAAAGTCGCTTAACGCTATTTTTTCTGAATAGGTGCGATCACGTCGATTGAGTTCAAGTACATCCTTGATGATTTGGTCGATACGGCTAATGTTGTCTGAAACTATTTGCAGTAGTCGTGAAGTTGAAGCGGTATTTTTTTCATCCTCTTGCAGTAATTGGTTAGCGTGGCTGATTGCACTTAAGGGATTTCGTATTTCATGCGCGATATTGGCGGTAAGTCTGCCAAGTGCCGCTAGTTTAGCTTGCTGTGCCGCTGTTTGAATCTGGCTGAGGTCTTGAATAAAAATAACAGCTCCAGAGCGTCGGTTTGATATTTGAGTATCAATATTCTGGTTGATTGGCATGAATCGGAGCTTTAATTCTCGATTGTTAATCGTGAATGATGCATTGTTGTTTTCGTCTAATTCATCTAACCAATCATTGAACATGACAGCAATTTCGGGCGCATAATGCTTTAACGTAAAGTCCGCCACATTGCCTATTGGCAGAGATAATAATGTTGTAGCCTGTATGTTGCTATGCCGAATGTTAAAGTGTTCGTCTACTACAATTACGCCATCCTGCATTTCCTGCGCAATGAGCGCATTTACCTGTGATAAGTTTTCAATGTCAATGCCGCGTGCAGAAGCCAAAGCTTCACTATGTTGCATGCGTTTTGCCAGTGTAAAAGCTAGCCAAGCGGTGGCAAAACAACTCAAGCTCAGTATTGCAGGCTGGGTAAAGCTGGTGGCTGATATGTCATCCAATAGCATGCGATAACTTTGTTCTAGCAATAAGCCTATGCTGGCGACTGCGGCATAAAATAAAGCTAGGCGGCCATTACTTGCTAGGCTGGCAATCACGATGATGATGATTAATAATATGCCTAATCCACTGGTGATGCCCCCAGCAACGAACATGAATAAAATGATGAAAACAATGTCAGCAGTAATCTGAAAAGGCAGTGATAGTTTATATACATCAGATTTAAGTGGGCTGATTAATAAGATGAAAATACTAAAGATAAAATAAGCAACCGATAGCTTAAAGGTGAGTAGCGAGTGCTCGCTTTGCCATAAAGATTCCTTACCTAAATACAGGTAAGAGATAATGAAAACCAAGCTTAAGACAAAGCGAAAAACATTCAGGATATTGACTGCGTGGTTTTGTAGTGGAACGTCTAGCGTGTTGGCGCGGGGAAGCCTAGCTTCAAGTTGGCTGTTGTTCGAATGGTTAGTTAGCAGCGGCATTTATTTAGGAATGTGCAATTTACTGCAATAAAAGTCACCATTGACTAGATAAGCCTCAGATCTGGGTAGGTGCACATCACAAGCCGCACACTTGACCATGGTTTCAATTTTCTTTTCACTGGCGGGCGCGCCCTTTTTAACATTCAAATCATCCTGCTTTTTAGTAAGCATGCCGCGCTTAAAAGCGGCAATAAGCAAGTAGATGATGATGCCTAGAAAAATCAGTCGCCACATAGAAGTAATAATGCCTATTAATTAATTGCTATGATTGTAACCAATGCGGGCGCTAGTTCAAAATGTAAACCTGATATACTTTCTGAAATTATTGAGTTGGCAATTTATAATAAAGTGAATGTAAACCAAATTACTACGAAGTGTAATGGCAACTACTAAAGAACTTTCTGATTTTCTTGAGGACGTGGAGCGTCGTGCTTTTAAGCAGACAGCTTATGCCGTGCGTGACGACCATGCGGCACTGGATATTGTGCAAGATGCGATGATGAAACTCGCAGAAAAATACGGAGACAAGCCTGCAGAAGAGTTGCCGATGCTTTTTCAGCGAATTTTGCAAAATACTATGCGCGATTTCTGGCGCAGACAAAAAGTACGTAATTTATGGACTACCTTGCTATCTTCATTCGGTAGTAATGATGAGGGTGAAGACCGTGACCCATTAGAGACGATTGATGTTGAGGATGATAGTGACGAACCATCGGCTCAACTTGAACGTAGCCAAACAATAAAACTGATAGAATCTGCACTAGAAAAGCTACCCACACGTCAACGAGAAGCCTTTGTGTTGCGTTATTGGGAGGAGATGGATGTGGCAGAAACTGCTGAAATAATGGGTTGCTCGGATGGTAGCGTGAAAACGCACTGCTCGCGAGCGGTTCATGCGTTGGCGGCAGAACTGAAAAAACAAGGTTTAGAGAAACTGGGTCTACCAGGCCTGACGTTAAATAATCAAAGCTCAAAAGGCTAAGAGGTGAATGATGAGTACACAACAAGAAGACGCTAAAATTATGCACATGGAAAAAGTTAAGACTGAAAATAGTAAGCCAGATGCTAGCTTGAGCGCGGATGAGCAGCTTGCGCATACTGTTGCTGGTTTATTAAATGATAATGCGCAGCATCTTAATGCTCAGACATTGCAGCGCTTGTCTTATGCACGTGGTTTGGCTGTGAATCAATTAGCGACTAGTCAGGGTTTTAGTCAGAATGGCAATGTGTTGCAATGGTTAGGCAATGGCTTTGGTGATTATTTTGAACATCATCGGCTGATGTTTACAGCGATTATTGTAGGTGCAATGTTGTTGACTTTCTTTGTAGCACAAAAATTTAATGCAGATAATAATTTAAATAATAGTGACGCATTTTTGTTGGCATCCGAGTTGCCACCAGAAGCATTTGCAGACAAGGGGTTTGATACATGGTTAGTTTCCAAGCGCGATTAAAACGCGCTGTTCTATTTTTAAAAGTTTTTATCGTAGGTGTATTCACATTTAGCCACATTGCATTTGCAGGTGATTCAGATGTGGCTTGGGCACAACTAAATAATGAGCAACGACAAATATTAAATCCTTTGGCTTCAGAGTGGGACACGTTACGTCCTTGGCAGCGCGAAAAAATGCTGGATATTGCCCGAGATTATCCAAAAATGAACGCTAAAAAGCAGGAGTTAGTGCAAAAGCGACTGACTAACTGGAGCCGTATGACACCTTACGAGCGTGAGAATGCTAGAAAAAACCATCAGCAATTTCAATCTTTACCAGCAGAGAAAAAAAATGAATTGCGTCAAAAATGGTTGGAGTATCAAAAATTACCAGAATCTGAGCGTGCAAGATTACGTGCAGATTCACCCGAAACCTATAAGGATGCGGACTTAAATTAAACTGGCAACAATGCAAAATAAGCAGGTTAGTCAGCAACAAGCCCCAAGTTTTTTCAAGCTTGGGGCTTGTCTTATTTATGAGGCGCTTGTTGTGATTGCCATACTCATGGTCAGCACGTTCATATTTATGATGTTGCTGGGGGATGCAGGCCAAGGGTGGAAGCGTTATTTATTACAGTTATGGTTGCTTATTTCAGCTGGACTGTATTTTGTCTGGTCTTGGCATAAAAGTGGTCACACGCTAGCAATGCAAACTTGGCAGCTACAATTACTCAATCAAAACAATCAGCTATTATCAGTACCAGTCGCTATAGCAAGATACCTCTTGGCATGCTTAGGGCTGCTGACGTTAGGGTTCGGTTTCTTATGGGTATTTTTGGATCATGACAGATTATTTTTGCACGACAGGTTGTTGGGCAGCAAGCTTATCTACGTTCCACGAAATAAAGCATTGTAAGCCCGGCAATCAAAAATAGGATGGTCGGCATGATGGCGCTAAATAGAGGTGACCAGTCGTTCAATAATCCCAGATGGGCAAAGACTCGGTTCAGAATTTGGTACAGGACGCCGAGCATGATGCCAATAAAAATCTTGGCACTAGCACCAGAAGCACGTTGCTGTATAAAGCCAAAAGGCAGCGCTAAAATCACCATGACCATGCAGGCGAGTGGATATATCAACTTAGCCCACAACGCTACCTCATAGCGTGTAGTTTTTTGTTTGTTTATATTTAAGTGTGTGATGTAAGAATATAAGTTCCAAGCGGCCATTTTCTCTGGAGCAACTAATAAAACATTCAGCAACTCGGGACGAAGCAATGAATACCATTTTGCTTCTGCTAATTCATTGATTTTTATAGACTCTGCGTTAAATTCTGTCTCAGTGACGCTTTTAAGCTTCCAGAAATCGCTCTCAAATTGCCCACCTTTGGCTTTGCGTACTTTCGTGAGCTTGGAGTTTTTGTCAAACTCGTAAATATTGATGTTGAGTAAGGTCGCGTCAGGCAAGACTTCTTCGACATTGATAAAGTTATTACCGTCTTTTACCCATAAGCCAGATCTGAATTCTTGCGCGACGACAGAATCAGTTGCCTTAATGCGCATACGCTGTGCCATTTTTTCGCTGTAGGGGGTGACGAGTTCACCTACCAGAAAAGTTAGCAAGGTGAAAACTAGGCCAATTTTTAACAATAAGGCCGCTATGTTTAATATTGATAGACCACAGACTCTTAACACCACAAGCTCAGAATGGCGCGCAAACTGGCTTAAGCTATACATACAGCCCACAAGCACAGCTACAGGCATTACGTCATAGATATGGCCGGGGGAACTTAGTAGAACGAATAATAATATTTTGCCAAGCCCATAATTACCTTGACCTAATGCTTCCAGTTCTTGGATTAAATCGAAGAATGAGAACATGGCAATGAGTGCCAACATGACCATCAGCACGTTGCTAGTCACTTCTTTGAGTAAATATTTATGAATGATATTCATGAGATTTATCGCGCACTAACGGAGATTAGGCTTAATTTCCGTCCTAGACCAAGGCAATGAAACGCTGGGGAATATCGGTAATTGGTGCGTGCGTCGGTAAAACATGTAAAAAGCCAGCGCAGCAAAAAGTAGATGGACTGGCCATAAGCCTATAATTCCACTTATCTTACCCTGAGCGACCCATGCTTGAATGATGTTGAGTAGATTGTTGTAAATAATGTAGATGATAATGGCTAAAGCAAAATTGGCCGATCGCCCAGCTCGAGGGTCTAGTGCACTTAGTGGAATGGCTAGCAGGGCGAGAATTAAAGCGGAAACTGGTACCGCTAGGCGCCATTGTAATTCTGCGATGTAGACGCTGTTCTGGTTGCGAATAAGTTCTTGACTGGAAATAGACTCTGTTGAAGGAGCAGAACGTTTTGCTTCACCTGCCTCAACTCGTATTGCATATTTTTCAAACTCAGTAGTAGAAAATTCCGCGCCTTCTTTATTGCCTTGGTAACGTCTGCCATTTTGCATGAGTAAGAAATTATCTCCATTTTTCTCAACGAAACGTCTACCTTGTGCTGCAACGATAATGCCTAATTTTTGATGCTGAATTGACTGCACAAAAATGTTTTTAACGATGTTGCCTAATTCATCAAAACTTTCCACAAAAAAAACGCGGTCCGCATGAGCAGATTCTTTAAATACACCAGGCGTAATGGCGGCTAAGTCATCGCGGCTTTCAAGCTGTACCCGAAAGTCATCAATTTTATTGTTCGCCCAAGGGGTGACAAATAAGCTCAAAAAGCTGATGATTAAGACAACCGGTATTGTGAAAACGAGTATCGGCCGAATCCAGTGACTAATGCTAAGACCTGAACTAAACCAAATGATCATTTCAGAGTCTCGATACCAGCGAGATAAGGTTAACAATACTGCCAAAAACAAGCTTAGCGACAATAACATGGGTAAAAAACGGATCATATTAAAACCCAGCATTGTGGTTATTGCATCATTTGGCAAAATACCTTTTGCGGCAAGGCGAATTAAGTATCCAGCACGTTGTGCAACGACGATGCCCAGCAGGATAAGAAATGCACCTGAAGCCGTAGAGATGAGTTCTTGTAAGAGTGAACGCCTAAAAAGCATTTGATTTATGAGTAAGTATTTATTTACAACTATGAATTACGTGTAAAACACGCGATAATTTAACTTAATAATAGAAAAAGGACGTAACACCATGGAATTTAGCATAAAAAACGATAATCCGGAAAAACTGCATAGCGACTGCGTGATTATAGGCGTTTATGAATCACAAAAGTTGTCTAATGCTGCGCAATCTTTAGATAAGGCGTCCGATGGGTATCTGACAAGCATACTAAAACGTGGTGATTTGGAAGGTAAGGCTGATACAACGCTTTTGCTGCATAGCTTACCAGGCGTTGCGAGCCATCGTGTGTTATTGGTGGGTTTGGGCAAAGAGTCTGAATTTTCTGAAAAGCAATTTAGCAAGGCGGTACGTTCCTCAGTTAAGGCGTTGTCAAATAGTGGTGCAACAAAAGCGGTTAGCTTTTTAGCGGAACTCCCAGTTAAGCAATTGAGCGTTAGAAGAAGAGTTGCGCTAATCGCTGAGACTGTATTGGATGCTACTTATCGGTTTGATGCGATCAAAAAGAAAAAAGAAGAATCAAAAAAGGGTATTACAAATTTAGCAATTAACGTAACCTTGGCCAGTGAAGTAAAAGACGCTAAAGCGGGTTTGGCGGATGGTTTGGCTTTGGCTTCAGGAGTAAGTCTTGCTAAGGATTTAGGTAACTTACCACCCAATGTATGCACGCCAACTTATTTGGCCGAGCAGGCATTGGCTTTGGCTAAAAAGCATGATCTCAAAGTAAAGGTGCTCGAGCGAGATGAACTTAAAAAGCTAGGCATGGGCTCATTTTTAGGCGTATCACAAGGCAGTGAAGAGCCCCCTAAATTCATTATTTTGCAGCATTTGAAAGGTAAAAAAGAGCAAAAGCCGGTGGTATTAGTCGGCAAAGGCATTACTTTCGACACGGGTGGCATATCATTGAAACCAGGTGCTGAGATGGATGAGATGAAATACGATATGTGTGGTGCAGCAAGCGTATTAGGCACTTTTAAGACCATAGCCGAATTGGATTTAGCGTTGAATGTGATAGGCATTATCCCAACCTGTGAAAATATGCCAGATGGCCGTGCAACAAGGCCAGGTGACGTGTTAACCAGTATGTCGGGTTTGACAATAGAAGTGTTGAACACTGATGCTGAAGGCCGTTTGATTCTATGTGATGCGCTGACCTATGCAGAGCGTTTTGAGCCAAGTGCAGTGGTCGATATTGCCACGCTTACAGGCGCATGCGTCATTGCTTTGGGTCATTATGCAACAGGCCTTTTTAGTAATAATGATGATCTGGCCAAAGAGCTGTTGCAAGCGGGTGAGTCTGCGTTAGACCGTGCATGGCATATGCCTTTATGGGATGAATACCAGCCTTTGCTAGATAGTAATTTTGCCGATATCGCCAATATTGGCGGACGGGCAGCGGGTAGTATTACCGCCGCATGTTTCCTATCGCGCTTCACTAAAAAATACGATTGGGCGCATCTGGATATCGCTGGTACTGCGTGGAAATCAGGCAAAGAAAAAGGTGGTACAGGCCGCCCCGTGCCTTTGTTAACAGAGTTTTTGGTGAATCGTGCCAACAATGCAAATAAATAAACGCATACTATGACGCGCGTTGAATTCTATTTTAATGTTTCAAGTAAGTTAGAAAAAATCGCCGAGCTTAGTGAAAAGGCGTTAGCAAAAGGTCGTCAGCTCACAATTTTTTCACTGGATACGAAGGTGAATTCTGATCTGCAAGCGCGGTTTTGGCAGCATTCTTCAACTAGTTTTTTGCCAAGTAATCTAGCGGATGAAGCGCACGCTAAATTCGCTCCGATTATTCTTGATCGACAAGGTGAAAACTTATTGCAGGATGATATTTTAATTAATCTGCAAACAGAACCGCCGTTATTTTTTGGCCGATTTCGCTATTTGGTAGAGTTAGTCGGCCATGATGAAGCAGATAAAACTGCGGCCAGAACTCGATTTCGGTTCTACAAAGACCGTGGCTATGAAGTGAAATCAACTGATGACGCTGTTTAGTCTAGTCTTATGCTGATTCAAGAGTATTTAATCTAATTTCAAATAGGCTCAAACTTATGCAAGAAGAAGATATTCCCCTGCTAACAGAAGTGCACGTCAAATCTGCACAACCTATTCGATCAATAAATATCACCGCTGATTTGATTGCAGAGATTGCTGCACAAATCAAACCGCAATTAATGCTGCAGATAGAAGAGGAAGTTGAAGCTTCTGTTACGCAAAAATTAAGAAAAAAAATGCATGATTATTTGGTGAGTGAAGCCACTGCGATAGAGAAATCGAGCCAAGCGTTTCTGACCGAAGCACTCAAACAGCAACATGCATTGCAATCCGAGCAATTAGATGAGAAGGCAAGTGCAATTCAGGAAATCACCTCGGCAATTCTAAAGCAACATATTAATGATGAGTTAAATGCTACACAGCAGGTTAGTCACGCTACTTTGATGGAGTCAATTCATTCAACCATTTTGCAGGCACAGCACACTTCAGTTGAGCAAATTAAAGAATCCTTGGCACAAGAAGTAAGCCAAGTTGTGGCAGAGGCACAACGCACGATTGCGGAGAATGGTGCCGCATTGGTCGATAGAACCCGTGCAGATTTTGCCACTGAAATCCCTAAAATGATGCACGTCAGCGCAGACCTCATTAAAGCAGATTTGACGAACACCTTAAACCAAATGCAGGCTCATGGTATAGAGGAAGTGCAAGCCAAACTTTCACAGGCATTGCCAGAGATCGAGCAGGCGCTCATTAAGCAATTTGAAGTACACTTAGCCCAGTTAGAAAGCAAAGCGCTAGAAAGCGCAACACAAGTGCTACAAGCGAGTACGCGAGTAATTAAATCTGACTTGGAAAATGAATTGAATCAATTGCAAGAGCGCGGTATCGCCGAAGCGCAGATTAAGCTTACACAGGCTTTACCGTTTATGGAGCAGTCTTTGACCAATCAAGTTCGTACTACTTTGGATAGCTTGGAAGCGGCAACGATTGAGAAGGCTACACAAGTGGCGACAAATATTAAGGCCGGGCTAGATGCTAGTTTATTGCAAATGCAGGCGCAAGGAATTGCCGAAGTGCAGTCTAAGCTTATTAATGCACTGCCAATGTTGCAGGAGTCGATGACGGAACAGTTGCAGGCGACTTTATCTGGGCTGGAAAATAAAACCGTTGAAAACGCTACTCATACCCTGCTTGAGAAGATTACAAGATTGCATGAGGAAATATTAAGCGATCATCAAGATAACTTAGCACGTGAGCTCACCAAGGTGTATCAAGGC
Organism: Methylotenera sp.; assembly: GCF_013141425.1. GTDB lineage: Bacteria > Pseudomonadota > Gammaproteobacteria > Burkholderiales > Methylophilaceae > Methylotenera. Next base: position 21,235 of record NZ_JABFRA010000100.1, on the reverse strand, counting down.
TTGACTGAGCAGTCGCAGGCAGAGCTCACCATTTATTTAGACGCCTTGCAATTAAAATCTAAGCAGCAATTGGATCAGGAAATTGGCGCTGCATTCCCTGCGATGTATCAAGGCCTGTCCGCAGAGTTAAACTCCACACTACTGCAAGAGATAACGGTAATAGCAGAGGAAAGCAAAAATACGTTTAAGCAAAAACTTGCTGCTGAGCTGCCTGAGGTAGAGCAGGCGCTAACGGATAAGGTCAATGCGATATTAAATGTTGAAATACCTCGAATCGAACAGCAACTGAGTACTAATATCAAAGAGGAAATTGAAAAACTACTTGACTCAGTCCGTTTAATTTTTACTAAGTCTTCCTAACAGCAATTTGTAAATTCATTGGGGCTACGGTTAATTACAAATCATTAATCAAGGTGCGGTATGCTTGTGCGGACAATAATTTACCCTCGACATTGGCTTCGTTTGGTCGATATTTAAATATCCATGCTTGATAAGGCTTGTCATTAATCAATTCTGGTGAGTTGATGAGTTCTTTATTTATTTCAACCACTTCACCATTCATCAAGGCATGTAAATCTGAGCCTGTTTTAACTGATTCCACTAAGCCGCAAGGCTCACCCGCGCTGAGTAATGTGCCAACTTTTGGCGCCTCAACAAATACGATATCTCCGAGTAAATCTTGAGCATAATCGGTGATACCTGCTTCCCAAAGGCCGTCGCTAGAAGCTTTGGTCCATAAATGTTCGGCGCTGTAGAGTAAAGATTCTGGGATTTGCATTTTAGTTGCTCAAGTTAAGAATGGTGAGATTTTAAGTAAAGGTGTCGTTGATTATATTGCGAAAAATTGAATTTTAAAAATAATATTCACTCGAACTACTAGGATGCGCAACTGGCCTAGAAAAAATATAATAATTTATTAATGACAAAGCTAAAGTTTTTGTATAATATTCCGTCATAACTATATGACATTAAACAAACAAATTGAATATATGCGTAAGTTAACACTTCTTTATATTGCTTTAATGCTAAGCTTTTCTCCGATGGCTTCGTATGCGGCTGCAAAAAAAACGCATAAACATTCGGTTGCTAGCAGTAAGTATTCTCATACCAAAAAATCAACAGTTAAAAATAAATCAAACCGCTATGCGTTGGTTAAGTACAAATCTGGCCGTAATGACTCAAATACACGCATCAAATTGCGTCTACACCGCCAGAAAGCAAGCATGGTTTATGCAGATGTTTATGATGGCAGTGGTCCGTTGCAACTAGCCTCTGCTAAAGCCTTGGTTATTAACCAACAGACAGGCGAAACTATTTTTGCTAAAAACACCAATCAATCAACGCCAATCGCCTCCGTTACCAAGCTAATGACAGCTATGGTGATGTTGGATGCACATTTGCCCATGGATGAAATACTCTATATTGCAGATGAAGATGTTGATTATATTAAAGGGACGCGTTCTAGACTAGTTGTTGGCTCATCTTTGACACGAGGTGAGCTGCTGCAATTGGCACTCATGTCATCCGAAAATCGAGCCGCTTCGGCTTTAGGAAGAAACTTTCCAGGAGGCAACAGTGCCTTTATTAGCGCCATGAATAGCAAGGCTCATGCTTTAGGAATGAAAGCGACGCAATTCTATGATGCGACTGGACTTGATAGCAATAATATTTCAACGGCTGAAGATTTAGTGAAAATGGTCAATGCGGCATATCATTATCCTGAGATTCGCCAAGTAACGACGACCGCTTCACAAGAAATTACCTTGTACGGCCGTCAAACACCAGTAAATTTTGTGAATACCAATTCGCTAGTCCGTGGTAGTGATTGGGTAATTGGCTTGTCTAAAACGGGTTTTATTAATGAAGCTGGACGATGTTTAGTGATGCAGGCTGAAATTTCAGGGCAGCCGATGATTATTGTTTTGCTTGATTCTGCAGGTAAATTGTCTCGCATTGGTGATGCCAATAGAATTCGTAAATGGATTGAACATAATGAAGTGAACTTACTCGGCCAAAACGTCAGTGGCTAGCATCAGGAATCAACAAATAAAAAGCGGCTCTTGGGCCGCTTTTTATTTTTCTAGATATTAAATTTGTGATTTAGCAAACCTTAGCTAGCGGATTTTTTTGTTGCTGGCTTCTTGATACTTTTTGTGGAGGTGACTTTTTTGGTAGCCACTTTTTTGGTGGTGGTTTTGCTAGTAGCCATTTTCTTTACTGGCGCTTTCTTAGCAGGCTCGACTTTTGCTGTTTTGGCCGTTAATAATTCTAAAGCTTCATCGAGCGTGAGTGATTCTGGCTCGATACTTTTAGGTAATGTGGCACGTATTTTCCCATGTTGTACATATGGACCGTAACGCCCAGTAAATACCTCAATTTGTCCATCCTCTGATGGATGTTTACCCAGTGAACAAAGCGGTGCTGGACCTGTATGAGCCGCGGCTAATAAGGCAACCGCACCTTCCAAATTAATTTTGAACACACTTTCACTTTTTGGAATCGACTTGAATTTTCCATCGTGATTTACATAAGGCCCAAAACGACCAATGTTGGCAACAATCTTCTTATTGGTTTCTGGGTGTAAGCCTAAGTCACGCGGTAACGATAGCACCATGGTGGCCGTTTCCAGATTGATGCCGGCTAATGAAATTTCTTTTGGAACACTAACGCGTTTTGGTTTCTTTTTTTCACCCTCAATCGCTAGGCCTAGCTGTAAATAGGGTCCATAGGGGCCGTTCATTAACAAGATTTCTTTGCCTGATTCGCTATCGGTTCCAATCACGATTGGGTCGCTACCGCCTTGCGCTGCGCCATTTAAGCTACGTTTATAATCGCATTTAGGCTCATCGTTATAGCCTGTACAGCCAATAAATGTACCAAAGCGGCTAAGTTGTTTTTGTAGTGGTTTGCCACATTTTGGACAGGCTTCATCAATCAACTCATTGCCAGGCCTTTCAACATCGGCTTTTGCTTGAATTTGCTGATTAAAATCGCGCCAAAATTCTGCCATCAGCGGTATCCACTCACGCTCACCTTCTGCTACGCTGTCGAGCGCATTTTCTAGGTTTGCGGTGAAGTCATAATCGACATATTTGGTAAAGTGCTCAGTTAGAAACTTATTCACCACCCGGCCCACATCGGTAGGTGTGAAACGTTTTTTATCCAGTAATACATATTCGCGGTCTTGCAGGGTGCTGATAATGCTGGCATAAGTAGAAGGGCGCCCGATGCCGAATTCTTCCAAAATCTTGACCAAGCTGGCTTCGCCATAACGCGGAGGTGGCTCGGTAAAATGTTGATTGCCGTAAATTTTTTCAACCGTCAGTACTTCACCCGTTTCTAAGAGCGGTAGTTTACTTTCGCCTTCTTCTTCTTCGTCATCCGTGCCTTCCATATACACGGCAATGAAGCCAGGGAATACCAAGGTTTGACCAGAGGCGCGGAATAAATTGGCGTCAGAGCCGACGCTTAAATCAACGCTGACGGCATCAAATTTAGCAGGTGCCATTTGGCAAGCGAGCGCGCGTTTCCAAATGATTTCATATAACTTAAATTGCTCATCATTTAGATATTGACGCACGCTAGCAGGAGTGCGACTGATGTCTGTTGGCCTAATCGCCTCATGGGCTTCTTGCGCACTTTTTGATTTGGTTTTATATAGAATTGCCGACTTTGGTAAATATTCTGCATCAAAATTCTTTTTCACATAATCACGAATTTGCGCAATGGCTTCAGCCGCAATGCTAAAGGAGTCGGTACGCATGTAAGTGATTAAACCGACAGTGCCACCACCAACATCCATACCTTCATATAGCTGTTGAGCAATACGCATGGCGCGTGAAGTGGTAAAGCCCAACTTGCGGACGGCTTCTTGTTGCAAAGTAGAGGTGGTAAATGGAGCGGTAGGGCTACGGCTGCGTTGTTTTTTTTCAACGCGTGAAACGGTAGTTTTGCCTGCGCTTGCAAGTAACAGCTTGCCTACAATATCACTTTGTTGGTCATGGTTGATGACGGTGAATTGTTCCACTTTCTCGTTATTGAGTTGTATCAGTTTGGCGGTGAAACCATGGCTATGTTTTAGCGCATCCAAATGTATCGACCAATACTCTTGCGATTTGAACGCCTCAATTTCCAATTCGCGTTCAACAATGAGCCGCAACGCAGGGCTTTGTACACGTCCTGCAGAAAGGCCGCGGCGGATTTTTTTCCATAACAATGGCGATAAATTAAAGCCTACTAAATAGTCCAATGCTCGGCGTGCTTGCTGAGCATTCACCATTGGCATGGAAATATCGCGCGGTTCAGCAATGGCGTTCTCTACGGCAGTTTTTGTGATTTCATGAAATACCACGCGCTTCATCAGCTTGTTTTTGAGTAGGTTTTTAGATTTTAAAATTTCCGCAATATGCCAAGAAATGGCTTCACCTTCGCGGTCCGGGTCGGTTGCGAGGTAAATGCTATCAGCATTTTTCACGGCTTTTGCAATAGCATCTACATGTTTACTGTTGCGTTCAATGATGTCGTACTTCATGGCGAAATCATTGGCTGTATCGACAGCACCATTTTTTGGGATTAAATCCCGTACGTGTCCGTATGAGGCGAGTACTTCAAAGTCGTTGCCCAGATATTTTTTGAGCGTTTTTGCTTTGGAAGGAGATTCAACAATTAACAGTTTGGACATGAATGCCTAAGAAAAAGGAGGTTACTAAGATAACACCTCGGATAATAGCAAGGTAAATGGCTGTAAGACAACAACTTACAGCAACTCTTATATCATTTTTATATAAATTTATAGATTTAAGACGAAAGAACTTGTTTTAGCCTTGCGATTCCTGCGCTTAGCTCTTCAGCATTTAGGCTACCAAAGCCAAGGCGTATGGCATTTACCGTAAGATTATTGGCCGAAAAAAGTGTGCCAGGTAAAATGCGAACTTGCGCATTTAGCGCATTTTCAACAAGGCGATTAATTTCTATTTCATCATTTAAACGTAACCAAATGGCTAAGCCACCATTAGGTGCATCAAAATTAGTATGCTCGCTGAGTTGCTGCTGTATCAGGCTTATGAGTAAACTGCGGCGCTCATTATATACTTTGAAAGTTCTGCGTATATGGCGTTTAATTTCACCCGACTCCATCAGTTCAGCTATTGCTAATTCGGTAATAGAATTGCCTTGCCGGTCAATAATCATTACTTCATTTGCACATTGGTCAATAAAAGCGCTATCTGCAACCAAATATCCCACGCGCAACCCCGGAGCAAGTACTTTTGACAGCGAGCCTACATAAACCACGCGTCCGTGATGATTCGTGCTTGCAAGCGGAAAAACGGGGTGGTGCGAAAAGTGAAATTCGTGGTCATAATCATCCTCCACTATCGTAAAGTCATATTGTTCAGCTAGCATTAGCAGTTTTAACCGACGCTCAGCAGTCATCATTACAGTAGTGGGAAATTGATGATGGGGTGTGACATAAATGGCACGAATTGGATGTTTCTGACATAGTTTTTCAAGTGCAATAACATCAATGCCATAAGCATCAAGTCCAACCGTAAGGATATTTGCCCCGCAGGATTCAAAGGCCTCACGAGCTGGTGGGTAGCTTAGATCTTCCACAACAATATAATCGTTAGGTTTAGTGAGTACGCGAGCCGCTAGAAAAATTCCCATTTGGCTACCTCGCGCAATGCAAATTTCATCTGTAGCTACATTTAAGCCACGCTCAATATTGAGCATGCGTGCAATTGCATTGCGAAGCGCTAACACCCCTTTGGGATCACCATACCCCAGCTTGTTACTTTTGGACGGCCCCAGCAATACGTGGCGAAACGCCCTAGAAAGAATATCAAATGGAATTAGGCGCGTGTCGGGAATGCCGTCATTGAAATCAATGAATAGTTGCTCTTTTGCCGAAATTGGCAACGATAGGTAATCTGCAAGTGCGTTATTAGAACCACTTGCTTGGGAGCTGCTCTGTTTTTGTGTAGGTGGATAAGTGGCGAAATTAGGCAGGTTGGAAGAAACAAAGGTGCCGCGACGATTTTGCGTAGTTAGCCAGCCTTGTGCTATTAGTTCATCATAGGCAAGCACCACCGTTTTTCTGTTCACGCTTAAATGAACAGCAAACTCTCTGGTACCTGGCATCGCGGTTGCAGCTGGAAGTCGTCCTTTTTGGATTTCGTCTATGATTTGTTGGGCAATTTGGAGGTAGATTGCTTGTCTTGAGGTACTTTTTAGAACCAAATTAAATTTCCATGAGCGCAGCATCAATAAGTCCTTACAGCTGGATGATGCAAAGTAGTATAAGGTAAAATGATCGGTGGACCACGGATTTGAATAAAAAATGCTTATATTGAGGCGTGTATCAACATCACAGCTGCATTTTTAGCACGTTTGGCTGCGTCACTACTGGGGCTTAAGCGTTCAACTAAAGCAGCGCCTTCAAACAAAATGGTGAGTTGTTGGCCCAAAGCTTCAGGGTCTTTTGCGCCCGCAGCTGCTGCTATTTTTGATAAATAGTGTTGTAACTCAATGGCTAACACAGATGAGTATTGATTGATGGGGTGTGACGGGTCAGGGAACTCCACGGATGCGATGTGAAACGGAAGTCCGTGAAATTCTGGCGTAGAAATCCAAATTTCTACGAGATCACAAAGCTCAAATAAAATCTCTAGTGAAGTGGCTTTTTTTGCGCTTAATCGCTCATTTAGCCATGCGTAAAATTTGTCGGATTTATCACGTAGATACGCCATAACCAGTTCATTTTTACTGGGAAAATGCTTGTATAGCGTTGCCTTTGCTACACCTGCTTCGGCAATAATGGTGTCCACGCCTGAGGCTTGAATGCCACGCGTTTCGAACAAACTGGCGGCGGCGTTTAGTATTTTTTCGTACATAGTGATACTGTTAGTCATGATATATCCTTATTCGCCCCTAGGTGGACGTTGGGTGCATGAGTTCTTGCGGGTATAAGCAATTGACATACCCTAAGGCTTGCCTCAAATCTTCTACGTGATGCACGTCAATGGTGCCTGCATTCACAAACATTAAAAACGCATGTCGTTGTGCAGGCGGCAACATAGCGGCTTGTGGTAGCTGACAAGTACCCACTTTCATTTTGTTGTAAGTCAATTCCAGCATACTTATGGTGACAGGGTCTGGCGCGTTATTAACTTCGATTACTAGCGGTAAAGCCGGTGTGATGATGTGTGTTTTAGAGGGTGTATTCATCGCGATGTAGGTGCATGTCGCAAGTAGCATTGCCATGAAACTAAGCATAAGTACGGGCTTTTCTTTTTTAGGTGCAGCGATATTTTGTATGGCACGATTCACTAATCGCCAAGCTTCATTTGAGCGATTTTGCGATTCTATTTGAATTGCACCAATGGCTAAAAATAACAATTGGTCGGCAATTACTTCCGCTTGTGTAGCTGTTGCTTTGCTCAGGATATTTTGAATAATGCTTTTTAAATCTTGCACATTTTCAATGGTTAAGTTTTGCGCTAACCCATGCAAGTGGTTGCGTGATATGCGCTCTATATTCCATTGGTGAATGAGGTCGGAAAGCCCATATAAACTGGCGTTTGTGCGCTTCCCCCCAATGCGAGAGTTATTGCGCAACCATTGCCAATGAGTGTGACTAACATTCAAAGTGTCGCTCAATTTAAACCTCTTTAAAAAAATTATTTTTAAATCGCTTGCAAAATTATGTTCACTGGGATTAGACTGTAAATAAGTGAACAGACCTGTCTGCATAATAACGTTAACTTGCGCTAAATGCAACTGTAAAGATTTTTGAACAAAGCATATCAAAAATATGGGGGAAATAGTAATGCACCAAAATGATAATCATGCTGGAAATGTCGTGCTGATGAGTGCGCTCATTTTTGGTTACTATGCCGCAAAAGTGCAATTTCCGTGGCATGTACGCTGGGCGATGGTGGTAGGAGCTTTTACTAACTCCAGTCTGTTTTTACTGATGGCTATCTTTCCAATATTTAGATATGCCCAAAGTACCGCCACCACAAATTTTCCAAATATATCTTTTTGCCAGTTTTCTCACTACAAGTTACGGGTTTGGCAAAGGTGCTGTACTGATATTTCGTTCAACCTTTAAAACATAAACTACTTCTTCAATAATTTCATCTAATGAACCACGTAAACAAACTTATGGCCAAGTTGAAAGAAAACTACGAGACGGTGTTGTATTTGTGCGCTGTCGCATTTTTAATGCTTGCTCTAATCAAGCCTGAAATACAACTCAAGCAAGAAGTGCATAACTACCTGCTGATTGCTGATGTGTCGCAAAGTATGAATGCAGAAGACTTAAAGTTGAATAACCTGCCTGTAAGTCGGCTGGCTTACACACAACATTTAATGCGAGGAATAGTCAACACTTCAGGCTGCGGAACGTATGTCAGTGTGGGTGCATTTGCGGCAGAAAACGTAGCTTTATTGTTTATGCCACTCGAGGTTTGTGCAAATCTTGACATCATTAACGACACTATTGATCATCTACAGTGGCGCATGTCCTGGAGTGGCAATAGCCGTATCACTTTCGGCATTAAGGCGGCCGAGGCAACCTTTGACTATCTAAATAGCCCAGCACAAATGCTATTTTTTACCGACGGCGATGAAGCACCCAAAGCCAATAGTATTAATAAACTAGACTTAAGTGGTGTTCGAATCGGTAAGAATGTGATTTTTGTGGGCGTTGGCGGCCATGCGCCAGCCCCTATTAAACGTTTCAATGCGAATAATGAATTTGTTGGTTATTGGGGCACAGATGCGGCCGCTGATGCTGGTGCCGTTGGCGCTAATTATGCCGATGCTAGCAAAGACGATCCCGATCCCGTGGTGGCCTATTCAGAGTATGACCGCTATTTATCAAAACAAGAGGCTGACTATTTGAAAAGTCTGGCAAATGATATAAAAGGTCAATATATCGAAGGTCTGGATAAGCCAGAGTTCTATCAATTTTTGCAATCACAGGCCCCCGCGGCTAATTTTATTACAGCTTACTCATTAAGGTGGCTATATTTGTTGTTAGCCGCATTGGCAGTTTTGGGCACTTATATCCCAGATTTGTTATATCGCCTGAAGCATAGAAATCCCTGATTCTGGAGGATTGAACTTTAATATTAAATTAAATTTTGCTGGACCACTAAAATTTTCCAATCTGGAGGATTAAGCCCAGCAAACATTCTGTTACATTGTGGCAACTCTTTGTAACAAGGGATAGTTTCATAGGGTTTTTGATGAAAGCATCCTAGGTCATTATTATTAAACGGAAGTTATAACGTAAGTTTAAAAAGGAAACTTTATGTCACCACCATTAGACGCTCAACTCACCGACGTGCGTGCGCACGCATTAAAACTAGAAGATGAAGTAAATAAGGTCATTGTCGGGCAAAGTAAAGCGGTTCGCCTAATGAACACAGCGATTTTTGCGCGCGGCCATGTGCTGCTAGATGGTGGCGTGGGTGTAGGTAAAACCACATTATTGCAAGCCATTGCGCGCGGTATTGGTGGGGCTTACGAGCGTATTGAGGGTACGGTCGATTTAATGCCGAACGACTTGATTTACCATACTTATTTAGGCGATGATGGCCGTCCTAAAATTGATGAAGGCCCGCTATTGCGTGCGGGTGAAAATTTATCGGTATTCTTTTTTAATGAAATCAACCGTGCTCGCCCACAAGTACATGCCTTGATGTTGCGTGTGATGGCAGAGCGTCATGTCAGTGCGTTTAAGAAAGAATACCGTCTGCCACACATGATTGTATTTGCTGACCGTAATCAAGTAGAAAAAAACGAAACATTTGAAATTCCATCTGCCGCGCGTGACCGTTTTATGATGGAAATTCCAATTGAGATTCCAACTGATCGCGATTTAAAAAAATCACTCATCTTTAATACCAAATTTCAAAACGCAGAAAAATTGACCCAGCAAGTGGAAAGTGGCATTTTGCATTTTGATCAACTCAATGCGTTTTCTGAACAATTGCAAAACCACATTAAATCGAGCGATGTATTAGAAGAATATGCGCTTGATTTATGGGATGCCACGCAACACCCTGAAAAATTCGGTGTAAAAATGGAAAGCGTCGATGTGACTCGTGTTATTCAAACAGGCGCAAGCCCACGTGGTATGGGGATGTTAATGAAAGCTGCACGTGTGAATGCGTGGCTGAACAATCGCGATAGTATGTACCCTGAAGATGTTCACGCTGTATTCCATGAGGTGATTTCACATCGCTTGGTGTTTAATAGTATGTACGAGAACCGCAGAACCGCATTGGCGCGTGAGTTGACCGCCAACATTATGAGTACAGTGGCCGTGCCTAGCACAACATTTAGTAAGGCGGCTTAATCTCATGAGTTTAGCCACACGCAATGCGGCGAACGATGCTTATGCGAAACCTTTTGAGTACATTGTTTCGTGGAAGTCTGCCAGCTTACAATTGGGCGCGCATCGTGGCACACAACGCGGCTTGGGGCTAGAGTATCGCGGCAATGTTAATTTGGTTGATCACCCCGATGCAAGACGCATGGATATTCGGGAAACCATTCGCGACCCCTTTGAGCAAGTGCAAGTTCGGCAATTTAACCAAGAAAGCACGACGCCGATTTACGCTATTTGTGATTTGTCTAGTTCGATGCAATTTAAGGGAAAACAACGAAAACTTGATAAAGCTATTGAAATAGCAACAGCGGTGGCAAATTCTGCTTATCAAGCGGGTGATGTTTTTAGCTTTATTGGCTATAACAACCATGTGCTTGAAGATTTTACGCTACCCTTAAGCCGTAATTTATATCAATCAAAAGAAGCCATCGCGCAATTGCATGATTATCAAAAAATGCGTGTGGGGGCTGAAGGGGTAGTCGATGTGCCTAATTTTCTAGGGCAAAGTCGAGGTTTGGTATTTTGGATTTCAGATTTCCACATGCCTCTCAGCGTGATTGAACAAACGCTCACGGCCATGTCTGCACATCAAGTGATTCCGATTGTGCTTTGGGATGACGAAGAGTACAAAAAACTTCCAAAATTTGGCTTTGGCACCATGATAGACCCAGAAACCGGTTTGAATAAAACCTTGTTTTTTAGATATGAAGTCAGGGCTAAATTTATTAAGGCCTTTAATGAACGCAGACACGCACTAGAGGCTTTATTCCTTAAGTTTGATTCTCCAGCATTATTTATGCACGCGGATTACAAACCCGAAACGATGACGCATTATTTTGAACACAATATGAGCCTATAAAAAAGCCCGTTGAATAAACCCAGTTGAATAGTCCAAGCTGAATAAACAAGGGCTATCGAGATTAACTCAATGAAGAATTCCATGATAAACCTAATTTCAAGATTATGTGCCGCCGCCTTGTTGTCGGCCAGTTTTGCATTGCAAGCGGCTGATGAAGCGAATAATACCACCACGGCGAAAATAGTGTCGCTCACCAATCCTACCAACACCTTTGGTGTGCAGATTGGTGATAAATTAAGCCGAAAAGTTGTGCTTCAAGTACCCGTACCATTAAATTTTGCAGAAAGTGCCTTTCCAAAAAAAGGCAGTAAAACCAACGGTGTTGAGCTGGTCGATGTTAGCGTTGTCACTAAGCAACAAAAAGCGCTGACGCAGTACACCCTTTATTTAAGCTATCAATCGTTCACCAGCCCAAATAAGCCTGCCGTAATGCAATTGCCCGCAGAGAAATTGGTACTAGCTGGCGGAGCAAAGATTGAGACGCTAGAAGTGCCGGCATGGGGGTTTTGGTTATCACCAATTGTTACAGGTAATATTGATACGGCACAAAAAAATATTCAGCCAGAAGCCATGCCGCCACTGGTTGAAATAAGCACACATAAAACGCGGCTTGCAGAGTTTGCAAGCATTTTAGCCGCCAGTTTGCTTGTCTTGCTTTACATGAATGCCGACGGTAATTGGCTACCTTTTATGGGTGGCGCATTTGCTAAAACACATCGGCAATTAAAACGACTCGCTAAATCACCCGCAGTAAAATCAGCGGCTGAAGAGAAGCAGGCCTTAGTTTATGTTCATCAAGCGTTTAATCAGCATTATGGTGCCAATATGTTTGCCCGTGATATTGAACACTTTATTAATCTACGCCCAAGTTTCAAGAAAATGAAGGCTGAAATTGCACAGTTTTTTAATGAGTCAAATCAATCTTTATACGCGGTCGAGCCGCGTAACAGCAAAAAAATCATTAGCGATTTGGCGCAACTCAGCAAGCAATTGCGCGATTGTGAGCGGGGCATTTGATGGTTTTTTTAACTCCTTGGGCACTCTTATTATTGCCTATCACACTGCTCCCCTTTTGGCTAAAAGGCCACCAAGGAAAAGTTTACACTTGGCTGGAGATGATGCCTGAAGATAAGCTTTCAGATAGGCTTAATTTGGCAATTAAAGTGGTCACAGCATTACTGTTAGCCAATATTGTCATTGCTTTGGCTAATCCACGCGGGCACGATGAAAAAATACAGCGCACTGGTAAAGGCGCGCAAACCGTGATGGTCATAGATCGTAGCGTGAGTATGGATCACCCTTTTACTGGTGATAACTCGGGCAATGTGGCGGAGATTAAATCCGTTGCGGCACGACGTATTATTTCGCAGTTTATTGATTCGCGGCCAAATGACATGATGGGCGTGGTAGGGTTTACTAACTCGGCTTTATATGGTGTTAAAATCACCACCAATCGCGATGCAATTCACTCGGCAATTATAGCCGCTACCAGCCCCTCATTGAATCAAACCAATATCGGCGCGGGCCTAACTGAGGGTATTGGTTTATTCGATAAAATTGAAAATTCAGGTTCACGTGCCATTATTTTGCTGTCTGATGGTGCGGGAAAGCTTAGCCCGCGCGTAAAGTTTTTATTAAGTCAGCGCTTAAAAGAGCGAAAACTCAGTATCTACTGGATTATGTTGCGCGAACCTGGCGAGCCCAGCATTTTTACCAAAGAGGTCTATGCAGAAGATCGAGTGCCTAATTCAATCGTGCTACATAAGTATTTTCAATCACTTGGGCTGAAATATAACGCTTATGAGGCTGAAGATGCCGAGTCGTTGCAGTCGGCGATTCGTGACATTGACTCGCGAGAGAAAAAAGCCATTAAATATATTGAAACCATTGCAGGCTATGATTATTCACAGGTGTTTATCATCATCGCCTTAATATTGGGTTTGTTGATTTTGACGATTAAAAATTTGACGATTAAAGATGGGGTACACGAATGAATAAGCATACTGGTTCTCATAAAAATAGAAACCGTAAAAACCAGCTGTTTGGGTTGCTCTTGCTGGTAGGATTGGCTGGCACCGCCTATGAAATCTACCAAACCAATAAAATCAGTAAGGTAAATCAAGCCTTACGCGCAGGGGAGGTCATTTATGACGAAACCTATCCATTTCACAAGAAATTTGCTGATGCCTACCAGCAAGGTAAAACGGGTAATTTTAAACATGCCGTGCAGGGCTTTGGTCAAACCTTAGAAATTGCTAATAAAAAAAGCGAGACTGCTTTTGAAGTCAGCCCAGCGCTTAAATCTAATATTCACTACAACATCGGTAACAACTTATTCCGCTCAGGCTTGCAACGCTTAGTGACAGCAGATGGCGCAATTCAAGAACAGGCTAAGTTTGATTACCTACAGGCTAAATCTGCTTATGAGCAAGCCTTAAAGCTTGACCCTAGCTCACGCGCAGCAAAGTTTAATTTAAGTTTATTGCTGGGCGTGATTCCAAGTAATATCAAAACTGTGCCGCAAGACCCATCCGGCATGGAAATTAGTAATTTGCCGCAAGGTTTGCCATGAGAAAAGCATTTAATCTGCTAAAAGAGAATTACGAAACCGTGTTGCTCGTTTTGGCATCGTTTTTTTTGCTGCTGGCCTTAATTAAGCCGCAAATTCAGCTTAAGCAAGCCGTGCATAATTATTTATTGGTGGCAGATGTCTCGCAAAGCATGAATGCGGAAGACATGAAGGTAAACAATCAGCCTGTAAGCAGGCTGGTGTATACCCAGCACATGATGAAAGAAGTGGTGAAAACTTCCCCCTGTGGCACGTATGTAAGCGTAGGCATCTTTGCCGCTGAAAATGTCGCCCTGTTATTCATGCCGTTAGAGGTTTGTAAAAACTTTGACATCATCAATGACACTATTGACCACCTAGAATGGCGCATGGCATGGAGCGGCAATAGCCGTATGACCTTTGGCGTTAAGGCGGCAGAGGCAACGTTTGACTATTTAAATATCCCCGCACAAATGTTGTTTTTTACCGATGGCGATGAGTCGCCCAAAGCTAATGGCATCAACAAACTGGACATTAGCAATGTACGTATTGGTAAAAATGTAATTTTTGTGGGCGTTGGTGGGCATGAGCCTGCACCGATTAAACGATTCAATGCCAATAATAAATTTGTCGGCTATTGGGGTACAGATGCAGCGGCCGAGAGTGCAGGCGGCGGTATTATGTATAACGATGCCAGTTTAGATGACCCCGACCCTCCTGTGGCTTATGCTGAGTTTGACCGTTATTTATCAAAGCTTGATGTTGAACACCTACAAGCGATGACCGCTGAAATAAAAGGGCAATATGTAGAGGGCATTGACAAGCCTGAATTTTACAATTTTGTGCAATCACAAGCACCAGCAGCTAAGTTTATTACGGATTATTCTGTGCGCTGGCTATTTTTAATTATAACGGCACTTCTGGTGTTGGCGACATACTTGCCTGATGCACTTTCTTACCGTTTTGGTGGGCGCGTGTTTAAACGTCAAATCTCTTAGTGCAGGCTATCGATTGATGCTGAAACATAGATGCAAATAACAAGGTGCTTAGCTTGAAGTAAGCCCTTCATTATTTGCGTACAAACTCAATTTTAGTGTCGCTTACATTGCCTATATTCAGCGCATTCTCTTCTTTGGCAATGTCCCCAAAAAGAGGGTCTTCATCTTCTGCCTTGGCTTGGCTTAAGCCTTTAAAATCGTACAAATTAAAATCAGCCAAGTGTGAAGGTTCTACGTTGCCAATGGCGCGAAAAATATTATTCACACGCCCCGGCTGTTCTAACTCCCACGCTTTAAGCATTTCTTTTACTTTTTGCCGTTGTAGATTTTCTTGTCCACCACATAAATCGCACGGAATAATCGGAAACGCCATTTGGCGCGCGTAGCTAGCAATGTCTTTTTCACTACAGTAAGCCAGCGGGCGAATTACAACATTCTGCTTGTCATTGGTGGATAGTTTTGGCGGCATCGCTTTAAGTTTTGCGCCAAAAAATAGGTTTAAAAACAAAGTTTCGACAATGTCGTCTCGATGATGCCCAAGCGCGATTTTGTTTGCACCTAGTTTTTTAGCGGTAGTATAAATTATGCCGCGTCTTAACCTTGAGCATAAACTACAGGTGGTTGCACCTTCAGGAATTTTTTCTTTTACAATCGAGTAAGTATCCGCTTCGACAATGCGGTAATCAATGCCTAACTTTTTAAAATAAGCAGGCAAAATATCCGCAGGAAAACCAGGCTGCTTTTGATCCAAATTCATGGCAATCAGTTTGAAGTTAATTGGTGCACGCTCTTGCAGGGCAAGTAAAATCATTAGCATGGCGTGTGAATCTTTGCCACCGCTCATGCATACCAGCACGGTATCGCCTTCCTCAATCATGTTGTAGTCGCCGATGGCTTTACCCGTGGCGCTAATCAAACTATTACGCAGCTTGATGAAGTTATTTGAGCGATTGGGAGGTAAGTGGTTAATCATGGTTTTGCATCGTTTGCATGTTTTAAAGATTTAAAGAACGTCCGCCATCCACCGCCAACACATGGCCAGTAATAAATGGCGCATCTGCCACTAAAAATTTAACCGCTTTGGCAACGTCTTCGGCTTCTCCAACGCGTTTGAGCAAGGTTTGGTTAATCACCCGCTGACGATAAACTTCGTCAAACTGCGGGTTATTTTCAGGCCATTGTACGGGGCCAGGAGCAACTGCATTTACGCGTACTTCCGGACTTAATTCATGGGCTAAAGATTTTGTTAGTGTGACTAAGCCAGCTTTTGCGACGCTATATACGATGTAGCCCTTTTTTGGACGTTCCACGTGCATGTCGGTAATGTTGATGATGCAGCCATGGTTTTTTCGCAATTCTATCGCCGCGGCCTGCGATAAAAATAAGGGGGCTTTCAGATTGCTACCCATTAAATCATGCCATTTATTTTCGTCAATATCGCCAATTTCACTTGCGTAATAGGTTGAGGCATTATTAATTAATACATCTAAACGGCCAAAGTGATTGACAGTTTCGCTGATTAAATTGGGTAGGCTGGCGATATTTAATAAATCCCCTTGAATAATCGCCACTGAATTTGGACGTAGCAAACTCAACTCGGCTTGCAATGCACGCGCTTCATTAATGGAGCTTTTATAGTGAATCATCAAATTAAAACCATCGGTATGCAAATGGCGGCAAATAGCCGCACCGACACGTTTGGCTCCGCCAGTAATGAGAACAACTTTATTTATGAGTTTTGAATCCACGCTTTAGTCCATTCTTGATTGTTAGCTATTATAATCTAAGTCTATGAGTACACTGCCTACACCTTCCATTGAAGCGCAAAAACATAGCCAGCAATTAGTCAGGTTGATTCAACAGACCATCAATTCGTCAAAAGGTTGGTTAAGTTTTGCTGAATTCATGCAGTTAGCACTCTATGCTCCAGGTTTAGGCTATTACAGCGCAGGTAATCAAAAGTTCGGTGATAGCAAAAAAGGTGGGGGAGATTTCGTTACTGCTCCCGAGATTTCACCGCTGTTTGCGCAAACAATTTCAAATCAAGTAGCCCAAATCTTGCGCATTACGCACGGGAGTATTCTTGAACTCGGAGCAGGTACAGGTAAATTTGTGGCAGATATTTTGTTAACTTTAGCCGAGTTGAATTGTATCCCTGATAAATACTATATATTGGAAGTAAGTGACCACTTGCGACAAGTGCAGCTAGAAACCTTGCGTAATAAAATTTCTGCAAATTTATTGCAACGCGTGGAATGGCTAACAGTGTTGCCCGAGAGTTTTGTTGGCGTGATGCTAGGAAACGAAGTTTTAGATGCTATTCCAGTGCATATTGTGCATGTTAAGGATGACGGTATTTACGAGTGCGGCATCGCCGTTGATGATGAAACTCTTGTTTGGCAAGATGAAATTTTAAAAGAGCCAAACTTGCTAGATGGCGTTACCAAACTAAATTTAACCGCTGGTTATATTACCGAAGTTTGCCCAGCAGCAAATGGATTGATTGCCAGCCTTGCTAGTGCGTTACATCATGGTGTAATTTTGATGATTGATTATGGATTCTCTGCAAGTGAGTACTACCATCCTCAGCGTAATCAAGGCACGCTGATGTGCCATTACCAGCACTATGCGCACACTGACCCGCTAATAAATGTTGGCCTGCAAGATATTACGTCACACGTTGATTTTAGCCAAATTGCGATGCTCTGCGAGCCGCATGGAATAAGGCTCGCAGGCTATGCCTCGCAAGCTCAGTTTTTAATAAATTGTGGAATTTTAGACCTGATGAGTCAGGTATCACCGCACGACATGGCAAGTTATGCGCCGCTTGCTGCGGCGGCGCAAAAGCTATTATCCCCCGCTGAGATGGGCGATTTATTTAAGGTCATTGCGCTTAGCAAAAATTTTGACGAGCCCTTATTGGGATTTTTGCAAGGAGATAAATCTTATACATTGTAGGAGCGATTTAAAAATCGCTCCTACAGTATAATACGCAGCATGAACGACATAAATAAATCCGAAGAAACCAAACAGCAAGACGAAGCAAAAGAAGCCTTAAAAGGTCGCCGCATTCGCAGTTTTGTGTTGCGCCAAGGGCGCGTCACAAAAGGGCAGGCGCACGCTTTAGAAATTGGTCTGCCGAAGTTTGGTATTGAGTACGCGCCAGAAATCATCGATTTAAACGCTAAGTTTAATCGTACAGATAGCAAAAAAATCTTAGAAATCGGTTTCGGTATGGGCGAAACTACCGCCAAAATCGCGCACACTTTATCGGACTGTGATTTTTTGGCGGCAGAAGTTCATACGCCTGGAGTTGGCGCTCTGCTTAAGTTAATTGAAGAGGGAGCGCTCACTAACATTCGCATAATTCAGCACGATGTAGTCGATGTGCTGCAAAATATGTTAGCAGATGCCAGTTTGGATGGCGTACATATTTTTTTTCCCGATCCTTGGCATAAAGCGCGTCATCATAAGCGCCGTTTGATTCAAGAGGGTTTTGTGAAGTTGCTGTGTAGCAAGTTAAAATTGGGCGGCTATTTGCACGTGGCCACCGATTGGCAGGAATATGCAGAATGGGTATTGGAAGTATTAAGTGCCGAGCAGCAATTGCAAAATACCGCGGAAACTTATGCCGAAAAACCGAGTTACAGACCACTTACCAAGTTTGAAAATCGTGGAATAAAACTAGGGCATGGCGTTTGGGATATGGTGTTTAAACGGGTACAAGCACATCGATAATTTGTAGCTCGATGTTTTTGAACTTAAGCTCAAACTTCTGATTCATTGGCAAATAGCCATTTTCCAATCACCTTTTCCGCCTCTTCAACCCCTTGTTTCTTTAGGCTAGAAAACAGCTGGATGGTGCATTCGCTGTGGTAATGATTGCCCCAGGTTTCCAAAAGCTCTTTTCGTACTTTATTCAGTGTTAATGAGGCTTCACCGCGGGATAATTTATCTGATTTCGTCAATAGAACATGCACCGGTTTGCCGCTAGGGCAGAACCAATCTAGCATTTGTCGGTCTAGCGGTGTGAGTGGATGGCGGCTATCCATGACTAATACCAAGCCGCCTAGGCTGGAGCGCTCACTTAAATACCGAGCCAGCACGTTTTGCCAGTGCGCGCGCATGGCTTCTGGCACTTTTGCATAGCCATAGCCAGGTAAGTCGACCAAATGCCTATCGTTACCCAGTGTGAAAAAGTTTATCAGCTGTGTACGACCAGGTTGCTTGCTCACAAAAGCCAAGCGATTATGATTGGCTAAGGTGTTAAGTGCGCTGGATTTGCCTGCATTAGAGCGTCCTGCAAAGGCAATTTCAACGCCGCTGGCAGGTGGTAGATCTCGCAAATGATGGGCTGAGATAAAAAATGTAGCGTTTTGAAACAAGGGCATGAAATTCCAATTTAATTTGTGTGTAGCTTAATGCTTGTGGCGCAATAATTAGATGCGCGCTAAACAATCGTGAAAAATGCTATCACGAATAGGTGTTTTTCGCTAAAATAGCGCGTTAATTGGTTGAATAATTTAGATTAGTCGCACATATGTGAAATGCAAGCTAAGCTAGTTTCAGTAAATCAGCGTAAGTAAATTTGATATTTTGGGAGCGGTAATGGAATTTCGTCATCTAATGCAGTTGAGTTCTGTGAGTGCTAATTTAGCAGGTTTAATGTTTGGTGCTGTTTTCAGCCTGTCTGCACAAGCAGCGGCGGCAGATGCAAAGCCAGCCGCGCCAGAAGATAAAGCATTGCAGACGGTAAATACCGTATGTGCAGCCTGTCATGGCGCCGATGGTAATAGCGCGATTACGGTGAATCCAAAATTAGCGGGTCAGCACCCTGAATACTTAATAAAGCAACTAACCGAATTTAAATCAGGCAAACGTGCCAATGCGGTGATGTCTGGCATGGCGGCCACCTTGAGTGATGAAGATGTCAAAACTGTTGCGGCTTATTTTGCTAGTCAAAGGATTAAACTAGGCCAAGCAAAAACCAATGGCAAAGGCTCATTGGGTGAAAAAATCTATCGTGGCGGTATTGCCGCTACCAATGTGCCAGCCTGTGCCTCTTGCCATGGGGCTAATGGCGCTGGTATACCTAAACAATTTCCACGTTTAGCGGGTCAGCATGCAGACTATACTTTGGCACAATTAAAAACTTTTCGCACCGGTGAGCGCGCAAATGCGCCTATGATGATGGTGATTTCAACAAAATTGACAGACGCAGAAATGGCTGCAGTGTCGGATTACATTCAAGGCTTACGTTAATTCACATTGAAACAGATTGTATGAACGGATTTGTTAGAATTAGATAGCTAAAAATTAAAAGGGCCGCGAATTTGCAGCCCTTTTTTTCATGCAATTTTTGGCTTATCTTATTCTGTTGCGATTAATTCAAGTCTAAAGCGCACTTCGCCATCGCGGTTGTCGACCAAGCTCAACAAGTAACCTGCATTTCTAGCCTGCTGGGCGGCATGAAATAATCCTACACCTAATCCGTTTTTAGAGCTGATGTGCGATTTAAATAGGCGCTCAATAACACTCTCGGGGATTGCAGAGCCCGTATCTGTAACTTCTAGGCAAAAGTGTTTGCTAGGCATTAAGCTTACAGTAATGCGCGTATTCGCTTCAAGCTTGGCTTTTTCTAAAGCATTGTGAATCAAGTTGTCGACCACGCTATCTAAAACATCGGGGTCGATATTGGTCTTAGGCATGCTGATGGGCGCTTCAAATAACACTTGTAGATGCGCGTTGAGCTGTTTGAAAGCTTTCCACCAGTTTGCTACTTTCTCTTGACTTTTTTTCTCGGCGCTTGGGCGTTCGAGTTTAGTCAATGTGCTCGCTAAACGTTGGTTAAGCCGTGGGATTTGTTTCTTGACAAGCTCAATTAGCCTTGCATCATCACTGCCATCATCGCTACTTTGTTCGGCTGCGGTAGATAAGGTGCCCATGGATTGCAATATGTTTTTAATATCGTGCGTCAGGCGTGAGCCAGTTTCATAAAGTGATTGCATATAAGTATTCTGCACGATGAGTTCTTCACGACGTTTTGCCTCGTAAAATTCGCCCAATATTTGAGTTAGCAGTTGTACATGCAAGTACATGGCCGGGCTAAATTGCCAGCGTGAGTAGAGCGTTAAATGCAACTGATGGAAATTAAAGGTAGAAATAAAGGGCGTGGCATCACCAATCTGGTTTCTAGATCCTTCAACTTCCCACATTAAACCGCTTACCCAGTTGAGCGCGACTAATTCGCGCATCGCCGATTGCAAAAAGCTTTCTGCCGTGGGTTCATATTCGGCGTACTTGGCGATTTGTCTAATCCAATGCTCAAAGGGCAGGCCGATGCTTAGTAAGTAGCGCGACATCAATAATTCTAGGCCAGAAAAGGTTGAGCTAGGGTTCCATAGCCAGCTTAAAACAACCAGAGTCGC